>NZ_CP146275.1:2785337-3088600 GCF_037044555.1 Pelagibacterium nitratireducens
TTGTAAAACGCCAACAGCAGGATGCCGACGCGTTTCTGGGCGGCAAATTGTCCATAACCCAGCCCGAAAAGGGATTTCGGGCCGGGTTGGACTCGGTGCTCTTGGGCGCCAGCCTGCCCCAGGGTGCGCGCCAATTGCTCGATCTGGGGGCAGGTGCAGGCGTGGCGGGACTGTGTGCGCTGGCCCACAATGATGGACTGGAGGCGACGCTTGTCGAAAACAACGCCGACATGGCGATGCTGGCTGCCGCCAATGTAGAGGCCAATGGCTTTGCCGAACGCGCAACAATTCTGAAAATCAGCGCCACGGCGACCGGAGCCGAACGCAAGGCATTGGGGTTGGGCACCGACAAGTTCGATGTGGTGATTGCCAATCCTCCGTTTTTCGACGCGGGCACCCATGCGCCCGACCCGGCGCGAGCGGCGGCGCGGCATACAGACGGGGAGGTTTCGGGCTGGGTAAGGACCGCGGTTTCGTGCGCCCATGCAAAGGGCGAAGTGATCTTTATCCATTTGGCGCAGGCCCTGCCCCAGCTTCTTGCAGCGTTCAATTCGCGCATGGGCGCCATTGCCGTTCTGCCCATAGCGCCGCGCCCCGGCATGGCAGCGACCCGGGTGCTGGTCAGGGGGTGCAAGGGCAGCAACGCTCCAATGGCGCTGTTGCCGCCATTGATCGTGCATGGGGAGACGGGCAACGGTTTTTCCGAGCCGGTGCGATCGATCCTGCGCGGCGAGGCGCGGTTGGACTGGCACGACGGCAAATGAATGCCTAAATGAGAGCCAAGGCGTTCGCCAAGAGCCCATTTCCAAAAGGGAGACAAAGATGACCGCATTTTCCGACGGCCAGATCGAGGCTCCCAAGCGTCCCTGGTACAAAAGGTTTTTCGGCAATCGCGGGCCGGTTATCCCCGTTGTCCGGCTGCAGGGGGTCATCTCGCAGGATCTCAAGCCGGGCCGGCTCAACATCGCCTCGGTGGCGCCGCTTCTGGAAAAAGCGTTCAAGATCAAGAAAGCGCCGGTGGTGGCGATCGTGGTCAATTCGCCGGGCGGATCGCCCGTGCAATCGCGCCTGATTGCCCAGCGCATCCGGCAATTGGCCGACCATCATGAAAAAAGGGTTCTGGTGTTTGTCGAGGACGCGGCGGCATCGGGCGGGTATTTCATTGCCTCGGCGGGCGACGAGATCATTGCCGACCCCTCCTCGCTGGTGGGATCGATCGGGGTGGTCATGGCCAGCTTCGGGTTTGTCGATGCGATCGCCAAGCTGGGCATCGACCGGCGCCTCTATACGGCGGGCAAGAACAAATCGACGCTCGATCCCTTCCTGCCCGAAAAGCCCGAGGACGTCGCGCGCATCAAGCAGCTGGAGCTCGATATCCACGAGGTGTTTATCGACCATGTGAAATCGCGGCGGGCTTCCAAGATCACTCTGGCCGACGACGAGATTTATACCGGCGAGTTCTGGACGGCGAAACGCGGGCTGGCGATGGGGCTCGTTGACAGCCTGGGTGACCTGCACGGCACGTTGCGTGAGCGGTTTGGCAAGGAGGTGACGATCAAATCGATTGCACCAAAGAAGAGCCTGCTGCAATTGCCCAATTTCGGGCTATCGGCGGGCGGAGATGTCGCCGGGGATGTGATGGCAAAGATCGAGGACCGGGAAGCCTGGTCGCGGCTGGGGTTGTAACCATGGGAATATCGACACTCGTCACCATTCTGCTGGCGCTGCTGATCGGGATCGGGCTGCGCTCGATCGTACGGGACTGGCGCAAGAAATTCGCCGAGGACGACTCGCGCGCTCAGGAAAAACGCAAGGCCCAGATCGAGCGCAACAAGGCCGAGCTGAAATCGGGAGGCGTGGTGACGCTGGAGCGCGGCGAAGACGGGGTTTATCGCCCGGGCAAGGAATAGCCTGTCGCGCTTGACCTTGGATGGCGGCACAACTACGGTCGCGCCGCTTTCAACAACGGCGTTATCCGGAACAAATATGGCTGAGCTGCACAAGCCCCACATGGACCCCAGAAATTCGTTTCAGGGCCTGATCCTGACCCTGCAGAATTTCTGGGCCGATCAGGGCTGTGTGATCCTGCAGCCCTATGACATGCAGATGGGCGCGGGAACGTTTCACACCGCGACCACCCTGCGGGCGCTGGGGCCGAAACCGTGGAACGCGGCTTATGTGCAGCCATCACGCCGGCCGACCGACGGGCGCTATGGGGAAAATCCCAATCGGCTGCAGCACTATTATCAGTTCCAGGTGATCTTAAAGCCCTCCCCCGCCAATATTCAGGAGCTCTACCTTCAATCGCTGGCCGCCATCGGGCTGGACGCGAAGCTGCACGATATCCGCTTTGTCGAGGATGACTGGGAAAGCCCGACGCTGGGGGCATGGGGGCTGGGCTGGGAGTGCTGGTGCGACGGGATGGAGGTTTCCCAGTTCACCTATTTCCAGCAGGTCGCGGGCTTTGAATGCTCTCCCGTTCCCGGGGAAATCACCTATGGGCTGGAACGGCTGGCGATGTATGTGCAGGGGGTCGAGAACGTTTACGATCTCAACTTCAACGGACGCGAAGGCGATCAGAAGGTCACCTATGGCGAGGTGTTCCTGCAAAACGAGCAGGAATTTTCCAAATACAATTTCGAGGCGGCCGATACCGAAATGCTGTTTCGGCATTTCAAGGATGCCGAGGACGAGTGCAAGGCCATCCTTGCGGCAGGTCAGGATGGTGAGCGCCAGACCATGGCCGTGCCAGCCTATGAGCAGGTCATCAAGGCCAGCCACAATTTCAACCTGCTCGACGCGCGCGGGGTGATTTCGGTGACCGAGCGCCAAAGCTATATCCTGCGCATTCGCGAGTTGGCCAAGGCGTGCGGTGCGGCGTGGCTGCAAACGGCCGGCGGCGGGGCGACCGGCGCCGATAAGTGATTGATATAGCCCATTAATGGTGCCACTCTGGCCGCAACCATGCGGCAGGAGGGAAGCGGCAGATGGAATGGGTGATCCTGATACTGGTCGTGGCCGTTCTCGGCTATGCGATCTATGTCTACAACAATCTGATCCGCAATCGGCAGCTGGTGGAAGAGGGCTGGTCGGGCATCGACGTGCAGCTCAAGCGCCGCGCCGATCTCATTCCCAACATGCTCGAAACGGTCAAGGGCTATATGGCCCATGAACGCGAGACGCTGCAGGCGGTGACCGATGCGCGCGCGGCCGTGCAGGCGGCACAGAACGCTTCGCCCGGCGAACGCGGACAGGCGGAGGGGCTTCTTTCGGGGGCTTTGGGGCGGCTTTTTGCGGTGGCCGAGGCCTATCCCGACCTCAAGGCCAACACCAATTTCCTTGAGTTCCAGACGGCGCTGCAGACTGTGGAAGACGAGATCCAGCTTTCGCGGCGTTATTACAACGGGGCCGTGCGCAATCTCAACATCGCCGTGGAATCGTTTCCTTCCAACATCGTTGCCAATGCCTTCAAATTCGAAAAGGCCGAGTATTTCGAGCTGGAGAACGAGGCGGACCGGGCGGTGCCGCAGGTCAAGTTCCAGTAAGGCCGATGCAGCGTTTTCTCATTGCCCTGATCGTTTTGATTTGCGCCACGCCTGCGTGGGCGCGCGAGGAAATCCGCGAGTTCAACGCGATTTTCGAGGTTCATGCCGATACTTCAGTGACCATCACCGAACAGATCGCGGTGAATGCCGAGGGCAACGAAATTCGGCGCGGAATCTTCCGCGACATCCCAACCCTTCTCGAAACGCCCGATGGCCGGACGATCCGGCTGCCGTTTGAGGTGATTTCCGTGATGCGCAATGGCGCGGCAGAACCCTTTGCGGTCGAGGGAATATCGGGCGGACAACGGATCCGGATCGGGTCGGCCGAGGTGCTTTTGCAGTCGGGTGTGCACCGCTATGAGATCGTCTATCGGATGGACCGTGCGGCACGCCTGTTCGAGGATCACGACGAGTTCTACTGGAACGCGACGGGCAATTACTGGAATTTCCCCATCCTGCGGGCGCGCGCGTTGGTGAAGCTGCCCGAAGGCGCTCAGATCACTGAACTCAATGCCTATACTGGCGAATTTGGGGTGCGTAGCGCGGACAGTTCGGCCGAACGACTCAACGACCGGCAGGCACGATTTACGGTGACGCGGGCGCTCGGGCCGGGCGAAGGGCTGACGGTTTCGGTTTCCTTCGAGAAAGGCATTCTCACGCCGCCCCAAGGCACCGACGCGCTGGTGTTCTGGTTTTCCGATTATCGCGACTACATCATCCCGCTGGCCATGCTGTTGATCGTCATTGCCTATAATGCGCTGGCCTGGGGCGCTGTGGGCCGCGATCCGGCCAAGGGCGTCATATTTCCCAGATTTTATCCCCCCAAAGGCTTTTCCCCTGCACTCGTCCATTACGTGCACACCATGGGATGGGGGAAAACGGGCTGGACAGCCTTTTCCGCCGCGCTGATTTCACTGGCCACCAAGGAGTTGATTGAAATCGGCAAGCAGGGAAAGAAAAACACCCTGACGGTGACCGGGCAGTACCCGAAAGAACCGCTGCCGCCGGGCGAAGCGGTGATTTACGGGGATTTGAAATCGATGAGCCCGGTGACCATCGACAAGACAAGCGGGCCGGAACTGGCCAAGGCCAAGTCCGCCTTCATCGCTGCGCTGGAAGCCGAAAACCGCAAGGTCTATTTCAACAGCCATATGATCTATATCGCTGTCGGCGTGCTGATCGGCATTTTGTCGCTGGTCGTCATGGTGGCAACGGGCGTGTTGCACCCGTTGTTTGTGTTTTTTGCTGCCTTTGCCGCGGTCTTCCTATCGATCATTGGGACGGCGGCGCGCTCCTTTTGGCAGGGCCATGGGATCGGGCGGTTTTTCGGTTTGGCGATCATGGGCATTTTTATCGCCAATTCTGGGGCCTTTGCTTTGGATGTGCTCGATCTCTCCAATATCGATTTTCCGTTCGTCGCGGCAATCACCATCATTGCGGTAACGCTGGTGTTTGCCGTTCTGATGCGGGCGCCGACCGTGCATGGGCGCAAGATCATGGACGAAATCGATGGCTTCAAAATGTATCTCGAGACGGCCGAAAAGGAACGGCTCAACTTTCAGGGCGAGCCCGACATGAGCGTTTCACGCTTCGAGGCCATCCTGCCCTATGCCATGGCGCTGGGCGTGGAAAAGCCCTGGTCGACGCGGTTCGAGAACGATCTGGCCCGTCACGCCGTCAAGGATGCGGGCACAGACTACTCGCCGCACTGGTATAGCGGCGGCAATTTCTCTTCGGGCAGCTTCGCGCGCACCATGGGCGGGGTGGCGACCGGGCTCAGCGCTGCGATGATCTCGTCCCAGCCGCAGGCATCGAGTTCGTCCGGGTCGGGGGGCGGTGGCTTTTCGGGCGGCGGCGGAGGAGGCGGCGGCGGAGGAGGCTGGTAGCAGCCTATTGCCCGAGCAGCGGCGTGGCGGCGACCCAATGGCCCGAGAAGCGTTCGCGCAAATCGTGAGCCGCCTGGTGGGCGGCGGCGGCGCTGCCGTATAGGCCGAAGCAGGTGGCGCCGGAGCCTGACATGCGGGCGGTGACGCAGCCTGATGTGGTGGAGATCGCGCCCACGATCGAAGCGATGGAAGGCACCAGTTCGGTGGCGGGGGCCTCAAGATCATTGCGGGTATCGGCAAGCCAGAGCGAGAGCAGCGCTGCACGATCGAGCGGCGCGGGCAGCTCGGGCATGGGCGGATTGTGCTTTTGGGTCAGCCGCTTGAACACATCAGGGGTGGAAACCTGTTCGAGAGGATTGACCAGAACCAGGTGCATCTGAGGAAAGGTTGTGAGCGGTGCGATTTTTTCGCCAATGCCGGTTACCTCGCAAGGCTGACTCAAAAGGCACATGGGCACATCGGCACCCAGCGTGGCGGCAAGGGCAAAGATTTCCGCATCGGCGATGGGGGTTTGGCTCATGCGCGCAAGAACGCGCAACAGGGCGGCAGCGTCGGCTGAGCCCCCACCGAGCCCGGCAGCAATGGGGAGGTGCTTTTCGAGATGGATTTCGATCCCGTCGGGCAGATGACCGGGAAAGCGGGCGCGGAATTTTTCCAGCGCCCGGATGACAAGGTTGGCACGCCCGTTGGGCAAATCGGCGCCGAACGGGCCCGAGACGTGAAGCAGGTCCTTCCGCGCAGGCGCGACCGAAACCAGATCGGCCAGTTCGGTAAAAACGCACAGGGTGTGGAGGAGATGAAAACCGTCCTCCCGACGCCCCACAACATGCAGCGCGAGATTGACCTTGGCCGGGGCGGGCTCTGTTAGCGGCATCAATCGCCGATGGGCGCGTTCGGGTCCAGCCCGTGAAGCAGCTTTGGCGTGGCGCGCTCGGTGACCGCGCCGTCCTCATCGACATCGATGGCGATGCGCCACTGGAACATGGCTTCGCGCTCTCTTCCGGCAACCCAATAGACATCGCCAAGATGGTCGTTGATCTCGGGGTCGGCAGGCAGAAGGTTGACCGCATCCTCGAGCACCTCGACGGCCTCGTCTATGCGGCCAAGCTTGTAGAAAGCCCAGCCCAGGCTGTCGACGATATAGCCGTTGCGCGGTGAGAGCTCGACGGCCTGCTCGATCATTTCAAGCGCCTGTTCGAGGTTTTTGCCCTGATCCACCCAGGTGTAGCCGAGATAGTTGAGAACATCGGGATGATTGGGGCGCAACTCGAGAGCCTTGAGGAAATCGGCCTCGGCGCGGTCCCATTGTTTGGCGCGCTCATAGGAGATGCCGCGCACATAATAGAAGCGCCAGTCGTTGGGACGGGCCGGATCGAGCCGGTCAATGACCGCTGAATAGGCCTCCGCCGCCTCTTCCCACCGTTCGGCATAGCGCAACGTGTCGCCCAGGATACCCTGCACTTCCTGATTGTCGGGATTTGAGACAGCGATATTCTGAAGACGGGAAATGGCGGCATCGCGATCGCCGCGCAGATCGATGTTTTCGGCGAGCCGGACCAGCGCGTTGACACGGAGGGGGGAATCGTTGGGGACGGTCTCAAAGATCGTGTCGGCTTCGTCGTAGCGGCCGGCGCTGGCCAGAAGCTCGCCAAGCGAAATCGAAATGATCGCCTCGTCGGGATCGAGGTAATTGGCAAGTTGCAGGAAGCCGACGCCGAGCTGGATCGAGCCATCGCGGGCCAGCGCCGTGCCCAGTCCGTGAAGCATTTCGGCCGCGCCCGACTGGACCGATCCGGCGAAAAGACCGGGCTTTTGACCGTTGGCGATGGGCTCGCGCAGGGAATCGACAACAGGATGCTCGACACCCTGTTCAGCAAAAGTATCGAGCACGGCCTGGGCTTCATCGAAGCGTCCGGCATTGCCCAGCATGCGGATATAGGCTTCAGCGATGCGCGGGACGAGCGGATCGAGTTCATAGGCCTGGCGGGCCAGATCGATCGCCTCATCGCGTTGGCCGCCGACATCGGCCAGAATGGCGCGATGGAAGATGATAAACTCGTCAAACCCGCCCTGCCCGACCTGGCTCAGGATGGCATTTGCGGCGTCAGTATCGTCTTCGCCGACCTTGGACCAGGCGCGGATAACCGAAGCGATAATGCCGACCAGCGAAGCGTCGGGAACGCGCGAAAGCAACTGATCGGCTGAAGCGTAACGGCGCTGTTTGAGGGCAACCGAGCCCAGAACAAGATGGGCGAGCTCGTCTTCGGGCGTCAGGTCAATGACGTGTTGAGCCATGGTGGCGGCTTCGGAAATGTCGCCGGCCAGAAGATAGGCGAGGAACGCCTGGCTGGAATAGACCGGATTGTCCCAATCGCGCTCGGCGGCCTGCATAAACAGTGAAGCGGCGCGACGGGCGTCGAGTGCATCGATGGCGGAAAGGCCGGCCAGATAGCTGCCCATCGTGCTCGAGACGCGCATGGGCAGGATATCCTGCTGCGCGAATGACGATGAGAGTGGAACGCCAGCGCAGAGCGCGGCAACGATCAGGGCATGGATCGGCCGTTTGAGCAGCTTTAGCACGATTGTTCCCGAACTCCTCGCTTGCAGGCCTGAAACCGACCTATCATCTCCAATAGCCAAACCCGGCAATCCTGTCGATTGTTGGGCGCATCAGCTGGATGCATTTTCACGTTTCTCCGAATCGCGCAAATTGCTCCAAGTTCTTGTCTTGTCGCGCTTCCGAACCGGATAAGCGGCTTCCAATTATCCTGGAAGCACTCCCACGAGACCTTTTCACGCAAATGCGCGAGCGCCGCAAGCCTTGAGGGCTCACACGATTTTCACATTCCCGAATAGTTGGGACCGCTTCCACCCTCGGGGGGCACCCAGTTGATGTTCTGGGCCGGGTCCTTGATATCGCAGGTCTTGCAGTGCACGCAGTTCTGGGCATTGATCCTGAACACGGGATCGCCGCCTTCCTCGATCACCTCGTAAACACCGGCGGGGCAATAGAGCGGCGCGGGCTCGCCATATCTCGGCAGGTTGTCGCGAATCGGAACTTGCGGATCGGTGAGCCGCAAATGGACGGGCTGATCCTCGTCATGGGCGATGTTGGCGCGATAGACCGATTCGGTGCGCGAGAAGGCGATTTTGCCATCCGGTTTGGGATAGGTGATGGGGGCAACTTCGGAAATCGGTTTAAGCCGTGCGAAATCGGGCCTGTCGGAAACCAGACCACCCAAGGGGGAAAGTTTGGCGAGGCTGGAAACCCACATGTCGGCGCCGGCCAGCCCCACCCCGACAAAGGTCCCCAGCTTGCTCCAGAGCGGCTTTACGGCGCGGACCGGATAAAGATCGTCGCGGATGCCCGAAGCGAGGATGGCTTCGTCGAGCGTTGCGATTTCATCATTGGCGCGGCTGGCGGCGATGGCGTTTGCAATTTCGGACGCCGCGGCCATGCCCGAGCGGATGGCGTTGTGGATGGCTTTGAGCCTCGGCACATTCATGAAACCGGCCGAACAGCCGATCAAAGCGCCGCCGGGGAAGGCCATTTTGGGGATGGACTGCCAGCCGCCCGAGGTCAGCGCGCGTGCGCCATAGGAAAGGCAGGTCGCCCCTTCGAGCAGTCTGGCGATTTCAGGGTGCTGCTTGAAGCGCTGGAATTCGCCGAAAGGGGACAATGTGGGGTTCTCGTAGTCGAGATGGGCGACAAGCCCAAGATAGATCCTGTTGTCCTGGGCATGATAGCAAAAGCCGCCACCGCTGGTGGAATTGCCCATCGGGTAGCCCATGAAATGGGTGACTTTGCCCGGCTTGTGTTTTGCCGGATCGATTTCCCAGATTTCCTTGAGGCCCAGACCATATTTTTGCGGCGCGCGGCCTTCGTCCAGACCGAATTTGGCGATCAGGCGCTTGGCAAGCGAGCCGCGGGCGCCTTCGGCAATGAGCGTATATCTGGCGCGCAACTCGATGCCGGGAGTGAAATTGGGCTTATGGCTGCCGTCGCGAGCAACGCCCATGTCGCCGGTGACGATGCCGAGGATTTCGCCATTCTCGCCGGTGATAAAATCGGCAGCGGTCGTGCCGGGAAAAATATCGACGCCCAGTGCCTCGGCCTGTTCGGCCAGCCAGCGGCACAGATCTCCGAGCGAGATGATGACGGCGCCCCTGGTCTTCATGATCGGCGGGATCAGGGCGTGGGGGAAGGGAATGGCGGATTTTTCGGTGAGATAGACGAAGCTGTCTTCGGTGACGTCGGGGCCGACCGGAGCGCCTTTTTCGCGCCAATCTGGGATAAGGGCATCCAGACCAGCAGGATCCATGACGGCACCTGAAAGGATATGACCGCCGATGTCTGCGGATTTCTCGACGACGACGATTTCGAGATCGGGGGATTTCTGTTTCAGCGCTATGGCTGCGGACAACCCGGCCGGGCCGGCGCCGACAATCACTACGCCGGTCTCCATCATCTCGCGTTCGATCGCATCGGCCATCAGTCATTCCCAAGTGAGGTGGAAGCGTGGGTCGCGGTGTGACATAACAAAAAGCGACATGACAAATCGACAGCTAAATCGTGAAGAAATTCTGGCCACGCTCGACTGGTACGTCGCGGCGGGGGTCGATATCGCGGTTGGCGAGACACCGGTGGACCGGTTTGCGCAATCGGCAATCAAGCCGGCGCCTGCCCAGCGGCGGGCCGCGCCGTCGATTGTACCGCAAGCCACCCAGCAGCGCCCTACCCCGCCCCTGCCCGTAGCGGGCGGGCCGGCCGATGTGGACCCCGGCGAAGCTCGGGCGATGGCGTCGAGCGCAACGAGTCTGGAGCAATTGCGTGGCATGCTCGAAACCTTTGACGGGTGCGGGCTGAAATTGCGGGCCACCAATCTGGTGTTTGCCGATGGCAATCCGGATGCCGAGATCATGCTGGTGGGCGAGGCGCCGGGGCGCGAGGAAGATTTGCAGGGCAAGCCCTTCGTGGGCCGATCAGGGCAATTGCTCGACCGGATGCTGGGCGCCATAGGGCTGGACCGGACCAAGGTCTATATCGCCAACACGGTGCCCTGGCGGCCACCGGGAAACCGCACGCCATCGCCATCGGAAGTGGCTGTGTGCCTGCCGTTTCTTTACCGGCAGATCGAACTGGTGGCGCCCAAGGTGCTGGTGGCGCTGGGCGGCGCTTCGGCATCAACGCTGTTCGAGACCGACACAGGCATAACCCGACTGCGCGGGCAATGGCGTGACCTTAGCGTGGGCAGTCATTCCATGCGGGCCGTGGCAACGCTGCACCCGGCCTATCTGTTGCGCCAACCGGCGGCCAAACGGCTTGCCTGGGCCGACCTGCTGTCGGTCAAGGCAGCGCTGGAAAGTTAGAGCATTTCAGCGCTTCTTCGAATCGCTTCAATTGCTCTAGGCCCTTGTTTTGTCGTGCTTCCGAACCGGATAAGTGGGACCCACTTATCCTGGGAGCGCTCTAGCCAGAAGGATTTTCAAATTGGGCAAACGCATCGTCTTTACCGGTGGGAGCGGGAAAGCCGGCCGTCATGTTGTTCCTTATCTGCTCGATCAGGGACACGAAGTCTTCAATATCGACCTGCAGCCGCTCGATCATCCGGACGTCAATACGCTTTCGGCCGATCTGACCAATAGCGGCGAGGCCTTCAACGCGCTTTCGATGCATTTTGGATTCGAGGGGCTGGCGAGCGGGAATGGCCCTGCCCCGGTCGATGCGGTCGTCCATTTTGCCGCGGTGCCGCGCATTCTGCTCAAGCCCGACAATGTGACGTTCCAGGCCAATACCGTTTCGACCTACAATGTGATCGAAGCGGCGGTGAAGCTGGGGATCAGAAAGATCATCATCGCTTCGAGCGAGACGACTTATGGGGTCTGCTTTGCCGAAGGCGACAAAGACTACCACCGCTTTCCGCTCGAGGAGGATTATGACGTCGACCCGATGGACAGCTATGGGCTGTCCAAGGTGGTCAACGAAAAGACGGCGCGGGCGTTCGCGATGCGCTCGGGCGCCGATATTTATGCGTTGCGGATCGGCAATGTGATCGAGCCGCATGAATACCCGAAGTTCAATTCCTTCCTTGCCGACCCCGCTTCGCGCAAGCGCAATGCCTGGAGCTATATCGATGCGCGCGATCTGGGACAGATTGTCGATCTTTGCATCGCAAAGGACGGACTTGGCTTTGAGGTGTTCAATGCGGTCAACGACACGATCACCGCGGACGAACCCACCGCCGAGATTCTGGCCAAATGGGCGCCCAATACGCCGATCGTAAAAGAGATGGGGACCAACGAAGCGCCGATCTCGAACCGGAAAATCCGCGACGTTCTCGGCTTTGTCGAACAGCACAATTGGCGCAAATACCTGCCCCAATAGCCACTTTCGCTTGATCGATATCTTGTAACTCATTACATTACGTAATATGTGACGTTACAAGATGGCCCCGCCGGTTGCGGGGTCGGTCAGCGATCGAGGTACGACATGACATACGACGTCATCATTATCGGCGGCAGCTATGCGGGGATGTCCGCCGCCTTTCCCCTGGTCCGCGCGCGGCGCAGCGTTCTGGTCATCGATGGCGGCAAGCGGCGCAACCGGTTTGCAAGCCATTCTCATGGGTTTCTGACGCAGGACGGCGTGGCGCCGGACGTAATCGCAGCCCAGGGCGGCGTGCAACTGGCGGCCTATCCGACCCTGTCCTGGGTCGAAGGCGATGCGGCAGGTGCAGAAAAGAGCGCCGATGGGTTCAGGGTCACGCTGGACGATGGGCGGGATTTCGTCGGCCGACGGCTGATCCTTGCCCATGGGGTGACCGACACCCTGCCCGAGATCGCCGGCCTCAAGGAGCGATGGGGGCAGAGCGTGTTCCATTGCCCTTATTGTCACGGCTATGAACTGGACCAGGGCCAAATCGGGGTGATCGGGGTTGGCCCCATTTCCATGCATCACGCCCTGATGCTTCCCGATTGGGGGCAAACGACATTTTTGCCTAACGCCAGTTTCGAGCCCGACGCCGAGCAGTTGGCCCAGTTGGCGACCCGAGGTACGGCGCTTGAAACCGGCACGATCGCCGAGATCACCGGCCGGGCCGATGTGCGGCTCACCGACGGGCGGGTTCTCTCATTCGACGGACTGTTCGTTGCCTCGATCATTGCACCATCGAGTCCCATTGCCGAACAGCTGGGGTGCGCCATCGAGGAATTGCCCAATGGCCGCCAGATCGTGACCGACGAGATGAAACAGACCAGCGTGCCCCATGTCTTTGCCTGCGGAGACGCGGCGCGGGCGGCAGGATCGGTGCCGTTAGCGGTAGGAGACGGAGCAATGGCGGGCGCGGCGTGCCACCGGACGCTGATGTTCGGATAAGACTTCAGACCGGACTGGACACCTTGCGCATTTTGGCGCGGTCGAGACCGAGCCTGTGTTCGCGGTAGATAATGAAGATTCCGGCGGCGGTGACGATACTGCCGCCGATCAGCATTTCGATGGTCGGCACTTCGCTGAACACAAGAAAGCCGATGGCAATCGAAAGAATCATCGAGGAATATTCGAACGGAGCGACGGTGGTCAGTTCGGCGTGGCGATAGCTTTCGGTGAGAAAGATTTGCCCTATACCACCGCAAATTCCCGCACCGATGAGAATCAGAGCCTCTTGAGGGCTCAAGGGCACCCAGCCGAAGGGTATCGAGGCCAAGCCGATAACGGTACTGACCAGAGAAAAATAGATGACGATGGTGGCGCTGCGCTCGGTCTTGACCAGATTGCGTACGGTGAGCATGGCCGTCGCCGAAACCATGCAGGCAGCAAAAGCGGAAAGCGCTCCGACCGCCTGAGGACCGAGGGTTTCGGCATCGCTCGAGAGGAAGGTGAGACGCGGCCACATGATGATGATGACTCCCACCAGCCCTACAACCACCGCACTCCAGCGGAACAGCCTGATCTTTTCGCGCAGGAACACGGCCGAGAAGATGACGATGAACAGAGGCGTTGCGTAGTTGATGGTTATCGCTTCGGGCAGCGGGAGGCGCGTCAGGCCAAAGAAAATCAGGATCATGCCGGACGTGCCCAGAACGCCGCGAAAGATATGAGACCCCAGCCGGGTGGTCTTGAAGCCATCCACCAATTGTCTGCGCAGCCCCAGGATGAGAAAGACCGGCACCAGGGCAAAGGCTGAGCGGAAAAAGATCAACTGACCGACCGGCACACCCTCGGCGCCCTTGACGATGGCGCTCATGGCCACGAACACGAACACCGAGGCAACCTTGAGCCCGATGCCCAGCATGACATTCCGGCGCGGCGCCGGGGGTGTATTTTTTGCGGACGGGGACAGGGCGGGCTCGGACACCGGAAGACGCTTTCGGGGGAGAATAATGATGGCGCGGGGGCAGGAAAATCCATGCTATCGCTAGCCGCGTTTCCAAGGCGTGACAAGCGCAAGGACAATTTTTCGGCTTTTGTCGAAACGAATTGCAATCCGGTCACGTTTGCGCGGTAGGCACACCCGGACGAACACGCTAACCTGCGCCGCAACAAGAGAACCATCCAAGGTCCCCCATGTCGCAAATGGTCAAGATTTCCGCGCTCTTGATGTCGTCCGCCCTGCTGATGATCGCCGGGGGGATGCACGGGCTTATTTTGCCCGTACGCGGGGCGGAAGAGGGATTTTCGCTGCTGGCGCTGGGCCTGATCGGGACGGGTTGGTCCATCGGGTTCATTTCCGGCTCGATTTCGGTGCCCCATCTGGTGCGACGGGTGGGCCATATCCGCGCCTATGCGGTCATGGCGGCCATCGCCTGCATGACCATTCTGCTCAATCTCATTTTCATCCACGACGCCGCGTGGATTTTCCTGCGCATCTTTTCGGGTTTCTGTTTTGCCGGAGCCGCCATGGTGGTGGAAAGCTGGCTCAACGAGGTATCGGACAATGAAAGCCGGGGCACCACGTTCTCGATCTATGTGAGCGTGACGCTGTTTGCATCGACCGCCGGGCAGATGGTTATCGCGGTGACGGGCGTGGCCGGATTTATTCCGTTCGTTCTGGCCGCCATCGCCTACATCGCAGCGGTTTTGCCAACCGCCGTTACCCGCACGCCGCAGCCGGCGCCCCTGCAGACGGTCAGTCTGGATGTGGTCGTGCTTTACAAGACGTCCCCCATCGCCGTTGTCGCGGCTTTTTCGGTGGGCATGGCCAATGGCGCCTTCGGCACGCTGGCACCCGTCTATGGAATAGAGCGCGGGTTTTCGACGGCGACAATAGCGTATCTGATAAGTCTGGCGATTGTGGCGGGCGCGATTGCGCAGGTGCCGCTGGGGCGGCTTTCGGACAGGATCGACCGGCGCAAAGTGATGATGGGCGTTGCGATCATCGGGGCGGTGGCTGGCCTTCTGACGATTGTGTTCAATCCCGGCGAAAACGCCCTGCTCTATCTTCTGTTCGCCCTTTACGGGCTGGCCGCCTATTCGCTCTATGCCATCGCCGTGGCGCATGCGAACGATTTTGCCGACGATGGCAGCTTTGCCAAGATTGCTTCGGGCATGCTGCTGGTTCTGGGTTCGGGACAGATGCTGGGGCCTATCGTCGCCTCGCTGACCATGCAGTGGATGGGACCGGTCGCGCTGTTCATGGTTCCGGTGGCATTTCATGGCGCGCTTGCCGCGACCGCCTTCTTCCGGATGCGCATCCGCGATGCAGCGCCCGCCGAAGACCGTGCACCTTTCCAGGCCATGCCCTCGGAACGGCTGGTGACGGGCGAGACACTCAATCTCGACCCCCGTTCGGAAGAGAACGAGTTCGAGTTCGACGAAAACACTGGCGAGGCCCCTGCTACCGAGGGTTCCGAACCGCAGCAAGGTTGAGCGATGTTTCCCTACAAGATCGACGACAGTCATGCCTTCGTGCCCGTTACCTTCGCCATCCTGGCGGTTTCGGACACCCGCACGCTCGAAACGGACACATCAGGCGCACTGCTCAAGGAGATGATCGAGGGCGCGGGGCATCGGGTGTTCGAGCGGTCGGTGGTCACCGATGACAAGGCGGCCATCGCCGATCAGGTCAAGGCCTGGGTGGATGAAGACGGCATCGATGTGGTGCTGACGACCGGCGGAACGGGCTTTTCGGGGCGTGATGTAACCCCGGAGGCCGTGGAGCCTTTGTTCGACAAGCGCATGGACGGGTTTTCGGTGTTGTTTCACCAGTATTCGGCCACGACCATTGGCACCTCATCGATCCAGTCGCGGGCCACCGCCGGACTTATCGGCACCACGTTCGTCTTTTGCCTGCCGGGATCGCGCGGGGCATGCCGGGATGCGTGGGAGGCGATCCTGAAATACCAGTTCGACAGCCGGCACGTGCCCTGCAATTTTATCGAAGTGATGCCGCGCCTCGCCGAGTAGGGCGCTCCAATCATCTTTGTTCTTGTTTCGTTCCATTCCTTTCGCTAGGGTTAATGGAACGGACGGGCCGCGATTCGGCTTGTTCCTGTATCTTTCCGATGGGAGCGCCGGCCATGGCCGAAACAGGACCCAATGTAAGCCACAGCGAAGCGCGCCGCCGCCTGTTCGGCACGCGCGACGTCGACCTTTTGAGCCGCCCCATGCTGGAGACGCCAAAGCTGCGCGGGCGCGGTGCGGCGAGCAATGAAAGCGGGCGGTTCGAAGCGCACAAGCGCGAGATGTTTGCCGATGGCTGGGAGCCGGAACCCGAGGAAGGGTTCGAGACGCGTGAGCATATCGAACGCGCCAAATCGATCATCACGCGCAATGTTTCACCCGATATCGGGTTCGACCGCTCGATCAATCCCTATCGCGGATGTGAGCACGGCTGTTCATATTGCTTTGCGCGGCCGACCCACGCCTATCTCGGCCATTCGGCGGGGATCGATTTCGAGCGCGACATCTATGTGAAGGTCAACGCCGCCGAATTGCTGCGGGCCGAACTGGCCAATCCGCGCTACAAGCCGAAACCCATCGCCATCGGCACCAACACCGACCCCTATCAGCCGCTGGAGCGCAAATACAAGATCATGCGCTCGGTGCTCAAGGTGTTGCTGGAAGCGAAACATCCGGTGACCATCGTCACCAAATCGGCGCTGATCGTGCGCGATCTCGATATTCTGACCAAGCTCAACAAGCTGGGACTGGTTTCGGTCGGCATTTCGGTAACCTCGATGGATCACAGGCTGTCGCGCTTCATGGAGCCAAGGGCTTCGACGCCCTCACGGCGTCTCGAGGCCATCAAGCTGCTGTCCGAGTCCGGCATTCCGACCCGGATCATGGCGGCACCGATGATCCCGGCGGTCAACGATCATGAGCTTGAACGCATTCTCGATGCGGGTAAGGCGCAGGGGGCAACGACGGCTTCGATGATCCTTCTGCGTCTGCCCGGCGAAGTGCGTGATATTTTCCGCGAGTGGCTGCTCAAGACCTACCCCGACAAGGTCAAGCACGTGATGAACCTGGTACGCGACTATCGCGACGGGCGCGACAACGATCCCAGGTTCGGGTCGCGCTTTACCGGCGAGGGGCCTTATGCCGTGTTGATGCAGCAACGGTTTGAAAAGGCCGCTGCCCGGCTCGGGTTGGAGGAGGATTCAATGCCGTTGCGAACCGACCTTTTTGCGCACCCGCAAAAGGAGACAGCGCAACTGAGCCTGTTCTGATAGGATCGAACGATCCCGAGTAAAGGATCATCGGAAATGGCTGGAAGGCGACTGGCGTGGATGGTTGTGTTGGCCATGCCGATGGGGGTGGGGTGGGCACAGGAGAGCCCGACTCTCTATCTGGCGCCCGGCGGGCTGGATGCGGAAACGGCCTATGACTCCGTTCATATCGGGATGGATGTGACCAGCCGGACCGACACGGTGAAATCGGCCATAAAACTGTGGGGCGGGGCTCTTGAGCAGGGACGGATGGAAGAGTGCGGTGCCGGCCCGATCGATTTCGCGCGGTTCGGCAATGGCGTGACCCTCCATTTTCAGGACGAGACGTTTGTCGGCTGGTCGGCGTCGGCCGAAAGTTCGGCCAGTTTTGCCAACGGCCTGACCATCGGCGCACCGGTGATCGGTATCGAGGCGGTGGCGGGGCCCGTGGAGACGTTTGAATCGACGCTGGGCCATGAGTTTGGCGGCGAAAACCTGTTCGGCATTGCGGACGGGCCGGGAACCAAGGCCAAAATCGAAGTGTTATGGAGTGGAATGTCCTGCGTTTTCAGGTGAGCGAGGAGAGAACGGGTGACAGACGCGGCAACGCTGGCACAGGAATTCTGGTGGCGGATGGGCACCAACCAATGGGCGCTCGCCGCCGGGCTGTTTGCCGGCAATATCGAAATCATCTGGCCGCAGTCGGGTGAAGTGATCGGCTCAGCGGACGATTTTGTTGCGATCAACGAAAACTACCCGTCTCATGGAAAATGGAGTTTCAAGGTCAAGCGGGTGATTGGCGCGGGTGGGCATGCGATCACCGAGACCGAGGTTTCCGATGGCACCGCAAAAGCCTTCGCCGTCTCGATTTTCGAATGCGCCGACGACCGGATCGTAAGGATCACCGAATACTGGCCTGAACCCTTCGCAGCGCCGGACTGGCGGCGCCAATGGGTGACGACCCGCGCCGAGTGAAAGGGCTTTATCGGGCCGCGAAAATCGGGTTGGTTCGAACCATGCCCAAAAGTGATTCGAAAACAATCGTCGTCGAGGCGCCCAGCTATGCGCTGGAAGCCGCTGCGCTGGCCGAAGGCCATGCGACGGTCGCCGGGATCGACGAGGCCGGGCGCGGGCCACTGGCGGGACCGGTCGTCGCTGCCGCTGTCATTCTCGATCCGGAGGCGATCCCTCAAGGGCTCAATGATTCCAAAAAACTCACCGAAGACAGGCGCGAAGCGCTGTTTGCCCAGATCGTGGCGACATCGCAGGTGGGTTTCTGCGCGGCACCGGTCGAGGTGATCGACAGGCTCAACATTCGCGGCGCCACCCTATGGGCCATGTGCCGAGCGCTCGATGCCCTGCCCGTCCGGCCCAACCTGGCGCTGATCGACGGTCGCGACGTGCCAGAAGGCCTTTCGTGCACGGGACAGTTCGTGATCGGCGGTGACGGAAAATCGCTCTCGATTGCGGCAGCGTCGATCATTGCCAAAGTCGTACGCGACCGGATGTGCCAGATCATGGATAGCGGGCTCCCGCACTACCGCTTCGGCCAGCACAAGGGCTATGGCACCGCGCTGCACCTTGAGGCGCTGGCCACGCACGGCCCTTGCGAGATGCATCGGATGAGCTTTGCGCCGGTGCTCGCGGCGCGGCGCTGATTGGCCTTAACCCCAAGTTAACCCTAACATTTAGGCGCCGCTTAACCCCAACGCTGTAGAAATGGCGTGTTAGTTTTGCGTTAGGGTTATCAGTATGTTGCGTACAGGTTCAGCGGCGCGGAAACGCGCGCCGGGGCTTGAAGAAAGCCACCTCCCCATCGACACGATCCTGGTTGGTGACAGCATCGCGCACATGAATGCGCTTCCCGAAGCCTCGGTGGACCTGATCTTTGCCGACCCCCCCTATAATCTGCAGCTCGAAGAGGGCCTGACCCGCCCCGACCAGTCCAAGGTCGATGCTGTCGACGACGAATGGGACAAGTTCGAGAGCTTTGCTCATTACGACGCCTTCACCCGGGCCTGGATGGCGGCGGCCCGCCGGATTTTGAAACCCAATGGCGCGATCTGGGTGATCGGCTCGTACCACAATATTTTTCGGGTGGGCGCAGCGCTGCAGGATCTGGGCTTCTGGATGCTCAACGACGTGGTATGGCGCAAGGCCAACCCGATGCCCAATTTCCGCGGCACGCGGTTTACCAACGCGCATGAAACGCTGATCTGGGCATCGCGCAGCCAGAAGAGCCGCCCGACCTTCAATTATGAGGCGCTCAAACTCTCCAATGACGATACGCAGATGCGGTCCGACTGGCTGTTTCCCATCTGTACGGGCAGCGAGCGGCTCAAGGATGCCAATGACGAAAAGGTTCATCCGACCCAAAAACCCGAAGCGTTGCTCTATCGCGTGCTGATGGCCACGACCAAGCCGGGCGATGTGGTGCTCGATCCGTTTTTCGGCACGGGCACGACGGGTGCCGTGGCCAAGAAACTGGGGCGGCACTTCATCGGCATCGAACGCGAAAACGCCTATATAAATGCAGCTTTGAAACGCATTGCCGCCATCAAACCGCACGATTTGAATGCCATTGAAACCACTGTGCCCAAGCGCTCTGCGCCGCGCATTCCGTTCGGTTCGCTGATTGAACAGGGATTGATCGCGCCGGGCACGAAACTTTTCGACGCCGCAAGGCGTTATAGTGCAGTGGTTCGTGTCGACGGTTCACTGGTCAGCGACGACAAGAGTGGGTCAATCCACAGGGTCGGCGCTCTCGTTCAGGGCTTTGAAGCCTGCAACGGCTGGACCTTCTGGCACTATGAGGATGGTAGCAAACTGGCGCCCCTCGATACGCTTCGTGAGCGCATACGCGCTTCGCTCGACAAGCTTTCTGCCTGATTTCGACCTCCAATCAGTCAGGCATTCTGGCCCCCGGTTTTGCCGGGGGCTTTTTTTGGTTTTTTCTGTCTCACGGCGCGCACCACTGCGGGTGCCGCTATTCAAGGCCCGAAGTCTTAAGCACCTTGCGGAACAGGCTGGGCAAGGCTTCGCGGTCCAGCATCGTCTCCTCGGCCCACCAGCCCTCATCGAGGGGGGTGTCGGCGGTGACCGACCAGACGGTCAGTGTCAGGTGGAAATGAGTAAAGGTGTGGTTGACCTCTCCAGCGGCGCGCCAATCTCCGGCAAAGGGAAAGGTGGCGGCGGTTTCGGTATCGCTCCACGGGCTGCCGGGCGTTTCGGTCATTTTGGCGAGCATGCCCTTTGGCCCGCGCTGGCGCAGAAAAACCTTGCCCTCGGGATGGCGGATAACGAAAGCATGGCCGTGCCGATGGGGCTTTTCGACTTTTGCCGGCGGCACCGGGAAAGCCAGAGGATCTCCGGTTTTTGTCCCAAGGCAGGCTGGTTCAAGTGGACACAAAAGGCAATTTGCGCGGCGCGGGGCGCAGATGGTGGCGCCCAGATCCATCATGGCCTGGGCAAAATCGCCCGCCCGCTTGGGCACCGCCTGCTGCACCGTGGCGCGCACCAGAGGTTTTTCCTCACGCACGGGGCTGGGAAGGGCGACATAGCGGGCGACCACGCGATCGACATTGCCATCCACCACCGCGACGACTTCGTCATGGCAGATGGCGGCGATGGCGGCGCTGGTGTAATCGCCGATGCCGGGCAGATCGCGCAGGGCGGCGGCGGTCGAGGGAAACACGCCGCCATGCTGGTCGACGACGGCAACGGCGCAGGCATGAAGATTGCGTGCGCGGGCATAATAGCCCAGCCCGGCCCATTGCACGAGCACATCATCGAGCGGAGCGGCGGCGAGGTTCTCGACTGTGGGCCAGAGGCTCGTGAAAGCCGCGAAATATTTGCGCACAGCGGCGATGGTTGTTTGCTGGAGCATGATTTCGCTCAGCCAGACGAAGTAAGGGTTGGGCCTTATTCCCCTAGCCCGATCGGCGGGCGAGACACGCCAGGGAAGATCGCGCGCATGCCGATCGTACCAGTCAAGTACGGCGCCTGCATCGATGGCGGCAATTTCGGAGTGTTGCGTGGAAGCGGTCTGGGCCATAATGGAACACCTACAGAGCCAAAGGACATTGGCGCAAGCATGGCCAGCAAATCTCCACCGCCAAAGCGCAGCAACCGCACGGTGCAACTGGGCGACATGATCGGCAAGACACTCGATCCGGCGCTGAAAAAGCGCGGATTTGCGGGGCGCGATCTGATCGCCCATTGGCAAACCATTGCGCCACCGCCCTGGGACAAGATTTCCATGCCCGACAAGCTGGTGTGGCCGCGCCGCGACCGTCCCGATCCCGAAGGGGCGATATTGCATTTGCGGTGTCTTGAAGGCCACGGATTGGCGCTGACCCATGAAGGGCAGGCCATCGCCGCTGCCATAAACCGCTATTTCGGCTATCTGATCGTTGGCTCGGTTCGCCTCTCGCCCATGCCGTTGGTGGCCGAAACCAAACGCTCCGAGCCTCCAAAGACGTTGCCCCGCGCTGCCATTGACAGCATAAAGGCGCAAACGGGCACCATCGAGGACGATGGACTGCGCGAAGCGCTGGAGAAACTGGGGCGCGGCGTTTTGGGGAAACGAAGCTGATAAAGCGGCTGGCCGGGCGATTTTAGGCCGATTTCACCGGCATGTGAACGTCTTGCCCCCTTGCCGCCGGATTCGCCCCGTGTAGTGTGCGCCGTAATTTGTTGAGACATTAAGGAGCAAACCATTGTCGCTCAATCGCAGAAGTCTGCTGATCGCCGGGTCCAGTGTCGGACTTGCCACCCTCATCTACGGATGCAGCGACTCCAGTGCCGAGGCTGAAGTCACGGCCAATGTCGTCAACGACGCCGAGCCCGAGGCCAGTGGCGATGTCGCACTTTACGACGGATCGGCAATCGAACCGATCAATGGCGACGCGATCAACAATCCCCCCCTGGCCGACCGCCCGATGGGCGGCGTCGATGCGAGCGTGACTGTGGTCGAATATATTTCTCCCACCTGCCCGCACTGCGCCGCCTTCCACGCCGGTGCTCTCCCCCAACTGGAAGAAGAATACATCGAGACCGGCAAGATCCGCTTCATCCAGCGCCCCTTCCGCCGCAACGTGCTCGATCTCGCCGTGTTCATGGTCGCCGAAGCGTCAGGTGAGCAGTACAACGAGGTCATCGCGGCCTATTTCGACACCCAGACGGTGTGGGCTGCGAGTGAAAACCCACGTCAGGCGATCTTCGAAGTCGCCGAACAATTCGGGTTTACACAGGAAAGGTTCGAGGAAGTCTTGACCGACCAGGAAATGTTGGCTGCTATCGAAGCGACCCGCGAGCAGGCGCTCAACGACTTCGGGCTGCAGGGCACGCCGACTTTCTACATCAATGGGGACAGGTTCGAGGGCACACCCGATTATGCAGGGCTTTCCGCCGAAATCGAGAATCGCCTCTAGCTCCGCCCTTTTTCGAGGCGCGGAATGAAATTTTCGCGCCTCAAGCTCCTAGGCTTCAAATCCTTCACCGACCCTGTCGAACTGGTTCTCGAACCCGGAATCACCGGGGTCGTGGGACCGAATGGATGCGGCAAATCCAACCTCGTCGAGGCCCTGCGCTGGGTGATGGGCGAAAGCTCATACAAGGCCATGCGTGCCTCGGGGATGGATGACGTCATTTTTTCGGGCTCGGGCAACCGTCCGGCCCGCAACTCGGCGGAAGTCACCGTCGTTCTCGACAATTCCGACCGCACGGCGCCGCAGGCCTTCAACACGGCCGACACCATAGAGATTTCCCGGCGCATCGAGCGCGAGCAGGGTTCGGTCTATCGCATAAACGGGCGCGACGTGCGGGCGCGCGATGTGCAGTTGATGTTTGCCGACGCTTCGACCGGGGCACATTCCCCTGCCCTTGTGCGGCAGGGCCAGATCGGCGAGCTTATTGCCGCCAAGCCAACCCAGCGCAGGGCGCTGCTGGAAGAGGCTGCGGGGATTTCGGGCCTGCATTCGCGCCGGCACGAAGCCGAGTTGCGTTTGCGGGCTGCCGAACAGAACCTTGAGCGGGTCGACGACATCATTGCCCAGGTCGAGGTGCAGCTTGAAACGCTCAAGCGTCAGGCACGGCAAGCGACACGCTACAGGGCTCTTTCAGGCGACATACGGCGGGCCGAGGCCACGCTCTATCATATTCGCTGGGTCAAGACCCGCTATGCCGAGAAAGAGAGCGAAGCCCAGCAGGGCCGGCTTGTCAGCCAGCTGGCCGACGCGTCGCACCTCGAACATCAGGCAAAAAAGCTTGTCGAGGCAATGGATGCCGAACTCCAGCCGTTGCGCGATGCCGATGCGGCGGCGGGGGCGGCGTTGCAGCGGCTGACCATCCTGCGCAGCCAGCTCGAGGACGAATTGCGACGCGCCAATTCGCGGCGGGCCGAACTCGATGACCGGCTCAAACAGATCGATACCGACATTGCACGCGAGACGGCGCTGATCGGGGACAGCGAGGGGTTGATCGAGACGCTCGAAGGCGAACGGCTCGAGTTGGCCGAAGCGGCGGAAGCGGAAAGTGAAGCGAGTGAAATGGCTCGTGCGCAGGCTGACGAGGCCCGCGCAGCGCTCGATGAGGCCGAAGCCGCGGCCCGCTCGGCGGCAGACGCGGTTGCCGCGATACGCGCTCAACGCGCGCAGGCCACCAGAGCCGCCGAAGAGGCCAGCCAGCGCGTTGGCAGGCTGCAAGCCCAGCAGTCCGACATTGCCCGCGATGTAGCGGCCCTCCAAGAGAGTCTTGCGGCAGATCACACGGTTGGCGAGCGCCAGGCGAGGCTCGACGAGATTCTGGAAGCATCCGCCATCGCAGAGGCGGAGGTGGAAACGGCCGAGATCGAAACCACCGAGGCGGTCGCGGCGTTTGAAGGGGCCCAGCCGCAACTGGCCGATATCGAAGGCAGACTCAACCGGCTCGAAAGCGAGGCGGAAACGCTGGCCCGCGTGCTCAACGTCGATGGCGGTTCGCTGTGGCCGGCCATTGTCGATGCGCTGCGGGTGGCGCCGGGGATGGAAACGGCGCTCGGGGCGGCGCTGGGCGACGATCTGGAGGCTTCCGACGACAATGCAGCCCCGCTCTACTGGACCGAAAGTGCGGGACCAGATGATCCGGCGCTGCCCGACGGCGTGGTCGCGTTGTCGAGCCAGGTTTCGGGCACGCCTTTGCTCAAGCGCCGTCTCGACCAGATCGGAATTGTCGATAGCGCAGAGGACGGCGAACGGCTGATGGCCCTGCTCAAGCCCGGGCAGCGGCTGGTCAGCGCCGATGGCGGGTTGTGGCGCTGGGATGGATTCGTCGCCAAGCCCGACGCCCCCAGCGCGGCGGCGCAAAGGCTCGCCCAACGCAACCGGCTTGCCGAACTCGACAGCGAAATCACCGGGCTGCGCGGTGCGCGGAACGAGGCGCAGAGCAAAATCTCCAATCTGCGGACACGGGTCGAGACCGCCCGCGAGGCTGAAACGGCACGGCGCAGCGCCTGGCGGGAGGCGCAGCGCGGCATTGCAACGGCACAGGCCGGCGTCGATTCGGCCCAGAAAAATCTGGCAGAATTGGCCGCACGGCGCAGCGCACTATCTGAATCGCAGGCGCGGATCGAGGACAATCTCGCCGAGGCGGTGGCCATCGCCGAGGAGGCCCAGGCGGCGCTGGAAGAACTGGGGGCCGAGGGCGATGCAGTGCGTGAGGCCGAGACGCGCCAACGGGCACTGGCCAATCTGCGCGAAGCCGCCGAGCAGGCGCGGGTGCGGCTGGCCGGGTTCGAAAGCGCCTCGCAGATGCGCACTTCGCGGCTATCGCGAATCGGGCAGGAGCTGGAAAGCTGGCAACGGCGACGGGCCGGCGCGCAAAGCCAGATCGAAACGCTCGAGCGCCGCAAGGGCGAAATCGAAGCACAGATCTCGGAGCTTAACGCGACACCTGACGCGTTCGATCTCAAGCGTGCCGAACTCGAAGACCAGATTGAAGACGCAGAATATGCCCGCAAGCGGGCTTCGGACAAGTTGAACGAAGCCCAAAGCGCATTTCGCGAGGCAGACAAGGCCGCGCGGCTGGCTGCCGAGGGGCTGGCCGACACCCGCGCTGAAATGGCGCGCGTGGAAGAGCGGCTCAAGGGCAACATCGCAACCCGCCAGCAGATCGAGCGCCAGATCGCAGAAACACTGGGAATTTCCGCAGACCGGACAGCAGAGGCCGCCGGGATCAGGCCCGAAGCTGCCCTGCCCGAAGAGGCAGCCACCGAGGCCCGGGTCGATCGGCTCAAGGCCGAGCGCGAACGGCTGGGTGGGGTTAACCTTATGGCCGAGCAGGAGGCCGAGGAGGTTCAGGACAAGCTCGACAAGATGGTGGCCGACCGCGAGGATCTGATCGCAGCGATCGCCAAGCTGCGCACCGGCATTTCCAACCTCAACCGCGAGGGTCGTGCCCGGCTCAACGAAGCATTCGAAAAGGTCAACACCCATTTCCGCGACCTGTTCACCACATTGTTCGGTGGTGGCACGGCGGAACTGACATTCGTTGAAAGCGACGATCCGCTGCAGGCGGGACTCGAGATCATCGCCAAGCCGCCGGGCAAGAAACCTCAGACCATGACGCTGCTTTCGGGCGGTGAGCAGGCGCTGACCGCAATGAGCCTGATCTTTGCGGTGTTCCTGACCAACCCAGCGCCCATCTGCGTGCTCGACGAGGTGGACGCGCCGCTCGACGATGCCAATGTGGAGCGGTTCTGTAACCTTCTGGAATCGATGCGCCAGCGCACCGATACACGTTTCGTAGTCATTACCCACAACCCCATCACAATGGCGCGCATGGATCGGCTGTTCGGGGTCACCATGCCCGAACGCGGGGTCAGCCAGCTCGTGTCCGTCGATCTGCGCACCGCCGAAACCTTTCTCGAGGCGAGTTGATGACCGACATCGCAATCGTTGGCGGCCTGTTGGGGTTCGCCGCCGCAGCCTGACCCATAGGAAGAATCCCCCGCCTCGTCATTGTCTTACCACAATGGAAGAGTTGACGGGATGCCGCACCCCCTCGCATATCGGTTAAGCATTTGATTTTCTGTGTTTTTTTGACAACTACCGCAGCTTGACACCTCGGGGAGCCGCAACTATGGTGCGCGCGACTTTGAAGGCACCCTCTTGCCGGGTGTCCGGCTGGGCTGGAGCGGTGGTTTTGAAGTGACCAATCCCGACGACAAACCGGCTGGAAACGGGACCTCCCCGCGTCAATCGGAGACATCCGAACTGGCGGCGCGGATCAGGAAGGCTCAGGAAGCGCGCGCGGCTGCCAATGGCAGTCAGCAAGCATCCCGGCAGGGCGACATGTCGACGCTGGCGCGTGGTTTGCGCATTGGCGCCGAGTTTGTTGCGGCTATCCTTGTGGGGTCGGGTATTGGATACCTGATCGATTTTTTCGCAGGGACCAGCCCTTGGGCGCTGCTCATCATGTTCATGGTGGGCTTTGCCGCTGGAATTGTGAATGTCACTCGTGTAGTGGCAGAGCTGAATGCAGATAAAACCGCATCTGATGATGCGGATAGTGTGGACTGAAGGGCGAGATAGGGGCTTTAGAACCTTGGCGAACGATCCGATTCACCAATTTGTCATCTATGACATCTTCACCTTCGGGACCATCGGCGGCGACGGCACCGAGGGGAGCGGCATCACGCTCTCGTTTACGAATTCCTCGCTGTTTATGGTGCTGACCACCATCACGATCTGCGCCTATCTGATCCTGTCGACGCGCGGACGTGGGCTTGTTCCCAACCGCTGGCAGCTGACCAGTGAGATGGCGTACGAATTCGTGGCTAATATGGTGCGAAGTGGCGCGGGTTCGGAAGGGATGAAATTCTTCCCCTTCGTGTTCTCGCTGTTCACGTTTATCTTTATCGGGAACATGTTCGGCATGATCCCATATTTCTATACATTCACGAGCCAGATCATCGTGACCTTCGCACTGGCGATGCTGGTAATGACCGTTGTGGTGGCCTACGGGTTCATCAAGAACGGTCCTAAATTCCTCAAACTTTTCGTGCCTTCGGGCGTGCCGGGCTATATCATTCCCATCGTGACGCCGATCGAGGTCATCTCGTTCCTCTCGCGTCCGATTTCGCTCTCGGTTCGTCTGTTCGGCAACATGCTGGCCGGCCACATCACGCTCAAGGTGTTCACCGGCTTTGTCGTTTCGCTTGCGTCCCTGGGGGCCGTAGGCATCGCAGGTGCCGTGCTGCCGCTCATCATGGGCGTGGCGCTCACAGCTCTCGAATTCATGGTGTCGGCGGTTCAGGCTTATGTCTTTGCCGTGCTGACCTCCATGTATCTCAACGATGCGATCCACCCTTCGCATTGATCTCCACTAGACTCTGTTAAGTTTCAAGGCTTTGAAAGGATCACAAAATGGAAGCTGAAGCCGCAAAGTACATCGGTGCAGGCATTGCATGTTTCGGTATGGCCGGCGCCGCCATTGGCGTGGCCAACATCTTCGGGAACTTCCTGTCGGGTGCACTGCGCAACCCGTCGGCTGCTCCCAGCCAGTCGGGTAACCTCATCTTCGGTTTCGCTGTGACCGAAGCTCTGGGCATCTTCTCGTTCCTGGTTGCCCTTCTGCTCCTGTTCGCGGTCTAATTTCCGCAACAGAATATTTGAAGGCGGCCGGAGCACGCTTCGGCTGCCTTGCCATGTGCCGGCATTGGCCGGCACACCAGACTTTTCAATTGGCGGATAGCGCATGATTAGCCAGGTCCAGGCACAGGAAACCGCACTCGAGGAGGCCGTCGAGCCGCTCGAAGACCACATCATTTCGCTCGAAGAATCTCCGGACGGCGAAACCCATGAAGTGGTCGGTGCGGATGGCGGAGAGCACGTCTCGGGCGTGTTTCCCCCGTTCGACGCGACGACATTCCCTTCCCAGCTATTGTGGCTGGCCATTACTTTTGCCGCGCTTTATTTCGTCATGAAAAAGCTGGCGCTGCCGCGGATCGGCGAAATCCTCGAGGAACGCCGCGACCGGATCGAAGGCGATCTGGCCGAAGCCGAGCGCCTACGCCAGAAAACCGATCAGGCGATCGCTTCCTATGAGGCAGCACTCGCCGAGGCGCGCTCGAATGCTCACGGCATTGCCGAAGCCGCCCGCGCCGAGAACAAGACCAAGCTCGACACGGCCCGGTCCAAGGTCGAAGCCAATCTCGCCAAGAAGGTCGCATCGGCCGAAGAGCGGATTGCTGCGACCAAGGCCGAAACGATGGGGCATGTCGACGAAATCGCCGCGGATACCGCACAGGCGGTCGTCGCTCAGCTCATCGGCAAAGTGCCCGTCAAGGCTGCCCGCGATGCGGTTGCCAAGGCCAGCAAGGAGTAGCCCGACATGGAACTCGATGCCACATTCTGGGCCTTTATCGCTCTCCTCATCTTTTTCGGGATCGTGATCTATTTCAAGGTCCCGGCCTTCGTTACCAAGGCGCTCGACAGCCGCATCGCCAAGATCGAATCCGATCTGGACGAAGCCAAGCGTCTGCGTGAGGAAGCACAGGCGTTGCTGGCCGAATATGAGCGCAAGCGCAAGGCCGCCGAAAGCGAAGCCGAAGAGATCGTTGCGGCCGCGCAGGACGAAGCAGAACGCATGACGGCCGAGGCCGAAACCGCGCTTGAAGACATGGTCGCCCGCCGCACCAAGGCTGTGGAAGACAAGATTGCCCAGGCAGAGGCGCAGGCGCTTGCCGATGTTCGCGCCCGCTCCGCCGATGTGGCCATCGAGGCCGCCCGCCTCATCCTTGCCGATCAGGTCAAGGACAACGGCGGCGCGCTTGTCGATCAGTCGATCAAGGACGTGGCCAGCCGGCTCAATTGAGCCAATGCATCAGACCGATTTTGCGGGCCCCACGGGGCCCGTTTTTGTATCAGGACCACAAGGAGAAACCCGATGACCATTGAACGCCTTCATTCCGGCCCGCGCATGAGCCAGGCCGTCAAACACGGCAATACGCTCTATCTCGCCGGTCAGGTGGCCAAGGATGAATTCGCCACCATCGAAACCCAGACCGCCCAGGTGCTCGAGAAGATGGATGCCCTGCTGGCCGAGGCAGGAACGAGCAAATCCAAGGTGCTGTCAGTACAGGTGCTGCTGACCAACATCGCCGATTTTGCAGCCATGAATTCGGTTTATGACAAATGGATCGATCCGGCCAATCCGCCGGCCCGTGCCTGCTATGAGGCCCGCCTGGCTTCGCCCAATCTGCGGGTGGAAATCATCGCTGTTGCCGCGCTCGATTAAGCCTGGTCCTGCCAATTGAAAGCGGTCGCGGAAATGCTCCGGGGCCGTTTTTTATGTCCAGTCGACCCAGCGACCGTGATAGTCGGACAGTCCGACGGTTTCTTTTTCCCCGCCCGGCCAGACCGTCTGCTTGAGCACCGCACCGGCGGCATGGCCCTCGGCTTCCATATACATCCAGACAAGCGGAGTGTCGGCGGTCGCGTTCGCGCCGGCCAATTCAAACGTCTCGGTGATCCGATCCTTGACGGGCTTGGGTAGATATTGCCAGACGATGGTGTGGAAAAATACCCGCGCCACTCCCGACTGGGGTGTTTCGGCCAGTTTTGAGGCGACCCAGTCGGCTGCGTCGGCCCGCTCGACGTCATAGGGCCGGGACGCGGCGGCCGACAAGGCGGCCGAAACACGACCGATGCGATTGTGCTGGTCGGCCCAGATATAGGCAAGCTGGCGCTCGACGCTTTCGGGCGAATGCGGGTCGAGCGGGTTGCGGTCGCAGCCCTGGCGGCTTGCGATCTCAAGCTCGGTTTCGAGCGAGGGAATATGGCCGCGCCATTCACTCTCGATATTGACGAGCGCATTGCTGTCGCCCCATTCGCGATCGTTGCCGAGGGCATAATGATAGGTATCGAAAGCAAGGTTCAGCCCGGCGCTGGCGCCGATCTCGTAGAGCGCCAAAGGCATTTTCAGCCTTTCTGCAAGCCGCAGGGCCATGCCGAGCAGAGCGGACGAACGCATGACCTCGTTGGTCTGGGGCGGGCTGTCGAGAAAATCGTGCAGGAAATCGTCGTGCTTTTCGATCGCCTTCTCAACGGCTTCCCAAAGCTGATCGGGCCTGGCTTCCAATGGCGGATAGAGCGAAGCGAGTTCGCGGGCATTGCCTGACCGGACCAGGGCGTGGAGCGCCCCAGTGGCGCGCAGGGCGATGGCATCGGCCCGGGCCGAATCGGGCCAGTTCAATATCCGCGCACCAAAACGCGACGAATCGGTCAGCCGTTCGGCAAGCAGGTCACACACAGTAGCGGTGAATGGGGAGCCCAGACTTCGGCAGGCCTCGGCCTGAAACCGGAAGGTTTCAAGCACGTGGGGGTTCATATTCGACATTGACGCCCTCCGACTAGTACCGTCGAAGTTTAAGGGGTTTGGCGTGCCGATCAAAGGTGTTTTTGCCTCCCCGCCAGCAGCGGAGAGGCGCGATTGCTATTGCGCAGCCTGGAGACTGTCGTCCGGCGGGCTCCATTTCAGGCGTGGCTGGCGGGCTGCGCGGGTCTCGTCCAGCCGGCGCAGCGGGGCCCGCATCGGTGCCGATGTGAACCGTTCCGCATTGCCGGCACGAGCGTCTTCCGCCAGTTCCCGCATTGTGGCAACGAACGCATCAAGGGTCTGAAGCGACTCGCTTTCGGTGGGCTCGATCAGCATGGCGCCATGCACGACAAGGGGGAAATACATGGTCATGGGGTGGAACCCCTCGTCGATCATCGCCTTGGCGAAATCGAGCGTGGAGACACCCGTTCCCTTGAGAAAGGAATCATCAAACAGCGCTTCGTGCATGACCGGCTGTCCGTTGAAGGGTGCTGAGAACAGATCTTCGAGACGCGCCTTGAGATAGTTGGCGTTGAGCACCGCGTCACGCGCCGCTTGCGCCAGTCCGTCGGCGCCATGGCTGAGCATATAGGTCAAGGCCCGCACATACATGCCCATCTGGCCGTGGAAAGCCGTCAGGCGCCCGAAGGCATCGCCCTCGACGTGCTCGACCAGCCCGATCTTTTCCCCATCCTTGCGCAGGAATGGAACCGGCGCGAATGGTGCAAGAGCTTCTGACAGCACGACGGGGCCGGCGCCCGGTCCGCCGCCGCCGTGAGGCGTCGAAAAGGTCTTGTGCAAATTGATGTGCATGGCGTCGATACCCAGATCGCCCGGCCGCACAACGCCCATGATGGCGTTGAAATTGGCGCCATCACAGTAGAAATAGGCACCAGCGTCATGAACGGCCGCCGCGATCTCAATGATCTGGGATTCGAACAGACCGCAAGTGTTGGGATTGGTCAGCATGATGGCTGCGACGTCATCGCCGAGCGCCGCCATGACGGCTTCGACATCGACCGTGCCGTGTTCATTGGCATCGATGGATTTAACCGAGTAGCCGAGGAAAGCGGCCGTTGCCGGGTTGGTGCCGTGGGCGCTTTCGGGCACGAGCACGATCTTGCGGTGCCCCTGCCCTTTTGCCTCATGGGCGGCCTTGATGGCCATCATGCCGCAGAGTTCGCCATGCGCGCCGGCCTTGGGCGAGAGCGCTACCGCGGCGGTGTTGGTCAACTCCATCAACCAATGGCTGAGTTGCTCCATGACGCCGAGGGCACCCTGCACTGTCGAGACAGGCTGGAGCGGATGGATATCGGCAAATCCCGGCAGCCGCGCCATTTTTTCGTTGAGCCGAGGATTGTGCTTCATGGTGCACGAGCCGAGCGGATACATGCCCGAATCGATGGAGTAATTGCGGCGCGAAAGGCGCACATAGTGGCGCATGGCTTCGGGTTCGGTGAGCCCGGGAAGATCAAGCTCACTCTTGCGGCGCAGGCCGCCGAGGCGGTCGTCGGAGACCTCGATATCGGGCAGGTCGACACCGGAATGGTCGCGGTCGCCGATCTCGAAGAGAAGCGGTTCGGCGGGGAGCAAAGCGGCTGGCCCTGAACCGGCGGAGCCCATTGCGGCAGTGGGAGTGGTTGGTCGGCCCTGGGTGTTCATGCTCATGCAATTTCTCCCTTCAGTGCTTCGACAAGCGCGGAGATATCGGCGTCGGTCGCTAGCTCTGTCGCGGCGAGGATCAGAAGATCCTCCACGTCAGGCTTGTCCGGCTCGAGCCGCGAAACCGGCAGGCCGGCGAGGATGCCCTTGGCCGCCAGAGCTTCGACCACAGGGGCCGCAGGCGATGGCAATCGCACGGTCATTTCGTTGAAAAAGGATGTGTTGAGAACAGAAATCCCCGCCGCTGCCAATGCATCGGCCAGCGCAACGGCGCGCGAATGATTGAGCTTTGCAAGCCGGGTCAGTCCTCTTTCGCCCAAGAGCGAGAGATGAATGGTGAAGGCCAGCGCGCACAGACCGGAATTGGTGCAGATGTTGGACGTCGCCTTTTCGCGGCGGATGTGCTGTTCGCGGGTCGAGAGCGTTAGGACGAACCCGCGCTCGCCATCGGCATCGATCGTTTCGCCGCACAACCGGCCCGGCATCTGGCGCACGAATTTCTCGCGGCAGGCCAGAAGTCCGACATAGGGACCACCAAAGGTCAGCGGGTTGCCCAGCGATTGACCCTCGGCAACCACAATGTCGGCGCCGAGGGCGCCCGGTGCTTCGAGAAGGCCCAGCGAGATGATTTCGGTGACGACGACGATCAGCAGAGCGCCCTTTGCATGGGCGGCTTCGGCCAACGCCGAGACATTGCGAAGGTGGCCGTAGAAATCGGGGGTCTGGATGACGATGGCGGCGGTATCGTCATCGATATGGTCGACAATATCGCCCTGCCCTTCGGGCGACGGCGCCAGGCATTCGAGCCCTTCTTCTCCCGAGAGGTAGGTGACGACGGTGTCGCGGTATTGCGGATGCAGGCCGCCAGAGAGGAAGACCTTGTTCTTTCTGGTGATGCGCCGCGCCATCAGAACGGCCTCGGCCGTGGCCGTCGAGCCGTCATACATCGAGGCGTTGGCCACATCCATGCCGGTCAGGTTTGCGACCTGGGTCTGGAACTCAAAGAGCATCTGGAGCGTGCCCTGAGAAATCTCAGGCTGGTAGGGCGTATAGGCGGTGAGCCATTCCGAACGCTGGATCAGATGATCGACAGTAGCTGGAACGTGATGGCGATAGGCGCCTGCGCCGACAAAAAACGGGCCATCGCCTGCGGCATGGTTGGCGTTCGCCAGCCCGCGCATATGCGCTTCCACGGCAAATTCTGGCTGGTGATCGGGCAGATCCGGGCTGAAGGTGCCAAGGACCGATTCAGGCACGGCGGCGAACAGATCATCGATGGAAGACGCACCGATCGTGGCCAGCATGTGCTGGCGGTCAGCGGCGGAATGGGGGAGATAGCGCATCGCGGCTCCGGTTCAGATCAAAAAGGGTCAGGCCGTGTGATCGGCGTAGGCGGCTTCGTCCATGAGGCCTTCGAGTTCGGCTTCGTCGGACAATTCGAGCTTGAAGATCCAGCCGCCGGCGGCAGGGTCGGTATTGATAAGACCGGGCTCATCGGAGAGGGCGTCGTTGATCTCGGTCACGGTTCCGGAAACCGGCGCATAGATTTCCGAAGCGGCCTTGACCGATTCAACGACGGCGACTTCTTCGCCCTTCTTGAAGCTGGCGCCAACTGCGGGCAATTCGACGAACACGATGTCGCCAAGCTGCTCCTGGGCGAAGCTGGAAATGCCGACCGTGCCGATCTTGCCTTCGGTGCGGACATATTCATGGTCGGTTGTATAGCGGGTGGTCATGGTGAGGTCCCCTCTGGATCAGGTCGGTTTGCGGTAATAGCGCTGTGGAACGAAAGGCATTTTAGCGATTGTGCCGACGATGGGCTTGCTGCGCACCATTGCGGTGACGGGCTCGCCTTCTTTGGCGATGTCGGCGGGCACATAGCCCATGGCTATCGACGCCTGGGCCGTAGGAGCGAAGGTGCCCGAGGTGATCTTGCCGATGACCGTGCCGCTCGCATCGACAAGCTCAGCGCCCTCTCGGACAGGCTGGCGACCCTCGAAGCGGATGCCCACACGTTTGTCATCGGCGCCCTTGGCAAGGCGCTCAAGGACGGCATCGGCCCCGGTAAAGCCGCCTTCGGTCCGGCGGCGCTTGCCGATGGCAAACAGCAGGCTGGCAGAAACCGGATCGATCGTATCGGTCATGTCGTGACCGTAAAGACAAAGCCCGGCTTCGAGCCGCAGGCTGTCGCGTGCGCCAAGTCCGGCCGGTTCAACCAGCGGATCGGCAACCAGCAGGTCGAACAGCGCTGGCGCGTCCTGGTTGGTCACCGAGAGCTCAAAACCGTCTTCGCCGGTGTAGCCCGAACGCGAGACGTTGACGGAAATACCGCCGACCACGGCGGGGCCGGCCTGCATGAAGCCGAGCTTTCCGGTGATGTCTGAATGCTCGGCAAGCACTTCGGCGGCACGGGGGCCCTGCAGCGCGATGAGCGCAATATCATCACGCAGGTCGAACGTTACGTCTGCGGGCGCCTTGGCGCGGATGAATTCGAGGTCGTGGTGCTTGCGGGCCGCATTGACCACCATATACATCACCCCATCTGGCTCCTGACCCTCGGCGGGGCGGGTGATGATAAGGTCGTCCTCAATTCCACCCTCGTCATTGAGCAGCACTGTATAGCGCATCTGACCGGGAGCGAGGGACGCCAGATCGGCGGGCGTGAGGGCTTCGAGGGCGGCGATTGTCGAATTGTGGTCGGGACCGGTTATGACGACCTGGCCCATGTGCGAGACATCAAACAGGCTCGCGGCTTGCCGTGTATGATTGTGCTCGGCAACGATCCCGGCATATTGGACGGGCAGCGCGTAGCCGCCAAATTCGACCATCCTGCCGCCGGCAGCGACATGGCGGTCATAAAGCGCCGTTTTGAGTAGGTCGGTCTGGGCCTCTGCGGCCATATCGGTCTCTCCGGGTTACACGATGGACGGCACCACACAACGACGCATTGGAAATGCATCGTAACGTAGTGCCCCCTCTGTCGGTCAACCTGAGAGATTTCCCGGGCGGCTTGCTTGCCACAAGACCCGGCTACACCCGTCGGTGGGAAGCCTGCGCTTCCGCTTTCCAGAGTTCTGGCCGATCCTCAACCTGCCTGGCGCAGGTTGGGTCCAACCTCTTTCGCCCAATCGCTTTGCCTTGAGGCAAGGTGCTTGGGCTCAGCGGTCCCTTGTACCTGAGAGTTTCCGGGGCGGTTGCTCCTTCGGCGTCCCGGCTCGATGGCCAGGATCTCTCCCGCTGATGGCCGGACCATGGAAGAAAGTCCCGGCCTCGTCAACGCTCTAGTTATCAAAGCCCACGAAAATGGTGATCTGCTCGCCGCCCACATAGGGAATGGCCACATTTTCCACTGTCTGGCTGAATTCGTTGGCGCTCGAGGGGCTGGCCGCGACAGCGACGTCATAGCGCTGGGAAAAGACCGCCAGTCCGTCACGCTGCACCGCAAAGCGCAGGGGCATCGTGATGTTGCCCTCGCCGCCCGACGGCCCGACGATGACACGGCCGACGGCACCCATCTGGACGGTTATGACGCCGTTCGACACAACGCAGTTGCGCGACACGCGATCGATCACACCCTGATAGCGCAGGGCCGTGGAGTCCGAAGTGCGATTACCGGCATAGGTCCGGTAAAATTCGGCACCCTCGCGTATGCGGATCGGTGGACATTCGGTGGCAATGGCCGGCAGGGCACCGCTGGCCGCCTGGGCGACCTGGGTCTGACTGGCGTTGATATTGGCATAGCTCGCATCATCGCTACCGCCGAACATCGAACCCATCGAACATCCGGCCAGAAGCGCGGCCAATGCCGTGCCCGCCGCCATACGCAATACCGAACCCATCATCGTCCCCGTCCTTCCCAATCCGTTAGCTCCTGAGCGCTTCGAGCATTGCCGGTGCACCCGAGCTTGTAACCTCACCGGGTGCGCCCTCGACATTTACAGTCTCGACCATTCCGTTGCGGATCAAGAGCGAGGCGCGATTAAAGCGCATGCCGAGACCACCGCCGGACAGGTCGCGTTCAAGTCCGAGCGCGCTGGCAAGCTTACCCAGACCATCGGCGATAAATTCGATCGTGCCAAGGGCCCCGGTTGATTCCGCCCATGCCTTGACCACGTGATGATCGTTGACCGTACCGCAAACGATCTTGTCCACGCCTGCCGCCTTGAGCTGATCGGCGGCGGCGAGATAGCCGGGCAGATGGTTGAGATGGCAGGTTGGCGTAAAGGCCCCCGGCACGGTGAAAAACACCACGGTGCCAGTGCCCAGAATATCGGCGCTGGTTGCATCTTCAACGCCGCTTTCGGTCACGTGTTTTACTGGCACCGAAGCAATGGGCTGGCCGGGCTGGATCGTCATGGAAGTCCTCAAGCTATAACTAAGACAGACACAAGACGAATACGGCCAGACTAAGGTTGGCCGGCCGCGCCTGCGTGCACTCGATTCATTTCTGTCATAGGAGAATTATCGACCCGCGTCGAGGCCGGCAAAGGCGCATTGCCCGCTATCGGGCGACTATCGTCAATTCCCGGCGAGCGGACGGATGATCTCGAAGGGACCGTCCTGGCTGTCGAAGGTGAAATGGGCAGAAGCATCGCGCAGAGTTTCCGGTCCGGCGCGTCCAAGAAGGGCGAAGGACAAACGGCCAGGCTCCACGATCTCAGGCTCGCCGAAAACAAGGTTCGAATCGGCGACATGGGCGATCATGGAGGTGTAGTCGAAGCCGGGATCGAGCAGGTCGACGATCATCGCCTCAGCCTTCATGTCAAACCGGGCGGCTCCCAGTATACCCTCGCCGTCGAGAGGTAGCGGGACGGCAGCCAGGGCCTGTCTGATGCGGAAGTCGTTAGGGCCGTCCGGTGCATCGAGCGGGGGCGCGATCTCAAGGCTTAAATTGGCCGGCACGCAGATATCGGAACAGACACCCATTGTGATATCGGCCACGAGAATGGGGGCATCACCGTCAACCGCGACAGCGAGCGGGAAAAGGACGTGGCCGTAAAATGCGTGGTCAAGATAGCCTTCGGCGACCTCGCGTTTGGGATAGGGCCATGCAATTTCGACACCCTGAATGTGGCGCGACCCTGCGGTTTCGATAACCAGGGGTAGCCCGGTTTCGCCCGGCACACGCCAATACGTCTTCGTATCGGCGGGCATATCGATTTCGAGGCCCATCCAGACGATGCCGTCGTCACCGAGCGTGTCGGATGAAACAAGCCGCACCGAAACGTCCTGGGCGACCTCGACCCATTCGGTTTCCGAGGCCAGGCACGGCACGGCGATGGACAAGGCAGCAAATATGGCAATCACACTCTTCATGGAAAAACCATTAGTGGAGCAATGGGGCATGGGAAAGGGATGTTCGATCATCGCTTCGTGATCATTGGGGATTTGAAACCCGGCCGGAAAGCTTTACGTTTATAAACGGGCGGCGGACAGAAAGTGAGTTGGTATGGACACGCTCAAAGGACAGTTCCTCGTCGCAACGCCCGATATTGGCGACGAGCGTTTTGCCGAGGCGGTAATCTATCTTGTCGCGCATGGCGAAGACGGCGCAATGGGGCTGGTCGTCAACCAGCCAATGGATGACATGCACCTTTCCGACGTTCTTGCCGAGATCGATCTCGAAGACGACGGCGACGATGCCATTCGCATCCCGGAACGGCTTCTGCATCAGAGCGTCTTCAAGGGCGGCCCTGTCGATTCAAGCCGCGGATTTGTACTGCACACTTCGGACTATTTCCGCGACGGCAATTCCTTTGCCGTGGATGGCGATGTGTGCCTGACGGCAACGCTCGATGTGCTTCGCGCCATGATGTCGGGCAAGGGACCCGATGCGAGCCTTCTGGCTCTGGGCTATTGCGAATGGAGCGCGGGCCAGCTCGAGAACGAATTGCGGACCAATGGCTGGCTGACCGCGGCTCCCTCCAAGGAATTGCTGTTTTCCCTGCCGGCGAGCAAGAAATACGAAGCGGCGCTGGCGGCACTGGGCGTCACCCGCGCCACACTCAGCCCCGTTGCCGGCAACGCATAGCGGATTTCCAAGTGTCGCCGTGCTATTTGGCGGCCAGTTGCGCCTGTAGCCGGCGCTGCAGTTCGGCGCCGGGCATGGCCGCGCCGAAGGCAAAGCCCTGTGCGTAGCGGCAATTGAGGCTTTTGAGCCGGGCAATCTCGTCCTCAGTCTCCACCCCTTCAGCGATCAGCGCCAGATCGAGTTCGCGCGCCAGGCCAACCACTGAATTGATAATCGGAATCTGGGTATGGGAAATACCGCTGTCATCGCGGATCTGCACGAAAGGTGCGGGCAGCTTGATCGTGTCGAACGGGAAGCGATGCAGGTAAGAGAGCGAGGAATACCCGGTCCCGAAATCATCGAGTGCCAACCCGAGCCCGAGTTCCTTGAAGGCTTCGAGCATATAAACGGCATGTTCGGGATTGCCCATCACCTGGCTTTCGGTGATTTCGAGCTTCATGTGCCCGGCCACCGATTTGTGCTGCGCGACAAGCGTCTTCATGTCGTTGAGCAGGGTTTCGCTGGTCAACTGTGCGGCCGAAAGATTGACCGAGACGAAGAAACTTTCCGGCAGCTTGATGGCGGATATCCATTGGCGGGTCTGTTCGGCAGCTTCTTCAAACGCCAGCCGCCCCAACTTTTCGATCTGACCGGTCCTTTCGGCCAGCGGGATGAATGCAGACGGGCTGACCTGGCCGCGCTCGGGGTGGTTCCAGCGCATGAGCGCTTCGGCGCCCACTATGCGATTGTCGTTCTGGATGTCGACGATGGGCTGATAAAGAAGTTGGAGATCGCGGCGCTCCAGCGCCTCCTTGAGATCGTCTTCCAAAGCCTGTGCATAGACGGCGATCGAGCGTGTTGCGGCGCGGAAGGCTTCGATCCGGTCGCCGCCGTGACGCTTGGCGTAGTGCATGGCCAATTCGGCGTCGCGCAGCACATCCTCGGCTTTGACGGGCTTGTTGTCATATATCGTGATGCCGATCGAAGCGGTCAGGGTCATGTCCCTATCACCGAAATTGAACGGGTTGCGCAGGGCCTTGCGCATCTGTTCGGCGATGTCGGCGATCTTGGAGGCCGATTGCTCGGAGAGCAGAACGACGGCAAACTGGTCGCCGGAGATGCGCGCCAGAGTATCAAGGGGCCGCAGCAGGCGAGACAGGCGCCTTGAAACGGCAAGAAGCAGGGAGTCGGCCGCCATGTGGCCGATGCGCTCGTCGATATCGGTGAATTTGTCGAGATCGACAAGAAAGACCGCCGGTTTGACTTCGCTGAATTCGCGCGACCGCAACAGCGCCCGCTCGAGCCGGTCGAGAAAAAGCTGGCGGTTGGGAAGGCCGGTCAGGCTGTCGTGGATGGCGTCGTGCAACAGCCGGTCGCGCCCGGCGCGCTCGTCGGTCACGTCCTGAAGCGTTCCCACGATGCGGTTAACCTGGCCGTCGCCGCCCAGCACCGGTTTGACCCGCATACGGAATGCGCGGAAGCTGCCGTCAAAGCCCGATATGCGGATATCGGAATTGACCTTGCCGCGTTTGAGCTCGATCAGGGTATCGAGCGCGGTGCGGAACCGGTCACGGTCTTCGGGGTGGACGCGATCGAGCCATCGCTTGATCGCGCCGCGCAGGGCACCCTTGCGCTCGCCGAGCCGGATGGCGAGTTCATCGGATACGTTCACGCGGTCACGGTCGATATTCCAGTCAAAGACGAAATCACCCGAGCCCGTCATGGCCAGCGCACGGCGTTCGACCTCGGACAACGCGCCGATGGAGACCTGCCCATCGGAAAACGCGTGCTGGACGGCGGTAAAGCCAAGCAGCATGACGATCAGCACCAGACCACCGGCGACGGCGGATTGAGCGATGTCATTGGAGACCTGTCCCGAAACGACCATCCAGGCGTAGGTCAGCCAGGCGAGATAGATCACCCACGTTGGCACCAGCAGAACAGCCCGGTCATAGCCGCGGATAGAGAGCAGCAGCACCAGAAACAGACCCCCTAGCCCGATCAGGGCCAGCGATGTCCGAGCGATGCCCGCAGCCAGGGCGGGGTTAAAGAATGCATAGACAAAGAGCGCCAGGAAAACCGCCGAAAGCCCCATGGCGACATGGGTGAACCTGAAATGCCATCGGTGCAGGTTGAGGTAGATGAACAGGAACGCAAACAGGGTCGTGGCAAGTGCGGCCTCCGCCGCCGCCCGGAAGGGCTGGATGAGTGCGTTGGAAACACCGATGAGCGGGCCGAATATGCCGAAATCGATGAGGAGATAGGCAAGCACAGCCCAGGCCAGCAGTGCAGTGGCCGGAAAGACGCCCCTGCCCTTGACCACGAACATGATCGTCAAAAAGACCGCTGCAAGGCTCGAAATCCCCAGAACGGTACCCCGGAACAGCGTGAAGGAATTCTTGTAGTCGCGATAGGCATCGGGCTCCCAGAGATATAGCTCGGGCAGCGTTGCCGACTGCAGTTCAGCGACCAGTGTGACGGTGGCGCCCGGATCGATCACAACATCAAAAACATCAGCTTCCGAATCGGGAACGCGCTCAGGCCGCAGACCATGACTGGGCGTCAGTGCGGTTATGCGGGCCGACCCGAGATCGGGATGAAAGACGCCAGAACCCGGAAGCCGGAAATACGGTGCAACAAGCAATCGCTCGATCTGGACGTCGCTCTCGTTGCGCAGCGCAAAGACAGCCCAATTGGGATTGGCGCCTTCGGTAATCGAAACGATCTCGATGCGGCGGATAATTCCGTCTTCGCCCGGGGCAGTGCTGATCTGGACGCGCCCATCCTCGCCGGGAAGAACATCGAGCGCCGCGCCGAGATTGACCGCGTTGATCCCATCAGGAATCGTGACGACTTCAAACGCGATCGCTCGCCCCGCCAGCCCGGCCAGTGCCGCACACAGCACGGTCAGAAAGACGAGAGAACGAACGGGCTTAAACGTCATTAATCAACGATCCTAATTCAACATTCAGTGGTAGCGGGATTTGTCGCCGTTTGGCAATCAAGCGAAGGCGGGTTTCAACCGGCAAGATCGTCGTAGTGCTCACGGGTGAGTGCAAACAGCATGTGATCCCTCCACTCGCCGTTGATCTGAAGGTAGTTTTCGGCAATTCCGATTTCGCGAAAGCCGTTGGCCGAAAGGACCCGGCGCGACGCCATGTTATCGGGCAGGCAGGCCGCCTCGATGCGATGGAGGTTCAAACTGTCGAACACAAACGGCAAGATCAGGGCAACCGAGCGCGTCATAATGCCCTTGCCCGCGAATTGTTCGCCCATCCAGTAACCAAGGGTCACATTCTGGAAGGCACGGCGCCGGACATTGGACAGAGTCATGCCCCCGACTAGCGTGGAAAGCCGACCATGCTGGGTGAAAATGAACAGGGAAAACTCGGTGCCATAGAGAGCATCACGGCGGTTGCGGCGCACGCGAGCGGCAAAGCTGCGGTTTGAAAGCTCGGCCTCGGACCATCGCGGCTCGAATGGAACCAGAAACGCCCGGCTGTCAAGCCGCAGCTTGCGCCAAGCCTCATAGTCATTCTGACGCGGCGAGCGCAAGACCAGACCATCCCCGCGGATTTCCGGAGTCGTCTGGCGGATGGCCCCGAAGGTGAACATGGAGCGGTGGCCCCTATTTGAAGCTGTCCGCGACGCGCGAATAGTCAGGGATACCCTTTACCGGCCCGATGCCCGCGATAGAAGGCTTGGCCTGGGAAAACATCTGGCCCGCGACATGGCGCACGCGTTCGGCATCGATGCGGTTGATGCGATCGACCGTTTCCTGGAGCGGAATGGGTCGGCCCCACAAAATCTGTTGCCGCGCCAATTGACCGGCCCGCGACGAAGGGCTTTCGAGCGACATCAAAAGACCCGCCCTGATCTGCGCGCGGACGCGGCTGACCTCGGCATCGGTGATGTCGCGAGTCGATTTCTGCAACTCTTCGAGCATGACGGGCAAGAGTTCCTCGACATCCTCGGCCCCCGTTGCCGCTGCGACGCCGAATACACCGCTGTCGGCAAAGGCCCAGTGGAACGCGTAAACCGAATAGCACAGGCCCCGCCGCTCGCGCACTTCCTGGAACAAGCGCGAACTCATGCCGCCGCCAAGGATGGTGGACAGGATCTGCGCAGCGTAAAATCCGTCGGAATTGTAAGGGCGTCCTTCCAGTCCAAGCACGATATGGGCCTGCTCGTGGTCGGAGATTTCCTTGAACTCTCCTCCCACATAGTTGGCCTTTTCCGGTGTAGGAGCGCCCGTACGTTTGAGCTGGTGGAAGCGGTCATTGGCGAGGTCGACCAGTTCATCGTGGTTGACGTGACCGGCCGCCGAAATGACCATCTGATCACCCACATAGTGCTGGTCCATATAGGCGCGGATGGTGTCGGCGCTGAAGCCGCGCACAGACCCTTCGGTGCCCAGGATCGTGCGCCCGATGGGCTGATCGGGAAAGGCTGCTTCCTGAAACAGATCGAAGACGTGATCGTCGGGATTGTCGTGGGTGGCACCGATTTCCTGGCAGATGACGCGCTGTTCGCGGGCCAGCTCGTTTTCGTCGAAAACGGAATTCTGCAAGATGTCGGCAAGGATATCGGCCGCAAGGGCCACGTCGTCCTTGAGGACGCGGGCGAAATAGCCTGTATGTTCGATCGAGGTCGCCGCGTTGATATCACCGCCCACCGATTCGATGGTCTCGGCAATCTCTCGGGCCGACCGCCGGGTGGTCCCTTTGAAGGCCATGTGTTCGAGAAGATGCGAAACACCGTGTTGCTGCTCGGTCTCGCTGCGCGAACCGGACTTGACCCAGACGCCCATAGCCGCACTTTCAAGATGGGGCATGGAGTCGGTGATAACGGTCATGCCATTATCGAGGGTCGTCGTGCGTACCGTCAAAATCAGTCCTCCCAGGCGCGTGTCTTGGCGCGGATATAGTCTTTCACGATGACTTCGTCATTGGCCAGAACCGTGAACCGCTCCTGGCGGGTTCCCAGATCGGCCATGTGCGCGGGCAGTTCGGCATGGCGCCCGGTTGCGGCCTCGACCGTTTCAGGGAACTTGGCCGGATGAGCGGTCGAAAGTGTGACGAGCGGCGTGTGGCCGAAATTGAACCCCCTCGCCACGGCAACGCCGACGGCGGTGTGCGGGTCGATAAGATAATTGGAGTGGGCCAGAACGTCAGAAATGATCGTCCTGGTGGCGGTCTCGTCGGCCATACCGGTCCCGAACTCCTCGCGGATCGTATCGAGCGCCGGTTCGGGGATGGTAAATCCGCCGGACTGGGCCAGCGAGGCAAACAGCGCTGCCGTCTTGTCGCCATCGCGGTCGAGAGCCTCGAACAGCAAGCGCTCGAAGTTCGATGACACTTCGATATCCATCGAGGGGCTGACGGTCTGCGTAACGCCGCGCTTGTCATAGCGACCGACCTTTACGGCCCGACGCAGGATATCGTTGGAATTGGTGGCGATCACCAGTTTTTCGATGGGCAGACCCATGCGCTTTGCGACATAGCCGGCAAAGATATCGCCGAAATTGCCGGTGGGAACCACGAAGGTGATCTTGCGGTGCGGTGCACCGAGCGCCACCGCGGAGGTGAAATAATAGACGATTTGCGCGGCGATGCGGCCCCAATTGATCGAATTGACGCCACTCAATTTTGCGCCGTCGCGGAAGGCGAAATCGTTGAACATGGCTTTAACGACGGCCTGACAGTCGTCGAACGTGCCTTCGAGCGCGATGTTGAAGACGTTGTCGTCAAGCACCGTGGTCATCTGGCGGCGCTGGATTTCCGAGGTACGCCCCTTGGGGTGGAGGATAAAGATATCGGTGTTCTGGCGACCGCGGAAGGCTTCTATGGCAGCCGAGCCGGTATCGCCTGAGGTTGCCCCAACAATGGTCGCCCGCTCGCCGCGCTGGCCGAGGATGTGATCGATCACCCGCGCCAGAAATTGCATCGCGACGTCCTTGAAGGCCAACGTCGGGCCATGCCAGAGCTCGAGAACGAAGTGCCCCGGTTCGAGTTCGACCAGCGGCGTGACCGAAGGATGATTGAACCCGGCATAGGCTGACTTGATCATGGTCTTGAGATCGGCCTGATCGATTTCGTCGCCCACGAATTTGGAGATCACGGCGAGGGCGACATCCTGATAGGGGCGATTGCCGAAATTGTGGATTTCCTCGGCGGTAAATCGGGGCCATTCGGCGGGAACATAAAGCCCCCCATCCCGCGCCAGTCCGGCCAGCACAACGTCACAAAATCCGAGTGTGGGCGCCTGACCGCGCGTGCTGACATACTGCATTAAAGAAGCACCCTCCTGGACATCGGGACGCACCCTAATTGTCCTTTTCCTCATGAGCAAGATTTCTGGGCCGGCGCTGACGCCACAGCCAGAAGCCGAGCATGATCGGCGTAATGACGGCAAACAGATACCAGGTGCCAGCATATTCAAGATGCCGGTTGGGAAAGGTAATCTGAGTTTCGCCGCCCTGCGGCAACTCGCCGGGTTCACCGGCGACCCTGTCGAGCGTGACCGGCGCTATCGGCCCGGCCGCATCATCGAGAAAAGCCGAGAGCCGTTCCGGGTTGCGGACCCATTCACGTCCCTCGGCAAGATCGGGCTCAGGGGTAAAGCTATTGGCCTGTTCGGGCCGGCGCGTGACCGCTTCGATCGTTACCCGCCCCTGGGGCGCGGCCCCGCCATCGGCAAAATCGGCGGCAGCAGCTTGGGGAACGAAGCCCCGATTGATCCAGACGATCCCACCATCATCGAGGAAAAAGGGGGCCATTACCCAGTAGCCCACGCCCCCATAGCGGCCTGCCGGATCGGGAACATTGGTAAAGACCAAAACCGTATAGGAGTTGTCGAAGGTGCCGGTCAGCTCAAACCGTGCATAATCCAGCTCTTGCGGATCGAGCGCGTCCCAGTCCTCTGACGCTGGGAATGGCTGTGGTGCAAGATCGAAGCGCGTTTCGACGGCCGCGATCAAGGCTTCCTTTTCCGCAAGGCGCTCGACCTGCCATGTTCCGAGCGCGATGAACAGCCCCATCAGGCCGACCATGAACACCACGAAGCTGATCTGGGTGAAACCCCAACGCGGCCGGGTCTGGCTGGCATCGGCCATCTGAGCATTCTCGCTTCTCTCTGAATCGCTCAAACCGTTTCCACTTTTGCTGGACACGCTCTAGAGCCGTTCAGGATTTGATTGAATCAAATCCTTGGCTCTAAACCCTTGCTTTGTCGCGTGTCCGAACCGCAAAACCGTTTCCACTTTTGCTGGACACGCTCTAGTCGTCGTCCCGTTCGCCCAGTTCACCGCCGGGCCGAGCGCCGGTCTTGTATTGCAAGTTTATCATCACGCCCTTGAAGGGCCGCAGCATCAGCAGCGACAGGATCAGGGTCATGGGCAACCAGATGGCCAATTGCGCGACTGCCGGCCATCCGAAAAGCGCATCGGTGATCAGCCAGCCTGCAATAACGATGGTGCCGACCGGAAACATGATGAGCACAGCGGGACCATCCCCGCTATCGGCGAAGGAAAAATCGAGCCTGCAGGCATCGCAGCTCTCGGCAACTGTGAGGAAGCCGGAAAAAAGATGGCCTTCGCCACAACGCGGACAGCGGCCCCTAAGTCCGGTCGCGAGTGGGGAAAGCCCCTCAGAATGTTCAGCCATGTGATATGCCGGGACCGCTTCAAGCGCTCCCGGCCTTTCCTTAGAGGTTAGTGGCCGCCGACGGTCGCGCCCCATGAGCCCCAGACGTAGATCGAGGCAAAGAGGAACAGCCAGACCACGTCAACGAAATGCCAGTACCAGGCAGCGAATTCGAAACCGAGATGCTGCTTGGGCGTGAACTGGCCGGCATAGGCCCGGATCAGGCAGACGAGCAGGAAGATGGTTCCGATGAACACGTGAAAGCCATGGAAACCGGTGGCCATGAAGAAGGTGGCGCCATAAATGTTTCCCGAGAACGAGAAATGGGCCTGCGTGTATTCAAGAACCTGGACAGTGGAGAACAGGGCACCGAGCAGTACGGTCAGGATCAGGCCCCATTTGAGACCCTCACGATCATTTTCCAGCAGCGCGTGGTGCGCCCAGGTGACTGTGGTGCCCGAAAGCAGCAGAACCAGCGTATTGAAAAGCGGCAAATGCCAGGGATCGAACACTTCGACGCCCTGCGGCGGCCAGACGCCGCCGGTAAAGGCGACGCGGCCGACCTGAGCGATTTCATCGGGGTAGAAGGCAGCTTCGAAATAAGCCCAGAACCAGGCAACAAAGAACATCACCTCCGAGGCGATGAACAGGATCATGCCGTAGCGATGGTGAAGCTGGACCACCGGGGTGTGGTAGCCGGTATTGGCTTCCTTGATGACGTCAGCCCACCAGGAGGCCATTGTGCCCAACACGCCAATGAGGCCTGCGGCAAAGAGCCAGGGCACGCCACCGTGCATCCACATGATGCCACCGACGGCCATGAAAAAGGCCGAAAACGAGCCGATAAACGGCCATGGGCTCAAATCTACCAGATGGTAGTCATGGTTCTTTGCATGGGCTGCCATGTTGGGTCTATCCCCCGTTAGGAATCGTGAAATGTATAAGACAGCGTAATCTGGCGGATTGTACGCAATTCAGAATTTTCGTCGAGGTCGGGATCGATAAAATAGGTCACCGGCATCTCGACGGTTTCATTGGGCGCAAGAACCTGCTCGGTAAAGCAGAAACACTCGATCTTGTTAAAATATATGCCCGTGTTTTCCGGCGTCACGTTGAAGCTTGCTGTCGTGCGCAGCGGTTCGTCGGACAGGTTGGTCGCGCGATAGGTAACCGTGGAGATGGTGCCGATCGCATTGGTCTCGACACTGGCCGGCACCACACGCAACGGAATGCCGCGATCGATCGTCGAATCGAACCGAACGGCCATTTCGCGGGCGATTACGCCCTTGGCGTTTTCCTCGGCCACCTGGGTGGTTCCGCCATAACCCGTTACACTGCAGAAAATGTTGTAAAGCGGCACGGAGGCAAACGAGAGCGCGAGCATGACGGTAGGGATGCCGACGAGCCAGCGTAGCATCTTCTTGTTGCCGCCCAGATCCGCATTGTGATGGATCGATGCCATGGTCTAGAGCTCCCGAACCATGACTTCGGGACCGATATTGACAATGGTGATCGCGTAAAAGATCGCGACCAGAACAGCCAGCACGATGCCGATGGCGATTGAACGCTTGCGGCGGCGCTTGAGGAAGGCTTCCCTCTGTTGTTCGGTCAAATTCTGCTCGACGGTCATCAGAGCACTCCAAACCATCTGATCAGGCCCACATCGGCCAGCAGCGCAACGAACAACACAAACAGGTACAGCAGGGAATAGGTGAAAAGGACGCGGGCCCGCCGCTTCATCTCGACGCCTTCGGCAAAGCGCAGACGAATGGCCAGAACAGAGAACGCGACGCCTAAAATTGTGGCTGGAATGGCATAGAACCAGCCCACAAGGCCGGTCAGGACCGGACCGAACCCTATCGCCGTGAGCAGGATGGTGTAGATGACGATCTGGTTCTGGGTGGCGCGCTCACCCGCGACATTGGGCAGCATCGGGATGCCGGCGGCCTCGTAGTCGCCCTTCTTGTAGAGTGCGAGCGCCCAGAAATGCGGCGGCGTCCACAAAAAGATGATCATGAAAAGAATCAGTGAGTCCCAGGAAACGCTGCCCGTGACCGCCGCCCAACCGATCATCGGCGGAAATGCGCCGGCCGCCCCGCCGATCACAATGTTCTGCGGCGTCGAGCGCTTGAGCCACATCGTGTAGATCACGGCATAAAAGAAGATCGTGAACGCCAAAAGCCCGGCTGCCAGCCAGTTTGTGGCAAGACCAAGCGTTGCCACGGAAAATCCGGCAAGCGTGACACCAAAGACCAGCGCGTTTTCGCCCGTGACACGACCCGAAGGGATCGGGCGGTTGAGCGTGCGGCTCATGATGGCGTCGATATCGGCATCGTACCACATGTTGAGCGCACCCGAGGCACCGGCCCCCACTGCGATACACAATATGGCGATGAACCCGATCACCGGATTGATACCACCAGGCGCCACCAGCATGCCCACAAAGCCGGTAAAGACGACAAGCTGCATCACCCGGGGCTTTAAGAGCTCCAGATAGTCTTCCACCTGCCCGCCCAGATCGACGGTTGTGGTCGGGTTGCTGTCGTCTGCGTAAGCCAATGTGAGGTTCCGGCTCGGGGTTCAATTCAAAGCGCAACCCGGTCTCCCGGGTTGCCAATGTTCGGTTCGGTCTTTCGCCGGGCTTACTTGAAGCGCGGCAGGGTCTCGAACTGGTGGAATGGCGGAGGCGAGCTCAAGGTCCATTCCAGGGTGGTTGCGCCTTCGCCCCAGGGATTGTCGGCGGCCTTGCGCTTTCTGGCAAAGGCCTCGAATACCGAGAAGAAGAACACGCCCATTGCCACCAGCGTCACGAGATACCCCCAGGACGAGACGCTGTTCCACAGCGCATAGCTGTCAGGGTAGTCGATATAGCGGCGCGGCATACCCGCCAGACCCAGGAAGTGCTGCGGGAAGAAGATCAGGTTCACACCAACGAACATGATCCAGAAGTGCAGCTTGCCCAGCAGCTCGTTGTACATCACGCCGAACATCTTGGGGAACCAGTAGTACCAGCCCGCAAAGATGGTAAAGACGGCGCCCAGCGAGAGCACGTAGTGGAAGTGAGCGACCACATAATAGGTATCGTGCAGAGCGCGGTCGGCGCCGGCGTTGGCCAAAACGACGCCCGTCACACCACCAACGGTAAAGAGGAAGATGAAGCCCACGGCCCAGAGCATGGGCGTGGTGAACCGCATCGAGCCACCCCACATCGTGGCGATCCACGAGAAGATCTTCACGCCGGTGGGAACCGCAATGATCATCGTTGCAGCGACGAAATAGCGCTGGGTGTTGAGCGAGATACCAGTCGTGTACATGTGGTGCGCCCACACGATAAAGCCGACCGCACCGATCGCGACCATGGCCATCACCATGCCCAGATATCCGAAGATGGGCTTGCGCGAGAAGGTCGAGATGATGTGGCTGATGATGCCGAAGCCCGGCAGGATCATGATATACACTTCAGGGTGACCGAAGAACCAGAACAGGTGCTGGAACAGGATCGGATCGCCACCGCCCGCCGGATCGAAGAATGCCGTGCCGAAATTGCGGTCCGTCAACAGCATGGTGATGGCGCCGGCAAGAACCGGAAGGGCCAACAGCAGCAGGAACGCGGTGACCAGCACCGACCAGGCAAAAAGCGGCATCTTGAACATGGTCATGCCCGGAGCACGCATGTTCAGGATCGTGGTGATGAAGTTGATGGCACCAAGGATCGAGGACGCGCCGGCCAGATGGAGCGAAAGAATCGCGTAGTCCATGGCCGGGCCGGGCTGACCCGAGGTCGAAAAGGGCGGATAGATCGTCCAGCCACCGCCGACACCCATGGCGCCCGGGGGGCCTTCCATGAACAGGCTCATCAGGAGCAGCAGGAAGGCGGGTGGCAGGAGCCAGAACGAAATGTTGTTCATGCGCGGAAACGCCATGTCCGGCGCGCCGATCATGAGCGGCACGAAATAGTTGGCAAAACCACCGATCATGGCCGGCATTACCATGAAGAACACCATGGTGAGACCGTGCGCGGTCGTGAAAACGTTGAACATGTGCTTGCCGGCATCGATCGAGGCGTCGCCGCCAACGCCATAGACCATCTGGGCCAGGCCGGGGAAAATCTGGATGCCCGGCTCGGCCAACTCCCAGCGCATGAAGCCCGAAAGCCCGCCGCCGATGATGCCGGCGACGATCGCGAAGATCAGGTAGAGGACGCCGATGTCTTTATGGTTGGTCGAATAGACCCACCGCTTCCAACCGGCGGGAGCTCCGTGTGCGGCATCGGAATGAGCTGCTTCAGCGTGTGCCATGTTCTTACCTTCTAATTCTCTTGCCGCTTACTGGATCGACGCCATCAGCGCAGTGTTGGCGTCGGCCAGGCTGCCTTCTTCCGCGGCCGCCAGCCATGTATCGAACTGGTCCTGCTCGACGACGCGTACCGCGATGGGCATGAACGAGTGATCCTTGCCGCAAAGTTCAGAGCACTGGCCATAGTAAATACCGGTTTCACGGGCATAGAACCAGGTTTCGTTGTTGCGGCTGGTGACCGCGTCGACCTTGATGCCGAAGGAGGGGACGGCAAAGGCGTGCAGCACGTCGGCGGCGGTGACGAGCACGCGGACCGTGGTGTTGACGGGAACAACCAGTTCGTTGTCGACGGCCAGAAGGCGTGGCTGGTCGGGCTTGCTGGCTTCGCGCTGCTCTTCATCGAGCATGATCGAAACGAAGTCGACGCCCTCGTCCATATACTCATATCCCCAGTACCACTGGTAGCCGGTCGCCTTGATGGTGAGGGACGGCTCGGGGACCTCGACGTCGCCGCCGAAAATCTGCGACCCGAGATAGGTACGCTCGCCATCCGGAATGGTCTGCTGATCGGCCAGAACGCCAAATGAGGGAATGGCGATCACAAAGAGAACCAGAACCGGAACCACGGTCCAGACGATCTCGATGAGCGTATTGTGCGTCACCTTCGATGGGGTTGGATTGGTGCGCTGGTTGAAGCGCACGATCACAACGATCAGCAGCACCAGAACGAGCAGCACGATCGCGGTGATGATCCACATCAAGAGGTTGTCATGGAACGCGATAATCGAATCCATGATCGGGGTAACCGCGGGCTGAAAGCCGATCTGACCTGGAACGGCATGACCGACCTGCTGAGCCGAGGCTATTGCCGGGATCAGCGCAAAAAACAGCGCGGCGAGTGAGGCTCTGACCAGACGGAAAGAAAATCCTGTCACCTGGACTTCTCCTGAACGTAATTTTTGTTATTGCGCTCCCTAGCATGTCCGCTCCGCGTGGCAAACGCCGCACGCTCCCGACTCATACTGGGGTGCCCGATTTTTCTCGTGGCAGCTAAACCACATGTTTTTGACCAAGGCAATTGGACTGGAGGTCACATTTCGTGCGTCAAATTGCGCCAATGGCGCCTTATGGGTGCCCCAGTTGTGGGATTTGTGCCCGGTTTGGCCCGCTCGTGTTGACAAGAACCGCCCTGCTGCCCGACACATCACAACAACCGCCCGCTTGCCGGGAACTGCCAGGAGACAATAGCTTTCATGCGCCATCTCGCACCACTTGCCGCCATTGTGGCCTCCCTTTGCCTCGCCGGCCCGGCAGCCGCGCAGGGCGCTGTCCGCTCCCAGCATGGAGATTGGCAGATGACCTGCGACCTGGTGCCCGGGGCGACCGAGGAGCAATGCGCGCTGATCCAGAACGTTACAGCCGAAGATCAGCCCAATGTTGCGCTTTCGGTGATCGTGCTCAAGACGGCCGATCAGGAAGCACGGCTGTTGCGCGTCCTGGCACCGCTGGGCGTACTTTTGCCGAACGGGCTCGGGCTCAACATAGACGGCGAGGATCTGGGCCGCGTCGCGTTCGTTCGCTGCCTGCCCAATGGCTGCGTTGCCGAAGTGGTCATGGATGACGAGTTGATGAGCCAGCTCTCAGACGGCGAGAATGCCATTTTCATTGTGTTCCGCACACCCGAAGAGGGAATCGGCATCCCCGTTTCGCTCAATGGATTCGACGAGGGCTTTGCCGCCCTGCCCTGACGTCCGGACACAAAAAAGCCGGACCGCAAGCGGCCCGGCTGGGGCTAGGAAACAAGGTCATAGGCAAAATCGACCCTGTTTCGGTCGGGCTCTCTTTGGACGGTCAGACGTACCGGCAAAATACGCCAAACCAAGAGCCCGATCAGGACTTCAGCAAGGGGTCACTGAAGCCATTGGGCTGCGCGCGCGTTGCGGCGCGCATCGAGAAGCTGGCCGGCGGCAGCACCGCCATGGCGCATTGCTTCTGCGATATCGTAACGGGTCAAACCCATATCGCTGAGCAGCGATGCATCCATCTGCATCATCGAGCGCAGCGTAGAACGGCGCATACCGGCACCGGAGCGGGATTTAAAATTGAACAGGGCCATGATCTTACTCCATCACCCCATCCACTCTATCGTTTTGATAGAGTTTAATGGGAGGCTTGTGTCTGACCGGTAGATAGGGGCTTGCCCTCCATTATTCAAACAAATAGATTTCATTCTCACGATCAATTTTTGTGATGGATTTGGCGATGGTCAGCCCCCTCGATCTGGATCAGTTGCAGACCTTCTGCGCCATTGCCGATTGCGGCAGCTTCACCGAGGCTGCGCGGCGGGTATACAAGACGCAATCGGCGGTTTCGATGCAGATCAAGCGGCTCGAAGAGCGGCTGGGACAGCCCTTGTTTCTGCGCGACGGACGCAAGGTTTCGCTGACCACGGAGGGCGAGGCGCTTTATGCCCGCGCCCGTCGCATGCTCAAGATCAACGCCGAGATCGTCGACATGTTCTCCAAGGACGATCTGGTGGGTAATATCCGCTTTGGCGTGCCTGACGATTATGCGGTCAAGCTCTTGCCGGTGATCCTGTCGAGCTTTCAGCGCACCCATCCGCGCATTACCGTCGACGTGCGCTGCCAGCCCTCCGAGGAGCTTTTGGCCGGTATGCGGTCGGGCCGGTACGACATCATCGTTTTCACGCAAGGGACCATGCATGAATTCGGCGAATTGTTCCGGACTGAAAAGATGTACTGGGTGGCAAGCCATGGCGGTCGCGCGCTGGCGTCCGATCCCCTGCCTCTGGCTTGCGGTCCGTCCTACTGCACATGGCGGGCCGATGCCGTCGAGGCGCTCAACCGCATCAACCGCGATTTCCGCATTGCCTATACCTCCTCTAACGCCACGGCGATTTCGTCGGCGGTCCTCTCGGATCTCGCTGTCGGATTTCTGCCCGAAAGTGCATTGCAGCCGGGGATGCGAGTGATTTCACAGGAACAGGGCCTGCCGCGCCTCAACGAGGCGCAAATCGCTCTGTTGCGTGCATCCCATGCCTATGGCGGAATTTACGACGCCCTGGCGACCCATATCGTGGAAAGCATGGGAAACCTTCCCGGCTCTTTTTACGCACGCGACGAAGCGACAGCCGAACCATCGGCCGCCGAGTAGCCGATCAGTCCTCGAACAGGTCCGGGGATACATCGATTCCCTTGTGCCGCGCAGCGCGAATAGTGGCCGTCATTGCCCTTGTGTCACGCTCAAAGGCGCGGGCTTCCACCAGTCGATCCTCCGGAGCGGCATTGGCGGCCGGCAGGTGGAGTTCGAGCAGGCGGGCGCGCTCGTTGTTTACCGCGGTGCTTATGGCCAGGTAGCGCAAAACCGCCTCAAGCTCGGCCTCGGAAAATCCCGAGGTCATCAGGGCGCCAATCTCTGCGAACTGCCCGAATATCCGCGCGACAATCGTTCTGGTGAACGGAGTCAGCTCGACCCAGATCTTGCGCCGGTCGGCTTCGTCGCGCTTTCGCACAATATATCCGGCCGTTTCCAGACGGTCGATGAGGGCCGTCACGGCCCCCGTGGTCAGGCCCGCCTGCTCGGCCAGTTGACCGGCCGTCATTCGCTGGTTCTGGTCGATCAAATCGAGGCAGCGTCCGTCGGTCCGGTTGATGCCGAGGAACCGGTTCATGACTTCATCGAAGCGCGCATTGGCCACCTGGTCCAATCGCACGGCCTGAGAGAGACGCCCTCCAATCGACATCCGGCTTGACACTCCATTATCTTGATCGCTAAGATAATTATATATCAAGTTATCTCCATGGGCCAGCTAAAAATGATGACAGAGTTTCCGGAGACGATGATTTCAGCATACGGGCTGAAGCGGGTTTACAAGACAGGGAAATCGGAAATCAACGCAGTTCGCGGCGTCGATCTTACGGTCAAGCGGGGCGAGATTGTCGGTTTTCTCGGGCCAAATGGCGCCGGCAAGACAACAACGCTCAAGATGTTGTGCACGCTACTCGAACCCACGGACGGATCGGGCACCGTTGCCGGTTGCGATCTGCGCGCCGATTCCGAAGGCGTGCGGCGGCGTATCGGTTATGTTTCGCAGTCAGGCAGCACACTGGGCGATGCATTGGCGGGCAACGAGATCGTCGACCATGCGCGGCTCTACGGCATCGACAGGAAAACGGCGATTGAACGGGGCAAGGCGCTGCTCAAGGCCCTCGACCTCGAGGGTATCTGGGATCGCAAATGCAACGCGCTTTCAGGCGGGCAGCGGCGGCGACTCGATATCGTCATGGGCCTGATCAACGAGCCGATGCTGGTGTTTCTCGACGAACCCTCTACCGGACTGGACCCGCAGAGTCGCGCCAATTTATGGGGCCACATCAGCAAATTGCGCGATGAGATGGGCACCACCGTGTTTATCACCACCCATTATATGGACGAGGCCGACCAGCTCTGTGACCGCATCCTCGTCATGGATCACGGCGAAATCGTCGCCGAAGGCACGCAGGCCGAGCTCAAGAAGAAGTTTTCCGGCGACATGGTGAGCATAACAGTGGCCGAAGAGACCCATGTTGCCGTCGCGGCCGAACTGGCCGCACAGCTTGAAGGGGCCGACACTCCGACCATCGAAGGGTGCACGGTCAGCCTGCATGTGCCCGAGGGCGGTTCGGTATTGCCGCGCCTCTTGCGTGAACTCGACCACAAGGGCGTCGAGATCATCGGCGTGGAGCTCAAGCGCCCTACCCTCGACGATGTATTTCTGACCCTCACCGGGCGCTCGCTGCGCGAAGCGGCGTAAGGGAGACCGCGGCAATGCGCTACTTAAACGAGACCCTTGTCGTCTTCCAACGCCAGCTTCGCCTGTCGCTGGCCAACCCGACATGGATGGCCATTTCCATTCTTCAGCCGATTCTCTATCTCACCCTGTTCGGGCCTTTGCTCGAGCAGGTTGCGGCGACGCCGGGCTTTCCGCCAGGTGACGCCTGGGCTGTTTTCGTACCGGGACTGCTGGTCCAACTCGGCATTTTCGGTGCTTCGTTCGTGGGCTTCGGAATCATTGCCGAATGGCGGTCCGGGGTCATCGACCGGATGCTCGTCACTCCGGCCAGCCGGTGGTCATTGATCGGCGGGCGCGTACTGCACGATACGCTGATGGTCATGGTGCAGGGCGCCATTCTGGTGGCTGCCGCGACGCTGATGGGCTTGCGCGCGCCGCTTGAGGTCATCATCCTGGGGCTTATGCTGGTGGGGCTTCTGGGCGCCGCGTTTTCAGCCATCTCTTATGGAGCGGCGCTCTCGCTCAAAAGCGAGAATGCCTTTGCCCCACTCATCAACATGTTTGCGCTGCCCATCCTGCTGCTCTCGGGCATCTTGCTGCCCATGACGCTGGCTCCGGGCTGGTTGCAGATCGCCTCCGATTTCAACCCGATCAAACATGTCGTTGATGGACTGCGCACCGTCTATCGCGGCGAAATCCTTGCCCCGGAAACGTTGCTCGGTTTTGCCATCGCGCTGATTTTCGTTCTGATCGGCGCCTGGTTTGGCGCACGGGTGTTCAAAGCGCAGACAAAGTAGTTCAGGCGGCGTGGCGGGCCATGCCGTAGTCGGAAAAGGCACGGCTGATATCGCCGTTCCACTCGCCGCGATAGAGGTCCAAGAGGCGCTCTGCAGGCGTCTTGCCGGTCTCGATCGTGTAATCGAGGGGCTTGAGGAACACGGTTTCGTCGGCCCCTTCCCAATTGAGTTTGTTGCGGGCCTTGAGCCCGGATCGCGCAATCGCCAACGCCTGTTTGGCGATATCGAACAGGGTACCATTTCGGAACGGCGTCTTGAGCCCCAGACGCGGGACCTCGTCGCGCAGCCTCTGGCGCTCCTCGTCGGTCCAGTCCCTGACCAGATCCCAGGCCGCATCGAGTGCAGTCTGATCGTAGAGCAGCCCGACCCAAAAGGCGGGAAGCGCACATATGCCCTGCCAGGGTGCCCCATCGGCGCCGCGCATTTCGAGGAACTGTTTCATGCGCACTTCGGGAAAAAGGGTGGACAGATGGTCTTCCCAATCCTTGATGGTTGGAAGTTCACCCGGCAATTGCGGGAGCTTGCCATCAAGGAAGGCGCGGAAACTTTCGCCGGCGCAATTGACGTATTCCCCCTTACGGATGACGAAATACATCGGCACATCGAGCGCATAATCGACATAGCGCTCAAAGCTCATGCCGTCCTCGAACGCAAACGGCATCATGCCGGTACGATCCTTGTCGGTGTTGAGCCAGATATGGGAGCGGAATGAGAGAAGGCCGTTCGGTTTGCCCTCAAGGAATGGCGAATTGGCAAACAACGCCGTCGCCAAAGGCTGCAGCGCCAGGCTAACCCGCATCTTCCTCACCATATCCGCCTCGGACGCGAAATCGAGGTTGACCTGCACGGTGGCCGAGCGGAACATCATGGAGGTGCCGAGCGTGCCGACCTTTTCCATATAGGGTTTCATGATGCCATACCGGCTCTTGGGCATGACGGGTATTTCATCGAGCGTCCATGTGGGCGTTACGCCAAGACCGAGGAAGTCGATACCCATCGGATCGGTGAATTTGCGCAAGAGTTTCAGGTGCTCATTGGCCTCGGTGCAAGTCTGGTGGATGGTTTCCAACGGCGCACCGGAAAGCTCGAATTGCCCGCCAGGTTCGAGCGAAATCGCGCCGCCGCCCAAGGGGTTGTTGAGGCCGATTACCTTGTCGCGATCATAATAGGGAAGCCATGCGGTTTCAGCCTGCACCTTGTCGAGCAGCGCTCCGATGCCACGCTCGCCCTCATAGGGGACGGGCCGATGGTCGTCGCGATAGAAAGTGAATTTCTCGTGCTCGGTTCCGATCCGCCAATCGGACTTTGGCTTGTTGCCGCGCGAAATCGCCTCGATCAACTGGCTTTTGGATTCGATCGTGGGCGAAGGCGTGTCGGCCATAGAATACCTCAAGAAATAAGGGCATGGTCCCATGCCAGTGCGGCGACAATAGCGGGCGCTGATTTCAGATCAATACCCTTTATCGTCATCTTACGATAAATCTACCAGTCACCGGCTACGGCCTGAATCAGGGCCAGCGCGGCCACTGCCGCCGTGTCGGCGCGCAGGATTCTCGGTCCCAGGCTGATCGGCACCACAAAATCGCGTTCAAGCAATGTTTCGCGCTCCTTCTCGGAAAATCCGCCCTCCGGGCCGATCAATAGCCCCAATCGCCTTCCTTTTAGCCGGTTGAGCGTTTCGACCGGGGAAGCCGAAGCGGCCGCCTCATCGCAAAAGATCAGAATGCGGTCGGCATGGATATCGCGCCAACTGGCCAGAAGTTTGTCGAAACTGATCTCGGGCGAAATCTCGGGTACGCTGAGCACCTCGCATTGCTGAGCCGCCTCAATGGCATGGGCTTTGAGCTTATCGGGGTTCAGGCGGGCATTTTGCACATAGCGGGTGATGACCGGCTGGAGCTTGCCGGCGCCCATCTCGGTTGCCTTCTGGATCTCGTAGTCTAGACGCTTGATCGGTGCAAAACCGAACCAGAGATCGTTGGCCGGAGTTTGTTGGGCGCTTCGCTCGATCAGACGCAGCGACACCAGTTTCTTGGCGACCTGCACGATCTCGGCAAGAAAGGCGCCGTCCTGACCATTGAAGACAATGCAATTGTCTCCCGGGGCCCTGCGCAAGACGTTCACCAGATGGTTGGTCTGGTCTTTGTCGAGGTCAATTTCGGCGCCGTTCGACAGCGGGGTTTCGACATAGAGGCGCGGCAGGGTCTTATGGGTACGCGGCATGGGGCGGTTGACTTGAGCTTGTGAGCGGTTAGAGCCTTTTTGCCAGACAATGATGCGGCACAAAAGGCTATCCATGCACGAGAACACTCCGGGCTCTGTCGCCGATGCTCCGAAAGGCAATTGGGTCGACCGTTATGCACCAGCCTACGCCAAGCCCTATCTGCGCATGTCGCGGCTCGACCGACCGATAGGCTACCAGCTTCTGTTCTGGCCATGCGCCTACGCCTTGGGACTGGTCAGTGTCGCCAAAGACAGCGCTTTCAACTGGTGGCATCTGGTCCTGTTTTTCATCGGCGCCATTGCCATGCGGGGTGCCGGTTGCACGTTCAACGACATTGTCGATCGGGACATCGACGACAAGGTGGCCCGAACGCGGTCACGGCCCATTCCGTCCGGGCAGGTTAGCGTGAAGCAGGCGGCAATCTGGCTGGTCGCGCAATCGCTGGTCGGGCTTGCGGTGCTGGTCCAGTTCAATGGATTTGCCATTCTCCTCGGTATCGCCTCGCTGGTGCTGGTGGCGATCTATCCGTTCATGAAGCGTGTCACGTACTGGCCACAGCTTTTTCTCGGGCTGGCCTTTTCGTGGGGCGCCCTGCTGGGCTGGGCCACGGAAACGGGGGCTCTGGCCTGGCCCGCGCTGGTCCTCTATCTGGGATGCATCGCCTGGACCATCGGATACGACACCATCTATGCGCTGCAGGATGTCGAAGACGATGCGCTAATCGGGGTGAAATCGACTGCACGGCTGGTCGGTTCTGACGTCAAGCCGTTCGTTGCGGCATTTTATGCATTGGCAGCGGTCCTATGGAGCGTTGCGGCACTGATGGTGGGCGCTGGACTTGTGTTCTTCGTCCTGTTCCTTTTGACAGTGGCTATGCTGGCCTGGCAGGTGGCGACCATCCAGCGCACCAATGGCGCGCGCAGCCTGATGCTGTTTAAATCCAACCATTGGCTGGGCGCTGCTCTGACAGCGGCATTCGTTATTGAGGGGCTATTCTAGGCACCAAATGCAAACGCCCCGCCAGTGGCGGGGCGGTATCTGCTTTCAGAGGTCGCAGGGAGTACGATCAGGCCTGCTTTTCACCGGGCTTGCGACGGCGGGCGAAACGAGTGCGACGTTCGGCTTCTGCCGAGAGCATGCGTCGGCCGTTTGAATTGCCAACCATGACGCCGTCGATCTGCTGGGAGTAGGCAACAAGCGCACCATCGCCAGAGCGGATGTAGAGGGGCAGCCGCAGTTTGCGGCCCCAGTTCTGCCATTCGGCCACGACGTTGGAATTGCCTTCTTCCTCAAAGACCCGGTAATTGAGGTCGTCATTTGAATGGATCAGTTCAATTGCGCTCGAGAGATTGCCCTCGTCGGTGATCCGGGTGGAGACGGCAACGCCGACATATTCGGCAACGGGAACCTTGATCTTGACCGTGACGCCACTCTTGTCGAGTTTGCGCCGCACGGTCACGGTCATCATGTCGTCGCGCCGGCCATTATCATTGGCTGCGCTATGAACCCGATGCCGCGGATAGACCGCGCCTTGCAACAGAGTCGATGGAAACCCATCGACGATCATGCCGAAAACCATTGTGAGCCTTCCTGTCAACTTCCGAGAGCTTTTTGTTTTGGTGCTCTCTTTTCGTTGGAGCCAATCTAGCGCGGCGCTCTCATCATCGGCTTAAAAAACGGGGTTAAGTTTCTCTTGTGTGAAAATGGGTTAGCGGAATCTCACCCTGTGTAAGAAGCGATTAACCGCACCGCTTGCGCGCACCCGATTATCAGCCTAACAAGGGCGCAAAGTGCCGCCCGCGCCAGCGGAGGGCGCGTGACACTGATCGGTTTGGGAGTGGGCATGCCCACCACTGTCCCCCAGGGCATTAAAGACGACATCAAGCTGCTTAAATCGGCAGCGGTCCATGCGGGGATCATCGCGCTCGGTTTTTTCAGAACCGACATGCGAACCTGGACAAAAAATATCACATCTCCCGTTTCGGAAGCCGATATCGCGGTCGACAATTTTCTGTCCGGCGCCCTGCGGGCCGCGCGCCCCGATTACGGGTGGCTTAGCGAGGAAACCGCAGACTCCCCTGCTCGCCTTGAACATCGACGCATTTTCATCGTCGATCCCATCGACGGGACGCGCGGATATATACGCGGGGAAGACAGCTGGACGATTTCGCTGGCCGTTGTCGAAGACGGAGTCGCGGTCGCCGGTGTCGTCTATGCGCCGGCGCGCGATGAGATGTATGTGGGCGGGCTGGGCCTGGGGGCGACGTGCAACGACGTGCCATTGCAAGCCGAGCACGCGCGTTCGGAATCTCCCCTCATTCCGGCACCGGCCGCTGTGCATCACGAACTCGCCACCCTCGGGCTGAGCTATACAAAAGGCCCGGCCTATCCTTCTCTTGCCTACCGGCTGGTGCAAGTGGCCGCCGGCAAACTCGATGCGGCGGTTGCACGGCGCGGTGCCCAGGATTGGGATATCGCGGGCGCCGACATCATCCTTTCGGAAGCAGGCGCGCGGTTTGAGGACGTCTGTCTGGGCACCCCGCGCTACAACGGCGCCGATACGCGCCACGCGGCGCTTGCCGCGACGGCCGACATTTCACTATTATCGCCCTTGTGCGATGCCTTGCGCGTCGTTTATGGCTGCCCGCAACCCGATTCCGACAATCCAGAACCACAGGCTTAAGGCATGAGCGAAGCACCGGCCAAACAATTGCTCCACCTCGTCATCGGCGGAGAGATGTCCGCTCTGGAGGGCGTCGAGTTCAAAAATCTCGATGAAGTCGATATCGTGGGTGTCTATCCCAATTATGCTTCGGCCTATGCGGTCTGGAAACAGAAGGCGCAGATGACCGTGGATAATGCCGAGATGCGCTATTTCATCGTGCACATGCACAAGCTGCTGGATCCGGCCCAACCCAGCTGAAAGCGCGCTATTTCTCGCCGATGGACCGTTGGTAGGCCGTAAAGGCCGCCTGTGCGTCGACGTAAGCCTCCTGCCTGTCCACACTCCAATAGGCCAGATCCTCGATAGGGATGGGCGCGTTGGTGATCGCGCAGCGCACGAAGGTGCCCGGCTTGACGACGACATAGTCGGCATCGAGATAGCGTATCTTGGCTTCGGACGGCGCAAAACCGGAATCGAGAATGTTCATGAGCGGCTTTCCTCTGCGCCTTGTTTAGCGGGCTTTGGGATGGCGGTCAAAACAGACTTTCCTGTTCGCCACCGCCGTCTTCCGAGCGCGGCTTCCTGCGCGGAATCGGGGGCGCACCGGAAACGGTTGCAGCAATCGAGCCCTGCGCCACGTCAATTGTCAGTGCATCACCGGGTTTGACGTCATCGGACGCACGCACGAGATTGCCGCCGGCATCGGTGACGAGAGCGAACCCCCGGGCCAGCACCTGATGATAGCTGACCGACGACAGCAACTTAGACAGCCCGTCGAGCCTGGCCCTTCGGGTCTCCGCGATGCGGATGAAGGCCGGATCCATGCGGTTGGAGATTGCATCGAGATGGCGGCGTCCCTGAGCGATCGGTGTCGTCAAAAGACCCGGGCGCAAACGGCTGGCGATGGGCGAAAACGCCACCCGCGCACGCCCTGCCCTTGTCTGCAAGCCATGGCGCCCGCGCGTGCTCGCGGTTTGCAGCCGATTGGCGGCGGCATCGAGCCTCTGGCGCAGCAGACCGATGGCAAGCCGCCCAGCAACGCGCTGGTGATCCATGGCCTTGGTGTGCTGAGCGGCACGCAAGCCAGAGCTCAATCTTGCCGTTGCCATATCGAGGCGCTGGCGCTGGGTGGACACCAGGTCAGCGGCCCGCGGCAGTCCAGCCGACGCGGCCCGGAGACGGTCTTTGAGATTGGCCGCGATGCGGCGTGCGGCCATACGCTGGCGCGAACCGAGATCTTCGACATAGGCGATCAATTCGCCACGCACCGGCACGGCCATTTCGGCCGCGCCCGTGGGCGTGGGCGCACGCCTGTCGGCAACATAATCAATAAGCGTGATATCTGTTTCATGCCCGACGGCCGATATGACCGGGATTTCCGAGCGCGCGACGGCACGGACCACACTCTCCTCGTTGAAACCCCAAAGATCCTCGATCGAGCCACCACCGCGCGCGACGATCAGAAGATCAGGCCGAGGGACCGGGCCATCGGGCGAGAACGCATTGAAGCCATCGATAGCGGCGGTCACTTCGGGTGCACAGGTGTCGCCTTGCACCCGAACCGGCCAGACGATGACGTGGGAAGGAAAGCGATCATCGAGGCGGTGCAGAATGTCGCGGATCACGGCACCGGTCGGAGAGGTCACAACCCCGATCACCCGCGGCAGATAGGGAAGTTCCTTCTTGCGTTCGGGCGCAAACAGACCCTCGGCAATGAACTTTTTCCGCCGCTCCTCGAGCAGTGCCATGAGCGCGCCAGCGCCGGCGGGCTCAATGTTTTCAATGACAATCTGATATTTTGACGAGCGCGGATATGTGGTCAGCCGCCCGGTTGCAATGACCTCCAGCCCTTCCTGTGGCTTGAAGGCAAGGCGCGAATAGCTGCCCTTCCAGACCACCGCATCCATGGCGGCGGCATCGTCTTTCAGGGTAAAATAGCAATGGCCCGAACTGTGCTGACCGCGAAAGCCGGAGATTTCCCCGCGCACCCGCACATAGCCGAACTGGTCCTCGACGGTGCGTTTGACCGCCTGGGAGATTTCGGAAACGGTAAATTCGAAGGCGTTGGACTGATTATCGCTCATGGGTCTCGTTGGTGACCGAGCCTTGCGGCGCCGTCAAGGGTGGCGGGTTGTCATCGCTCATGATAGAGGGGCGCCAAACTCAAGGCAAAGAGGGTGAGCCATGCGGGTGTTGCTGATCGGATCGGGTGGACGCGAGCATGCGCTGGCCTGGAAGATGACGCAATCGGAGCGGCTCGAAAAGCTGTTTGTCGCGCCGGGCAATGGCGGCACCCAGACCATTGCTGAAAATGTCGCTCTCGATGTGGCCAATCACGCGGCTGTTGTCGATTTTTCGTTGCGCGAGCAAATCGACCTTGTGGTGGTGGGCCCCGAAGTACCGCTGGTCGCGGGAATTTCGGACGATCTGCGCGCAGCCGGAATTGCCGTTTTCGGCCCGTCCAAGATCGCCGCCCAACTCGAAGGCTCCAAGGCCTTTACCAAGGCGTTGTGCGATGAAATGGGCATTCCCACGGCGGCGTATGGGAAATTCGACACGCTCGAACCCGCGCTTGCCTATCTGGATCAGCACGGCGCTCCAATCGTTATCAAGGCCGATGGGCTGGCTGCCGGAAAGGGCGTTACGGTGGCCGAGACGTCGGAACAGGCGCGAGAGGCAGTGCGCGACTGCTTTTCCGGCGCATTCGGTACGGCAGGCGCTGAAGTGGTGATCGAAGAGTATCTCGTAGGCGAAGAAGCGAGCCTTTTTGCCATTTGCGATGGCGAACATACTATCCTCTTGCCCGCCGCGCAGGATCACAAGCGCGCATTCGATGAAGACAAGGGCCCCAATACGGGCGGCATGGGCGCCTACGCCCCGGCTCCGGTGATGACCGATGCGTTGATCGAACGCGCCTATCGCGAGATTATTGCTCCGGCCATCAAGGGCATGGCGGCGCGGGGAACGCCGTTTTCCGGGGTTCTGTTCACCGGGTTAATGATCACCAAGGATGGCCCCAAGCTCATTGAATTCAACACGCGGTTCGGCGATCCCGAAACGCAGGTGTTGATGATGCTGCTCGAGAGTGATCTGCTCGATATTCTCCAGGCCACCGCAAATGGCACGCTCGACAACGTCTCGCCGCGCTGGAAGCGGCACGTCGCATTGACGGTGGTCCTCGCGGCCAACGGATATCCGGGCGCCTACGAGAAAAATACCGTCATAAAGAATGCCGACGGGTTGGATAGCGACACCGTTCAGGTCTTTCATGCAGGAACGGTACGAGACGGAGATGCCCTGCTTGCCAATGGCGGACGAGTGCTCAATGTCACGGCGATTGGCGAGAGTGTGAACGAAGCGCGTAAGCGCGCCTATGCAGCACTCGGAGCCATTGACTGGCCGGACGGGTTTTGTCGCCGCGACATCGGATGGCGCGCGCTTTAGAAGCAATCTCTTCTCAATACGATATGGCTAGACTAGGCTGAGGGAAGAACCGGAGGGCCCGTACCATGGGGACGATAAGGGATCCCAGAATCGGGATTGCGCTGGGGGGCGGAGCGGCCCGTGGACTGGCCCATATTCCCTTTATCGAAGCGATGGACGAACTTGGGCTCGTTCCGCACCGTATCGCCGGCACATCGATCGGCGCGCTGATCGGCTCGGGCTGGGCGGCCGGGCTCAAGGGCCACGAAATCCGCGAGCTATCGTATGAAATGCTGGGCACGATGAACGGGCTGTTCGGGCGCCTTCTCTCGACCCAGGTCCGTTCCATGGCCAAGATTTTTCGTGAAGGCATCTCGATTCAACTCGATCCGGTACAGGTGGTCGACACATTCACGCCTGACGACATGCCGGAAACATTTCAGGGGCTCAAGATTCCGTTTACCTGCGTTGCGACCGATTTCCGGTCCTGGCACCAGGTTGCCTTTCATGAGGGCGCGCTGAGGCCGGCGGTAGCGGCATCGCTTGCCGTTCCGAGCCTTTATCGGCCCGTCAGCTATCACAAAACGGTTCTTGTCGACGGCGGCGTGGTCAATCCGCTGCCCCTCGATCATGCGGCGGCAGGCACCGACATTCTGGTCGGAATCGACGTCAATGGCGATCCGCACGTATGGCCGGACGGTTATATTCCGACAATGATCGATATCGGGTTCGGGTCAGCCCAGATCATGATGCATCAATTGATTGCAAACATGATCGCGGCCTATCCGCCGGACCTTTATTTTCGGCCGCACCACGTCAATATCGGCGCACACGAATATTGGCGCGTACGGGAAATCATTGAGGCCGGCGAGGCCGAGAAGGATCGCTTCAAGCGGGCGATCACAGCAAAGATCGAGGGGTTCATCGCCGCTCAGCGAAGAATTTCCTGAGCATCTCGGCAGCCCGGCTGGCGGCGACGCCACCGATAACCTCTGGTGAATGGTGACAGGTGGGCTGGTCGAAAAACCGGACGCCATTGTCGACCGCGCCGCCCTTGGGATCTTCCGCAGCGTAGTAAATCCGCCGCAATTTAACATGGGCGATAGCGCCGGCGCACATGGTGCACGGTTCCAATGTTACATAGAGGTCGCAATCGGCTAGACGCCCCGTGCCGTCGGCGCCGAGCGCCGCACGGATGGCGTTGAACTCGGCATGGGCTGTCGGATCTGCACGCTCCCGCATTGTGTTGCGGCCCGTGGCCAAGACTTGACCACCGCGCATGATGACAGCGCCGACCGGCACTTCGCCGGCAGCGGCGGCCTCGGCGGCAAGCGCGAATGCAATTTCCATGGGATTGTCGGGCTTGGTCATGGTCTGGCGCTCATATCAGCTTTGGCGCTTGTTGTCCGCCCCGTTAGACTGGCCACGAAGGAGAATCAGCACATATGGCCATCCGCCAGCTTCCAGACGATCTGGTCAACAAGATTGCCGCCGGCGAAGTCGTCGAGCGGCCGGCCAGTGTGGTCAAGGAACTGGTCGAAAATGCACTCGATGCGGGAGCAAAACGCATCGCCATTACCACTGCGGCGGGCGGAAAGAGCCTGATCCGCATTGAAGATGACGGGCACGGCATGGACGAAGCCGACCTCGTGCTGTCGGTCGAGCGGCATGCGACATCGAAACTCAAGGGTGACGGGCTCGACGATATCCGAACGCTGGGGTTCCGGGGCGAGGCTTTGGCTTCTATCGGGTCGGTATCCGATCTTTCGATAGCTTCGCGGACAGAGGACGCCGAAACGGGGCTCAAGATCTCGCTCAAGCGCGGCGTCAAGTCCGGTCCGGTGCCGCATCCGATCAATCGCGGCACCATAGTCGAGGTCAAGAACCTCTTTGCCGACATTCCTGCGCGGCTGAAATTCCTCAAGACCGACAGGGCAGAGACCGGCGCGATAACCGACGTCATCAAGCGCCTCGCCATGGCACATCGTGGGGTGCATTTCGTCTTATCGGGCACCGACCGACAGCCGATCAACTGGCCCGCGCAGACCGGAGAAAACGCCGTCCACGCCAGGCTGGCGCAGATCATCGGGGCGGATTTTCCCGAGAACGCGCAGCAGATCGGATTTTCGCGCGGCGGGATTGTGGTCGGTGGGTTGGCAGGATTGCCGACCTATTCGCGCGCAAACACACTCAATCAGTTCTACTTTGTCAACGGACGCTCGGTGCGCGACAAGGTACTGCTCGGGGCGGTGCGGGCGGCCTATGCCGATTTTCTGCACCGCGACCGGTTTCCGGTCATTGCACTGTTCGTTGCCATCGATCCTGGTGAGGTCGATGTCAATGTCCACCCGACCAAAGCCGAGTTGCGGTTTCGCGATCCGGGCGCGGTACGGGGCTCTGTTATCCGGGCCATTGGCGAAGCGCTGACGGCAGCGGGCTTTCGTGCGTCGTCAAGCGTGTCGGATTCGGCTCTGGCCAGTTTTCGAGCTCCGGCACCGCAAGACAGGACCGAACCGGCGAGCAGTTTTGCCGAGCCGGCCGGCCCTTCAGCGGGCTACAGGGCGCCCTCGCCCCTGCTGGGACAGCAGAGCAACTTTTCACCAGGCCTGGCCGCGGAGATCCGCAAATTCGATGCCCCCAGCGCCCGGCACGAGACAATTGAAGGACCGACGGCGGAGCAGCAGGACTTCCCTCTCGGTGTCGCACGGGCACAGGTCTTTGAGAATTACATCGTTGCCCAGAATGGCGACGCTCTGGTGCTGATCGATCAACACGCAGCCCATGAGCGGCTGGTCTATGAACGGTTTCGCACCCAATTGCGCAACGGGCCCGTCGCCAGCCAGCGGCAGTTGATCCCGGTGGTAATCGACCTTCCGGAAGAAGATTGCGGGCGGCTCGAGGATGCCGCGCCAGTGCTCGAAAAGCTCGGACTTTATCTTGAACGGTTCGGAGCGGGAGCCGTAGCGATCAACGAAACCCCTGCCCTTTTGGGCCAAAGCGACATTGAGGGCCTCGTGCGCGATCTTGCCGATGGACTGGCTGAGTGGGACAATGTGGCCGTACTCGAAGAACGTATGGACGCGATCATCGCTCGGATGGCCTGCCACGGATCAGTCCGCTCGGGACGACGTTTACGGGCGGACGAAATGAATGCGTTGCTGCGCGAAATGGAAGCTACGCCCCATTCGGGCCAGTGCATCCACGGGCGCCCGACCTATATCGAACTCAAGAAGGGCGATCTGGAGCGCCTGTTCGGGCGGCGATAGTCCCCTCCGACCTCAACGCCACTCAGACCGAGCGGCTATTGGTGCTTTGGGACCGGGCGTCGACCTCGGCCTGCGCGGAGATCAGCAGTCCAGCAGTGGCCGCGGCCACCGTGACCAAAGCGCCAATAATGGTTAGGATGACGAGTGCCATTTTGTTTGCCTCCAGATTGCGTGATGCAGACCCAACCCGCGTCGCGTGTCAGCGGTTCCTGAAAAAAGGCCGGGGGCGGCAAATTTGTGGCTGGTGTGTGGCAATGAACACTTCCCCCGCCCTCTTCCCCATCTGCCGGCGTCAGGCGACATCAAGAAAGGTGACGGCCGTCTCGGCATATTCTCGGCGGTCGATGATTTGCGTACCGGAGGGAGCCTCAATGGCGATGTCCTTGCGCTCCTCGAGTACGACAAGGGCCTCAGGTGCTATCCAGCCGCCGGAAAGCGCGCTTACGAGCGCTCTTTCGCCAAGTCCCCTGCCGTATGGCGGGTCAAGGAACACAAGGTCGGAAGGCCTGATCCGTTCGGCCGGGCCAAGATCGGTGGCGTCGCGTTTGAGGAGCTTTGTCTGGCCGCCAACGCCAAAATGCTCAATGTGTCCCCGAATCAAGCCGCGGGCCTCAATGCCAGTATCGATGAAGACGCAGTGCGCAGCGCCGCGCGACAGCGCTTCAAAGCCCAGCGCTCCCGTGCCGGCGAAAAGGTCGAGGACATAGAGCCCCTCAAGTTGAGGGCCGATGCGGCTTCCGAGTATCGAGAACACGGCTTCGCGCACGCGGTCCGAAGTGGGACGAATATCGTCCGACTTCGGAGCTTCGAGCTGCTTGCCGCGGAATTTTCCGGCGACGATTCGCATCTAGCTATTTGTCCTCGTCCGGGCGCGGCCGGCGGGGGCGATCAGGCCGGTTGCCTGTCGATGGCCTGGCACCCGGGCGCGGAGGGCGTGGGCCGGACGGCCTGTCGGCTCCAGCTTCGCGGCGCGGACCCTTGGCGAAAGACTTCCCACCGGGCCGGGTCTGACCACCGGGGCCTTTGGAGACCGGACGATCGGAACCTGCGCCTTCGCGCCGGGGTCCTTTGGAAAAGGGCCGGTCTGCGCCAGTGCCCTCCCGACGTGGCCCTTTGGAAAACGGACGGTCGCCGCCTGCGCCTTCGCGGCGTGGCCCTTTGGAAAACGGGCGATCACCACCCGCTCCCTCGCGACGCGGACCGTTTGAGAAGGGGCGCTCTCCGCCACCTTCCTTCCGGGGTCCCTTGTTAAACGGGCGGTCGCCTCCGGCCGATTCCCGGCGCGGCGGGCGATCGGCATCCTTGCGGAAAGGGCGGTCACCGCCACTTCCGGCATCGCGGGGGCCTTTGGCGAACGACTTGCCGCCGGGACGCTGAGGACGATCACCAAAGGATTTTTCTCCCCTGTCGAATCGCTTTGTACCAGCGTCATCGCGTCGGGGCCTGTCGCCGAAGCCACCCTCGTTGCGCTTGCCCTTGCGGTCTCCGCCGGACGGAACAAAGCTCTGGGAGGGACGACCGTCGTCAAAGTGTACGGTGCGGGGCGCTTCCTCGCGCCGCTCTGGGCGCTTGAAATCGGGACGCTTACGCAGGCCGCCGAAGCGGTCGCGCTCGGTGGGCTGGCTTTCGCGCTGGGGGGAGCGGCGGCGCGGCTGATTGGGCTCCTCGGCTATGGGCGAGTCAAAATCGGCTCCCGCACTTTCGGCCAGCCGCTTGCCCAGCTGATCCTGGAGAATGCGCGTCTTGACCTTTTCGACCGAGCCGGTCGGCAGATCACCAAGCTGGAACGGGCCATAGGAGAGGCGGATCAGCCGGTTGACCTCAAGCCCGAGGGCGCCGAGGACGTTGCGAACCTCACGGTTCTTGCCCTCGCGCAGGCTCATCGTGATCCAGACATTGGATCCACTGGTGCTGTCGAGCGCTGCTTCGATGGGTCCGTAGTCGACGCCTTCGACTGTCGTGCCGTTTGCAAGGGTGTCGAGCTGTTCCTGAGTCACGGAGCCGAAGGCACGAACGCGGTAACGTCGCACCCAGCCGGTTGCTGGCAATTCGAGCGTGCGCTTGAGGCCGCCGTCATTGGTCAGTAGCAATAGGCCCTCGGTGTTATAATCGAGCCGTCCGACGGTCAGCACGCGCGGCAGGCCGAGCTTTTCGAACTCGGAAAAGACCGTCGCGCGGCCCTCGGGATCCTTTTCGGTGACCATGAGGCCGGCGGGCTTGTGGTACAGCCAAAGCTGAGTTGCCTGCTTGCGAGCCAAAGGCTTTCCATCGACGGCGATCGTATCGCTTTCGACGACATTGAAGGCGGGGGTCTTGACCGGGCTGCCGTTGACCGCGATGCGGCCGGCGGTGATCCAGGCTTCGGCATCGCGGCGCGAACAGACTCCTGCGCGGGCGATGACCTTGGCGAGGCGCTCGCCGGAGGGGGGTGGGGCTTTATCGCTCATTGGAGCGTCTTCTTTCGATCTGGAGCTATAAAGACAAAGCGAGGCCAATGGCCCCGCCTTGAGCATTTTTTGGTACTGCGCGCGAAATCAGCGTGAGGCTGCGGCGCGCACATCGGGCGGACAGCGGGGATCGGACAGGGTGACAAGGTCACCATTGGCCGCCTCGCATATAAGTTGCTGGCCCGCCACTGTCTGGAAATACTGTTCGGGCGGCAGATAGATGTTGCGCTCGGTCAAGCCCTGGGCATTGCGATAGGCCGCCATGCGCGCAGCGAGCTGGCGGGCTTCGGGTTCGGTCAGCGGTCGGCCCGAGGTGGCGCCCGATGACAGCACGCGTCCAGTCCGCAGCGCCTCAAGATCGGCGGTGGTCAGGCCGGTGGTGTCGATGGTCACGGCGCCCGAATCCTCGGGAATGACTGCTGTCGACTGGCTGGGGGGCGGTGGCGTTGCGCCCGAGGCCGGGAGCACAAGCGGGCTGCGCTCACCCGAAACCATCGGTTTTTCCTCACGCGGCACGATACCCACGCCCTGCAGCGTCGAGCGCATCACTTCGCGCTCAAACGTCAGCGGATCGGTGAGCGCATTGGTGCCCTCGACGGTGGTGCAGGCCGCGAGCGCCGAGGCTGCTGCAACAGCGAGAAATGTCAGACGCAACAGGCGCTTAGTCCTGTTCCTACTCGTTACAACCGTACCCATAGACGCCTCGACCACCCTGATGATCCCTTATTTTCGTGGGGTTATAGCCCATTGGCGGGCGTAAGGCCAGAATTTGGCCGATTTACGATTTCGATTCCGGTTCGGGCCGGGGGCGGAGGACGTCGATGATGAGAGCGATGACGCCTGTGGTAATGGCCATGTCCGCGATGTTGAAAACATAGGGGAAAAAGCTCAGCGAGAAAAAATCGGCGACCGCGCCGTAAACCACGCGGTCAATGGCGTTGGAGAGGGCGCCGCCGATGGCGAGGGCGATGCCGATGCGGGTGAGAAGAGAGTCTTCCTTTACCCACCACCAGGCCAGCGCGACCATGGCCAACCCCATGATAAGCAACAACATTTCCGGGGTCATGCCGCCCATGAGACCGTAGGAAATGCCGGTGTTCCAGACGAGCGTGTAGTCGAAAAATGGCGCCACTTCAATGACTTCGCCGCCTGTCCAGCCGGCCATATCGACCTGAAAATACTTGTGCAAGCGGTCGAAAATCAGGACGTCCAGGCCGAGGAAAAAGCTCCACAGGACCGATGGTTTCATCAAGAAATTCATACGCTTAACCCTGCGGCCGCCCGCTCGCGCATGGCCTGGGCGTCGCGGGGGGTCAGATCGGGGTATTCGGGGTCCGAACCGACCTCCGGCGAGACCTTCCATGAGCGGGCGCAACGGGTTCCCTCTGCTCTCGCGAAGGCCACCTGGACCCCCGGCACCTCGTCCAAACTAAAGAATTGTTGGCTCGAAAATGCATGGAGTTGAGTGGAAATTGCCGACACAATGCACAATTCGGCGAGATCGTGAGTTTCAACCGCTTTGGCAAGTTCGGGATCGGTGATGGCAACGATGGGCGCGGCCTCGAGCGAGGAGCCGATCACCTTGTTCTTGCGCTCGATTTCGAGCGCTCCAGTCACCACCCGACGCACGGCACGGATCTTTGCCCATTTTGCCGCCAGCGCGTCGTCGCGCCATTCGGAGGGCACTTCGGGGAAGGTGCGGGCGTGGACCGAGGAGGCGTCGCCCGGGTTCCGCTCGAGCCAGACTTCTTCCATGGTAAAGACCAGCACCGGGGCCAGCCATGCGGTGAGGCATGAATAGAGCTGGTCGAGGACGGTCAGGGCTGCCTTGCGCTTTTCCGATGAGATCGGATCGCAATAGAGCGCGTCCTTGCGGATGTCGAAATAGAACGCCGAGAGTTCGAGGTTCATGAAATTGGCGATGGTGTTGACCACGCGCTTGTAGTCATAGGCCTTGTAGCCGGCGCGGACCTCGCCATCGAGCACAGCGAGGCGGTGCAGGATGAGTTTTTCGAGCTCGGGCATGTCGGCATAGGCCACCGCTTCCTCGGGCTTGTAATGGGCAAGGTTGCCCAGAAGCCAGCGGAAGGAATTGCGCATCTTGCGATACATCTCGACGGTGTTGGCGAGGATCTCATCGCCAATGCGGTGATCTTCGGCGTAATCGATGGTCGCGGCCCAAAGGCGCAGGATGTCGGCGCCGAACTTCTTGATGATGTCCTGGGGAGCAATGGTGTTGCCCACGGACTTGCTCATCTTGAAGCCCTTGCTGTCCATGGTGAAGCCATGGGTCAGGACAGATTCATAGGGGGCAAAGCCGTTGGTGGCGCAGCTTTCGAGCAGCGAGGAATGGAACCAGCCGCGATGCTGGTCGGAGCCTTCGAGATACATGGAGGCGGGGAATTTCAGGTCCGGCCATTTTTCCCTGTTGCGCAGAACGAAGGCATGGGTCGAGCCCGAGTCAAACCAGACGTCGAGAATGTCGGTGACCTTGGTCCAGTTTTCCAGGTCTGCGACATCATTGCCGAGGAAGCGCTGTTTGGCGTCTTCGGCAAACCAGGCGTCGGCGCCCTCGGCGTTGAAGGCGGCAATGATGCGGGCGTTGACGGCATCGTTTTTGAGGATTTCGCCGGTGTCAGAATTGACGAAAACGGTGATCGGCACACCCCAGGCGCGCTGGCGCGAAAGCACCCAATCGGGGCGATCGGCGATCATCGAGCGCAGGCGGTTCTGGCCGGCGGCGGGAACGAACTTTGTGGCGTCGATGGCAGAAAGGGCGCGGGTGCGTAGGGTGTCGTCCGCTCCCTTGCCAAGGTCCTTGTCCATATAGACGAACCATTGGGGGGTGTTGCGGAAGATGATGGGTTTTTTCGAGCGCCATGAATGGGGGTACTGGTGCTTGAGCCGACCGCGCGCGAAGAGATTGTTTGCGGCGATGAGGGCGGTGATGACGCGCTGATTGGCGTCGCCCTTCTTGCCCTTGTCGTCAATGACGCGTGCGGGACCGCCTTCGGCGTCGGGGCCGAAGCCGGAGGCGTCCTTGGTGTAAAAACCGGCGTCGTCGACGGTGAAGGGGATCGTCGTGTCGATGCCCTTTGCGGCGATGGCGCGGCCCTCGGCCATCCAGATTTCAAAGTCGTCAGCACCGTGGCCGGGGGCGGTGTGGACAAAGCCGGTGCCGGCATCGTCGGTGACGTGGTCGCCGTCGAGCATGGGCACGAGGAAATCGTAGCCGCCACCGAAACCGCGCAACGGATGGTGCAGGGTCGTGGCGCCAAGCTCATCCGCGGTGACGTCGGCCAGGCGTTTGAAGGTGAGTTTTGCCTTTGTCGCGCTTTCTTCGGCGAGGTTGTCGGCAAAGATCAGCTTTTCGCCGGGCTGGGGGCCAAAATCGTTCTCGGCGGACTCCACTTCATAAAGGCCGTAGGCGATGCGCGAGGAATAGGAGACGGCGCGATTGCCGGGGATCGTCCACGGGGTGGTGGTCCAGATGACGACGGATGCACCGACCAAATTAAGGCCTGCATCGTAAGTCATTCCAGTAGCCACCGGAAATTTCACCCAGATCGCGTCGCTCTCATAATCCTGGTATTCGATCTCGGCTTCGGCGAGCGCTGTGCGTTCGACGACCGACCACATCACGGGCTTGGAGCCGCGATAAAGCTGGCCGGAGGCGGCGACTTTCATCAGTTCGGACGCGATGGTGGCTTCGGCGTCGAAGCTCATGGTGAGATAGGGGTTGGCCCAATCGCCATTGATGCCGAGGCGCTTGAATTCTTCGCGCTGGACGTCGACCCAGTGCTCGGCAAAGGTGCGGCATTCGGCGCGGAACTCGTTGACCGGCACTTCGTCCTTGTTGAGGCCCTTGGCGCGGTATTGTTCCTCGATCTTCCATTCGATGGGCAGGCCGTGGCAGTCCCAGCCCGGCACATAGGCGGAATTATAGCCCAGCATCTGCATGGAGCGGGACACAAGATCCTTCAATGTCTTGTTGAGCGCGTGGCCGATATGGATGTTGCCGTTGGCGTAGGGAGGGCCATCGTGGAGCGTGAATTTTTCACGATCACGGCTCTGCTCGCGCAGCATCTTATAGAGGTCCATATCCTCCCAGCGCTTGAGCCATTCGGGCTCACGCTGGGGAAGGCCGGCCCGCATGGGGAAATCGGTCCGGGGCAGGAACAGGGTGTTTGAATAGTCGCGTTCGGTTGTCGCGCCTTGTTGCGTGTCGGTCATAAGAACTCGCGGAAATCTTCAGTCATGAGATCGGGACCGCTTTTAACAGCGGTGGCGGAGGATTGCCAATGGGTTTGGCGGCGCGGCAAGGTGCGGGGCGATCACGGCCTCTGAGTGTACTGGATCCCGGCTCGGGGCCAGGATGACAAGTGAGAGTGCTGCAACCAACGAGATTTAGCCGAAAGACCCATCGACAAAGCCCAGGGCGGCGTCCAGCTCGGAGAGCGGGCGTGCCTGGGCGGTGATAATTCGCGCCGTCGCCGTGTCCTTGTCCATCCGTTCTATAAGCGGGGCGAGACCATCAAACGTCATCTGGCCCCGGATGAAGCCGAGCAAGGCGATGTCGAGGGTCTTGCCATAGATGGTGCGGTCGAAATCGAAAATGAAGGTCTCAAACGGCGGCCGGGCGTTGTCAAACATCGGTTTGCCATAGGCGGCGACGCCATCGAACATTTCGCCATCGAGCCGTATTTTGACGGCATAGACGCCCTGCGCCAGACCGAAGGTCTGGGGCACGGCCATGTTGGCGGTCGGGTAGCCCAGTTCACGGCCGCGCTTGTCGCCTTCGATGACCGTTCCGGAAAAGAAATGGTGATAGCCCAGAAGATTGTTGGCGGTTTCGACATCGCCGCCGGCAAGCGCATCGCGGACGCGCGAGGACGATACGGGCTCGGTGCCATCATCGAGCATGGCGCAGATCTCGACCGAAAAGCCGTGCTCTTCGCCCTGCGCGACAAGGAAATCGGGCGTACCCGCCCTGCCCTTGCCGAAATGGAAATCGGCGCCAACGACAACCCCGGAGACCTCGAGCGCTTCGAGCAGGTAGCGTGCGACGAAATCGCTTGCCTCGACGGATGCCAGATCGCGGGAAAATTCCATGAAGGCAACGGCATCAAAGCCCAGCGCCTCGATGAGCGCGGCTTTTTGATCGGCATGGGTCAGCCGATACAGAAAGGGCTGCGGCGCGAAGACGTCGCGCGGGTGCGGCTCGAAGGTCAGGACCAGCGCCGGCACGCCCTTTTTTTCCGCCATGGCACGGGCGGCGGCGAAGACCTGCTGATGGCCGCGATGGCAACCATCGAAATTGCCAATGGCCACCACACCACCCTTAAGGGCGGATGGGACGGCGGAAAGGCCATCGAGTCGGGCGAAATTTTTGCCTGCGGTCATATTGGTCTGGATCGTTTCGTCGCGCTTTTTTGACGGAAGAGTTGGGTGAGGCCACGCAAAGTCGGGCGGAAACTGCCTCTTTGTGGGTGCGATTGCAAGAGCGCAGGATCAGGTCCTTGCGCCAATATAGCGCCAGACCTGCGCGGGGCGCGGTTCTGCCGTCGCGGGTTCGCCAAAATCGACCAGCGGATAGGAGCCGAGGGCCTGCATGCGATCGCGCGGCAGATGCTCGCGGCCGATGTCTCCGACATAGATCCGGCAATGTGCGGCAAGGCAGCGGTCGAGAAAGGCCACGACGCGTCCGGCCAGCGTGCTTTCGTAGAAAAGATCGCCGACCAGGACGATTTCGGCCTCGGGTACGGGGCCATCGAGGAGATCGGCGTGTTGGGTCTGGACCGTTACCGAATTGAGGGCGGCGTTGAGCGCAACGGCGGCGATGGCATTTGCATCGGTATCGCAGGCCACGATCCTGTCGGCCCCGCTCAGGGCTGCCGCGATGGCGACAAGGCCCGAGCCTGTGCCCAGATCGAGGACGGTACGGCCCGCGACGATATCGGGATTGGCCATGATGTGGCGGGCCAAAACCAGCCCACCGGGCCAAAACCACGCCCAATAGGGCGGCACGCCGTCGCGCGCCAGCGTCCAGACCCCGCTCTGGGGGACGGCAAGGTGAAGCCGGATATCGGGAAGCCCCGGCACCGGAGCGACGGGCAGTCTATCCTTGATAAAGCCGCACGCGTCTATATCCAGGGCCTGCCGCTCTTCTTGGAATCGCGCCATGCTCTAGACCTTATGTTGTCGCGCTTCCGAACCGGAAAAGTGGAACCCATCCCCGATCGAGTCGAGGACAGGCTTCTTCCTGGAAGCCCTCCGGGCGCTACCAGACCAGCCGGGGCATGAAGCCGACCATGTTGGCGCGGGAGACCGAGACGAAATCGGCGACCCTTCGGGCCGGAGGATCGTTGAAGGCATCGAGTTCGGCGGCGTGGATCGAGCCGGTGATGAACAGAAGGTCGATGCCGAACTGGGCGGCGCCCATCGCGTCGGTGCGCACGGAATCGCCGATGGCCAGAATCTGGCTTTTCTCGAAGCGCTGACCGGCGGCCTCGTCGGCCAAAGCCTTGGTCTGCTCATAGATGGGGTTATAGGGCTTGCCGGCCATCATCACCCGGCCGCCGATGTCCTCATAGGCATCGGCCAGCGCGCCGCCGCAGTAAACTATACGATCCCCCTCCTCGACCACCTTGTCGGGGTTGGCGCAGATCAGGGGCAGATTGCGGGCCTTCCAGATGGCCATGCGGTCCGCATAATCGGCGGGGGTGTCGTCATCGGTATCGAGATCGGTGACGGCGACGGCGGTCGCTTCCTCATCGGAGCCGAAGGTGAGATCGAGGCCTTCGAACAAGACATCATCGACGGCCGGGCCGACCCGGGCGACGGTGCGGCCGCGCCAGTTCTCCAGCAATGTGCGGGTGGCATCGCCAGAAGAGACGAGCGCGTCATAGGCATCGCGCGGGATATTCATGGCGTCGAGCTGGGCGATGATCGAGGCGCCGGGCCGGGGCGCATTGGTGATGAGCACGACGCGGCCACCGCCGGCGCGGAATTGGCTGAGCGCCTCGACGGCACCCCAGTGCGGGGTGACGCCATTGTGCAGCACGCCCCAGACGTCGGACAGCACAGCGCCATAGCGTGTGGCGAGGCTGGAAAGACCGGGAGTGGGGCCGGTGAGAGCGGGCATGGGTTTCCTTGGCTCAAGTCTTTTGTTCGGTCGCGCTTCCGAACCGAATAAGTGGTGCCCACTTATCCTGGAAGCGCTCGGGTGTTCGGTCGCGCTTCCGAACCGGATAAGTGGTGCCCACTTATCCTGGAAGCGCTGTGTTATCGCGCCGCAGCCTGGCGCAGATCGTCATCGCCATCGTCGCGCAGATCGGGCCGCAGGGGTCCGGTTTCGCCCATCACGGGGCCTTGCGCAAGCTTTATGCCATCATCGAGCAGGGCAAGGATCTCGCTCTCGCTCTCAAGGTCGGTGACGACGAGATTGATGCCGAAGCGCTTTATATAGTCATTGATGTCGGATGAATGGAAATCGGTGAGCGCGGCGGGTGTCTTGAGGAAGGTGTGGGCGCTGGTTTCGATGTAGCGCACCCCTTTTTCGGCAAGGCCGCCAAAATCGAGGCGCAGCGTCGTCGCATTGCGCAGGGCGACGAACACCCCCTGCTGCACGAGGGTTGCCAGACCATCCGACTGGGGCCGCGACAGGCCGGTCCATTCCTCGTAATCGAGGGCAAAGACGATATCGGAATTGACGGCGCGGTTGGCGGCAAGAAGGCTCAAGGTCTGATCGAGCGCCGGCTTGTCGCCCAGGCTTGCGGGGGAAACATCGACGAGCAGGCGGACCGGATCGCCGCTCAAACGCGCCCGGCGGACGATGCGGATGGCCTCCTCGGCGCAGAGCCGGTCGATGCGGCGGAGAACCACGGTGCCCTCGCCGGTGGGGACGGGCATGTATTGGGGCGGATCGACAAGCTGGCGGCCATCGATCTGCAGGCGCGGCACCATGTCGAAAGCGTGAATTTTGCGCTGGGGGAGCGTGAGGATGGGGCGGGCGTGGTGGATCAGGCGGCCCTCGTCGAGGGCGCGCTTGACGTCATCGAGGGCAATGGTGGGCACGCGGCGGGGTTCGGGGCCCGAGCCTGTAGCACGGTCGTCTTTGAGGGCCGGTGCGGAGGCGGCCTGAGCGGTTTCGAGATCGGATACCGCTTCGGCCACCTGACGGACCACGGTGCCCAGAACGCTCATGTCGGCTTCGATCACGTCGAGGCGCGAGCCGAGCTCGAGATCGACAAGGGCGTTGACGCGCTGGCTGAGAACCTGGCCGGCCTTGGCGTCGGTGGCGAGAAGGCGCCCCATTTCCTCAACGCCCTGTTCGAGGCGACGGAAGGCGCGGCGGCGGGCATTGCGCTCCTCGAGCATGGCGCCGCCCAGCATGATGACAAGCGCCAGCAGCCCGGCTTCAATGGGGGTGAGGCCGAGGGCAAAATAGGCCGCTGCGCCAATGGCGACGCCGCAAACCCCGATAAAGATCAGCACCAGATTTTGCACCCGGCTCCATGCCCCCTGCGGGAATCAAATTCGGCTTTCATTTAAAGGTTTACCACTCCCTCTGGCGACTAAAAAGCGGGGGTGCCAACCCTTTGTTTACCCTAATGGATTGATAATGGCTCATCGAGTTCAGCCTTCATCTGGCAAGGAGTAGCCGCCTGATGCGTGATGGAACCCCGTCGGACGCAGATGTGAATCTGTTGCTGATCGAACGCTCGCCCGAGAGAGCGCGTGCGACCATGTCCGCCATTTTTGGCCAATGGGGCCACGGGATCACGCTCGTCCACTGTTCGAGCGGCCCGCAGGCGCTGCGCAGCCTCAAGACGGAACGTTTCGATGTCATTTTGGCGGAAACCGAGAGCCTGGACGGGTTTGCGGGCGATGAGGAAGCCGCGTTCGGTGCGCTGGCAAATGCGTCCGATGGGGCGCTCATCATCGCGCTGTCCGATGGCGGATCGGTTTCGCTTGCGGTGGCGGCCATGCGGGCGGGAGCCCATGACTATCTGCCATTGCCGGTCTCGGGGCCGGTTCTGGCCTCCCGGCTGGGCGAGTTGGGCCAGCGCCACGGCAAGGCGCGGGCCATGGTGTGCGACACACTGGCCGAACAGCGCCCCGACTTTGAAGGATTTGTGGGGACAACGCCGCAGATGCAGGCGATTTACGACCAGATCCAACGGATTGCGCCCTCGGCGGCCCCGGTGTTCATCACCGGAGAAAGCGGGACGGGCAAGGAAGTGACGGCCGAAGCGCTGCACAAGCGCAGCCCGCGCGCCAAAAAACGGTTCATTGCCATCAATGCCGGCGCGATTCCGCGCGAATTGATGGAGTCCGAGGTGTTCGGGGCGGTCAAGGGCTCGTATACGGGCGCCCATGAGGACCGCAAGGGCGCCATCGAGATGGCCGATGGCGGCACGCTGTTTCTCGACGAAGTCGGGGAAATGGACCTCGCCCTGCAGTCCAAGCTCCTGCGGTTCTTGCAGACCGGGACAATTACGCGGGTGGGAGAATCGGTGTCCCGGCCGGTCGATGTGCGGGTGATCTGCGCGACCAACCGCAATCCGATGCAACTGGTCAGCGAAAAGAAATTCCGCGAAGATCTGTTCTATCGCCTGCATGTGCTGCCCATCCACCTGCCGCCCCTGCGGCAAAGGCCGGGCGATATCATGCCGCTGGCGCAGAGCTTTCTTGCGACATTCTCCAAGGAAGAAGGCAAGGGTTTTGCCGGATTTGCTCCCGATGTCGCCAATCTGTTCGTGGCGCGCGAATGGCCGGGCAATGTGCGCCAGCTGCAAAATCTGGTGCGCCGGATCGTCGTGATGTTCGATGGCGGCATGGTGACGGCTCAGATGGCGCTGGCGGCCGATATCGAATCGCGTGATGCCTTTGAGGTTGCCGTGCTCTCGAATGGATCGGTGCCCGATATCCTGCCCATGTGGCAGCAGGAGCAAAAGATCATCGAGGACGCGCTTGGCGCATTCGGCGGCAACATCGCCCGCGCCGCCGCGGCGCTGGAGATCAGCCCCTCGACGATCTACCGCAAGCGGCTGGGCTGGGAGCGGGCGGGAGCGGCGTAGCAGCTTACAACGCGAGCGGCGGTCTTTCTTACCGGGGTCTGTACCCCTGAGCGTAATAGAGCTGGATATTGCCCAACTCTATTACACCATTGCGCTCAATGGATATGGTTCCGAGATGTTCGATGCTCTCAAAGCTGTCCGAATGGACGTTGGGCACACGATCGGCGTTGGGGGTCTGGGCAACGATATAGGCGTTCCAGCCGGTGTGGGCCTGCCTGTCGAAATTGAATTCGAGATTGCGGGGATCGCTGCCGAAACAGGCCAATGGCAAGCGGCCCGAGACCTGCGTGTCGATGTAGCCGCAATCGATCCAGTTGGTGCCGGCGACGAACAGTTCGCCCTGCCCGAAGGCGCCAAGTTCATCGAGCGCCTCGCCCAGTTCGGTCCATGGCAGTTGCAGTGCCGTCGGGTCTTCCCAATCGCCCGGGAACACGGCGCGAGCCCATCCGGTTGCGGCGTGGGACACGAGCAGCGAAAGAATGACCAGCGTGGCGATGGCCGAGCCGAACAGCCAGGCGCGGACGGCCTTGCCGTCCCGATCGGCTGCCCAGGCGCCCATGAGCATGAACAGCATCAGATAGCCCGGTGCCTGCCAATGGAAATGGAACTGGGTGTCTGACCACAGCGCAACGATTGTGAAAAAGATGACGACCGGCCAGCCGATATAGGCAAAGAGCGCCGCCGCCCCCGGTTCGGCGCCCGAGGGAAACTGTCCGCGAGCCCCCGCGCCCAGGGCACGAACGCCAACATAAAGCGCGGGCAGCGCCAGCCAGGGAACCATGTAAAGGAGCTGCCCCCAGATCATGCGGATCAATCCGTCCCAGCGCAAACCGGATTCGGCCAGCGCCCTGCCCCCCTGGAAGCCGAAGGATACCCAATCGTTCTGCGCGTTCCAGACCAGGACGGGCGAGAAGATGGCCAGAGCGATCAGCAGAGCCAGCCATGGCGCACGATGGGTGAGCCAGCGGCGCTGGGTGGAATTGGCGAGAATGAACAGGCCGGTGCCGGCCACGAGGAAGACCGCGTGATATTTCGAAAGGAATGTCAGCCCGAGAAATAGCCCGGCAAGGCTCCAATAGAGAAACGGCCGCTGGGCGCCCTTGCCGAAGAATATCTCGATCAGAACGCGGATCGTTGCGAGCCAGAACAAGACCATGGGGGCATCGGGCTGTGTCCATGAGCCGACAGAGAGTGAAAACAGCACGCAGGCATTGACGATCAGTGCTGCAAAAAAGCCGCCGAGCGGGGAATGGATGCGCCGGACAATGTCAAAGACCAGCCAGGTCGAGACAGCGAACATCACGATGAAAGGCAGCCGGATGATCAGCAGGTTGTCCGATCCGGTCAATTGCAGCGTTGCCCAGATGGTCCAGAGCGAGACAGGCGGCTGGTCGAAATAGCTCAGGTGAAACTGGCGGGCCGAGGCAAGATAATAGGCCTCTCCCGTGCCCCAGCCGACCACCGCGCCACCGATCATGCGCAGGACCAGAGTGACGGCGATGAGGATCAGAGTGGCCTGAGCGGGCGAGAAGGGGCCGATGCGATCACGCAAGGTCATGGGTTCACCGCCAGGTAAAAATGCGGGTGACCGCGTAGTTGAAGACCACGCTCATCACCGCCCCGGCCACCCCGGCGACGATGAAGTTGGCCATGTGGGTTTCAAACAGCACGCTGGCCACCGAGACATTGGCGAGCGTGCCGAAGCTGCAGACCAGATAGAAACTGAGCAGCCCGGTCCAGAAGCGAGAGCCCGTCAGTTTCTTGTCGGCGTAGGTCAATTCGTTGTTGAGCAGGTAGTTGGTGGTCATGGCCACCAACGTTGCCGCCAACTGGCTGTTGGCGAAGTTGAAGTCGAGAACTTCGAAGACAAATGTCAGCACCGAAAGATGCACCACAACGCCCGACGCCCCGACCAGCGAAAACAGAAGAAAGCTGGTGGGCAGGATGCCACGGGAAATCTGCGACACGATGAGCCCGAGAAACTGGGCGACGACCAGGGCGCTCATCTTGCTTTCGCCGGCAAAACGCGGGCGGAAGGTGTAGGGCACCTCGGTGATCGTCAGCTTGCGCCCCAGTTGGCGGTTGCCCGTGGCGATGATGTCGAGCAGGATCTTGAAGCCTTCGCGCGACAGGCGCGGGACGATTTCATTGAACAGCGACCGGCGCAGCAGGAAAAAGCCGCTCATCGGATCGGACAGGGCCTTGCCGGTGAGAATGCCCGAAAGCCGGGTTGCCAGTTCGGACCCCTTCTGACGGCTGGCGGAAAAACCATCCTGGGAACTGCCCTCCCCCGTGTAGCGTGAGCCAACGACAATGTCGGCCCCGGCGCGGGCCTGGTCGAGCATCTGGGTCAGAATCGTTTCGTCGTGCTGATGGTCGGCATCGATCACGGCCACAAATTCTGCCGCCGAGGATGCCATGCCTTCGATGCAGGCCGATGACAGGCCGCGCCGACCGATACGGTGAATACATCTGACATGGGGCTTTTGCGCTGCGATCTGCTTGGCCAGATCGGCGGTGCCGTCCGGGCTGTTGTCATCGACGATGATGACTTCAAAGCTGATGCCTGCCAGCGCCGCCTCGAGCTTTTCGATGAGCGGGGCAATGTTGTCGCGTTCATTGAAGGTGGGGACGATGACCGACAGGGTCGGCGGAATCCAATCTCGTGCGGACATATTTTCCAATTCTGTCATCGTCTCGTCTTTTTATGTCCGCATGAACGGCTGGCATGCAAATCGCGCAACGGCATAACAAGCCCCTGTCCGCGATGCAAAATTTTTTGCGTGCGGCATTCTTGACTCCCGCACCCCCCTCTCCTATCTGCACCATATGCTGCTAGCACTCCCGACGTTAGAGTGCTAATAGCGGAGGAAATTGCATCTCAACTTCACGTTCCAAAGGAGCGACTATGAGCTTCCGTCCCCTGCATGACCGCGTTGTGGTCCGCCGCGTCGACAGCGAATCCAAGACCGCTGGCGGCATCATCATTCCAGACACCGCCAAGGAAAAACCCTCCGAGGGCGTTATCGTTTCCGTCGGCGCCGGAGCCCGCGACGACAATGGCAAGGTCGTTCCGCTCGACGTCAAGGAAGGCGACCGCGTCTTGTTTGGCAAGTGGAGCGGCACCGAAGTCAAGGTTGGCGGCGAAGACCTGCTGATCATGAAAGAGTCCGACATCATGGGCGTGATCGAAGGTTAATCCGGACGCGCTTCCGGTTGGAAGCGCCCCCAAAACCTTCGGATGCCCTTTTTCATTTTTTGCAAGGAGCAGAATTAAATGGCTGCCAAAGAAGTCAAATTCTCGACCGAAGCCCGCGACAAGATGCTGCGCGGCGTCAACATTCTGGCCAATGCGGTCAAGGTGACGCTCGGTCCCAAGGGCCGCAACGTGGTCATCGAAAAGTCGTTCGGCGCACCGCGCATCACCAAGGACGGCGTGACCGTTGCCAAGGAAATCGAACTCGAAGACAAGTTCGAAAACATGGGCGCCCAGATGTTGCGCACCGTGGCCTCCAAGACCAATGACATCGCCGGCGACGGCACCACGACTTCGACCGTTCTGGCTCAGTCGATCGTCAACGAAGGCGTCAAGGCCGTCGCTGCCGGCATGAACCCGATGGATCTCAAGCGCGGCATCGACCTGGCCGTGACCGAAGTGATCTCGAACCTGGCCTCGAAAGCCGTCAAGATCTCCAACACCAGCGAAGTCGCCCAGGTCGGCACGATTTCGGCCAATGGCGAAAAGGCCATCGGCGACATGATCGCCAACGCCATGCAGAAGGTCGGCAACGAGGGTGTCATCACCGTCGAGGAAGCCAAGACCGCAGAAACCGAACTCGATGTCGTCGAAGGCATGCAGTTCGACCGCGGTTACCTTTCGCCCTATTTCGTGACCAACACCGAAAAGATGGTCGCTCAGCTCGACGATCCGCTCATCCTGCTGCACGAAAAGAAGCTTTCGAACCTGCAGGCTCTGCTGCCCGTTCTCGAAAGCGTGGTTCAGTCCAACCGTCCGCTGCTCATCATTGCAGAAGACGTTGAAGGCGAAGCGCTTGCCACTCTCGTGGTCAACCGTCTGCGTGGCGGTCTCAAGGTCGCTGCCGTCAAGGCACCGGGCTTCGGCGATCGCCGCAAGGCCATGCTCGAAGACATCGCCATCCTGACCGGTGGCCAGGTGATTTCCGAAGACCTCGGCATCAAGCTCGAGAATGTGACCACCGACATGCTGGGCACCGCCAAGCGCGTCGAGATCACCAAGGAAAACACCACCATCGTCGATGGTTCGGGCTCCAAGGACGACATCGAAGGCCGTGTCAACCAGATCAAGGCGCAGATCGAAGAAACCTCGTCCGATTACGACAAGGAAAAGCTTCAGGAACGTCTGGCCAAGCTGGCCGGTGGCGTTGCCGTGATCAAGGTCGGCGGTTCGACCGAAGTTGAAGTGAAAGAACGCAAGGACCGCGTCGACGACGCGCTCAATGCAACCCGTGCTGCGGTTGAAGAAGGCATCGTTGCCGGTGGTGGCGTTGCGCTGCTGCGGGCCTCGAACGCGCTCACCGTCAAGGGTGCCAATGCCGACCAGCAGGCCGGTATCGCCATCGTCAAGCGCGCGCTGCAGGAACCGATCCGTCAGATCGCCAACAATGCGGGCAGTGAAGGTTCGGTCGTTGTGGGCAAGATCCTCGACAATGCGTCCGACACCTTCGGCTATGACGCCCAGACGGGTGAATATGGCGACATGATCCAGATGGGCATCATCGATCCCGTCAAGGTCGTGCGCACCGCTGTCGAAGACGCTGCCTCGGTTGCCGGCCTTCTGGTCACCACCGAAGCGATGATCGCCGAGCTTCCCAAGGACGACGCACCCGCCATGCCCGGCGGCGGTGGCGGCATGGGCGGCATGGGCGGTATGGATTTCTAAGGAATCCATTTCGCTCACGGGTCGTACCACATTCGGCCCGACGCGCTAAAACCGCGCTGGGCCGAATGCTGGCCCTGCGCGGGCGCGGCCAACGATGGCCGGGCGCTCTTTACGCCTTAAAGAAAAAGAATTGGGACCTCTCCAGGGTCTCGAACGGGAAGGGCAGTGCTTCGGCGCTGCCCTTTTCGTTTGGAACTTCCCGTTCGCTTTTGCCTGGCACGGCTTTGTCGGCGCCTGCAAAGGCAGGCTTGCACGCCGTGCGCGGGAAGGGCAGTGCTCCGGTGCTGCCCTTTTCGTTTGGAACTTCCCGTTCGCTTTTGCCTGGCATGGCTTTGTCGGCGCCTGCAAAGCAGGCTTGCACGCCGTGCGCGGGAAGGGCAGTGCTTGGACGCTGCCCTTTTCGTTTGGGACTCAGGGGAAAAAGAGCAGCTTTATTGCGAGGATGATCGAGACGACGATCACCAGGGGGCGGATGATTTTGGCGCCGTAGCGGATGCCGGTGACGGCGCCGAGGTAGCCGCCGAGGATCTGGCCTGTGGCCATGACGATCGCCACTGGCCAGACGACGTCTCCGGCGATGATGAAAAAGATCAAGGCAGCGAGGTTGGAGACGACGTTGAGAATCTTGGTGTGGGCCGAGGCGCGGGCTGCCGAGAGGCCGAACAGGGCGACGAAGGCCAGCATGAAGAACGAGCCGGTGCCGGGGCCGAAAAGGCCATCGTAAAAGCCGATCACGAAGGCGAAGGCGGGAACGAAGGTTGCAAATTTGAGGCGGGCGGCGCCATCGATGTCCCTGATCGAGGGCGAGAAGGTGAAATAGAGCGCGACGGCGATCACGGCGACCGGGACAAGGATCTCAAGAGCGGAGGTATCGACCTGCTTGACGACGATGGCGCCGAAAAGCGAACCGGCGAAGGCCGCGCCGATGGCGGGGACCAGCGACAGGATCGAGACGTGGCCCTGGCGCCAATAGGTCCAGGCGGCCATCGTGGTGCCGACGATCGATTGGGCCTTGTTGGTGGCGATGGCGCCCAATGGCGGCAGGCCGGCCCAGAGCAGCGCAGGGATGGTGATCAGGCCGCCGCCGCCGGCAACGGCATCGACAAAGCCGGCGATGACGCTGACGCCGCCCAGCGCCACAAGGACCCAGATATCGTACACGGAAAGGACTCGTCGTTGCGTGGTGGCGCTTGCTGGCACGAAGCGGGGCGGTTTGCAACCGGATCGATGCTGGGGGCGCCGCTACTGTATATTGATTGGCGAACAATCTGTCGGTGACAGGTGGATTTTTCAAACGGTGGTCATGCGGCAGTGTCCGGTCATCGCAAATCGGATACTGGACGCAAAGACCATGAACGCGCTTCAAACCTATCTACCGACTGTGGGCCGCATCTTTCTGGCCCTCATCTTCATTCTCGCCGGCCTGAGCAAGATCCCGGCCATCGAGGGCAATGTGGGCTATATGGAAATGTTCGGCGTGCCGGGCCTCCTGATCTGGCCGACCATCCTTGTGGAAGTCGTTGGCGGCATCATGCTGGCGATCGGGTTCAAGGCCCGCTGGGCGGCGGCGGCACTGGGTGCCTTCTCGCTGGTTGCGGCATTGATCTTCCACACCGACTTTTCCAACCAGATGGAAATAACCAATTTTCTCAAGAACGTCGCCATCGTGGGCGGCATGCTTTACGTCATCGCCTTCGGGCCGGGCGCGCTGGCGGTCGATACCCGCAAGTAGGCGCAATTGCCAAAAACGAAAAAGGGCCGCGAAAGCGGCCCTTTTTTTACGGCTGGAAGCGGGTGGCGTCGATGGCGTCGGTCAGCCGGTTGAGGACAGCCAGCCTGCCCTCGTGCCACTCGGCGTTGCTGGCGACGAGCAGCAGGGATTCGCTCTTGAGCATCACGCCATCTTCAAGGATGCGCAGGCCGTTGGCCTTGAGCGTTGCGCCGGTCGAGGTGATGTCGACGATGAGATCGGCGGCGCCGGAGGCCGGGGCGGCTTCGGTGGCGCCGAGGCTTTCGACAATCCGGTATTCGGCAATGCCGTGGGCGGCGAAGTGACGGCGGGTGAGATTGACGAATTTGGTGGCGATCCTGAGCCAGCGGCCGTGGCGGGCGCGGAAATCGGCGGCGACGTCGGAGAGGTCGTCCATTGTGGTGACGTCGATCCAGGAATCGGGAACGGCCACCACCGCATCGGCGCGGCCGAAGCCGAGGCGCTTGACGATTTCGACCTGCTGGGGACCGGTTTCGGCTGTTTCGTGGATCAGGTCCTCGCCGGTGATGCCGATATCGATGGTGCCGCGGATCAACTCGCGGGCGATTTCCGACGCCGAGAGAAAGCGCACGATCACATCGGGCATGGCGGCCATTTCGCCCAGATAGGAGCGTGCGCCACCGGGGCGCTCGATGGTCAGGCCGGCTTTTTCAAAGACCGCTACAGCTTCTTCCTGAATACGACCCTTGGAGGGCAGCGCGAGCATGATCGAGCTCATGGCCGAACCTCCGCTGAACCTTCCTCGTCGCGGAATTGCTGCGAAAAACCGGCATCCACTTTTTCGCATTCCGCTTCCAGTCGATCCACCCAGACGGCGCAACCGACGGCGGGGATATCCTGGGACGCTCCGAGGCGTTTGAGCAGGCGGTCATATTGTCCGCCCGAGACGAGCACCAGCCCCCCTGCCCCGGTCACCTCGAAGGTGATGCCGGTGTAATAATCGAGACGCGGGGAAAAGCCGGCATCGAAAAGGATCGATTTTGCTTTCAGGCCATCGCGCAATTGGTCGACGCGACGGCTTGCGCCTTGCAGTGCGGACGTCAGATAAATCCCTGCGGTCTGGCCAAGAGCACCGATTGCCGCGAGCGATTTGTCGGCGGGGCCGGAGATGGCGAGATAATTGCGCAGCAGGTCGATTGTCGGGCCCGGAACGCGCTGGGCTTCGAGCGCCTGTTTTTCGAGATAGCGGGCGGCGATTTCCTGGGGCGTGCGGCTTTCGGTGAGGCTCAATCCGTTGGTGAGCATGAGTTCACCGACCCAATCGGCGATATCGCCGGCCGGCAGACCGGCCGGGCCGGGCATGGGGGGCCTTGGATCGGCCAGGCGGTCGAGCAGCGCCGTCATGGCCTCGGGGTGACCGAAGCGGGCGCGGACGCGGGGGCGCCAGACATCGGGCATGTCGCAGGCGGCGAGCAGGGTTTCAAAAAGATCGATATCGCCGACGCGGATATGGGGCGCTGTGACGCCATAGATGTCGGTGACGGCGCGGGCAAAGCCGATCACCTGGTCGAGCGCGGCATCGGCGTCGGGGAGCGCCAAAAGCTCGATGCCGCCCTGATCGAACTGGGCGGGGCCATCGGTGCGCTGGCGAAAGACCGGACCGAGATAGCCATAGGCCGCTGGCGTGGCGGCCCCATTGGCGATGTGGTCGATGGCGATGGGCAGGGTGAAATCGGGCCGCAGGCAGAATTCCGAGCCATCCATGCCCTGGGTAAGGATCATGCGCGCGCCCAGTTCTTCGCCAGCCAGATCAAAATAGGCGGCTGGGGAGACGAGGATCGGTGGCGCGGCAAGGGTGACGCCGGGAGCCGAAACCAGCGCTTCGAGGGCGGCGCGGCGGGCGATGGCGGTCATCACCCGTTCGCCTTCATCCATGCGGCGACGGCCGGGATCTGTTTGACGAATTCGACCATTTCAGAAAGCGGGACCGAATACTGGCCGGGGCGTTCGGTTTTCCAGGCGGCGTTATCGGTGATCGAGGCGGCCGCTTCGGCGCCTTCAGCGAGATCCTTGATCTGGACGACGCCCTGCTCGCGCTCATCGGAGCCCTGGATGATGACGGCGGGGGCGTTGCGTTTGTCGGCGTATTTCATCTGCTTGCCCATGTTCTTGGACGAACCCAGGAACAACTCGGCGCGGATGCCGGCGGCGCGCAGATCGGCGACCATTTTCTGGTAGTCGGCGATGCGGTCCTTTTCCATGACGGTGACGACGACGGGGCCGGTGACCGGGGTGGCATCGAGATTGCCGGTGAGTTTGAGGGCCGAAGCGAGGCGCGAGACGCCGATGGAAAAGCCAGTGGCGGGGGTGTGCTCGTTGCGGAAGCGCGAGACGAGGCCATCGTAACGGCCACCGCCGCCGACCGAGCCGAATACAACGTCCTGGCCCTTTTCGTTCTGGACGGTGAAGGTCAGTTCGATCTCGAAGACCGGGCCGGTGTAATATTCGAGGCCGCGGACGACGGAGGGGTCGATCTTGATGCGGTCGGGACCGTAGCCAGCAGAGGCAAATAGCTGAGCCATTTGATACAGCTCATCATAACCTGCATAAGCCGTCGGGTTTGTGTCTAAGTTCTTGCCAAGCATCAAGAACACCGCCTTGATGAAACCAAGCCTCAGAGCCGCCTGTTCACCAACCCGATCAGCAAGTTTCTGGTAGTGGGACGGAATTCCTTCTGAATCAATTTCGTCCCTTGAGCGTTCCTGCAATGAAAAGCTGCTGAGATCGTTGCCCTGTGTGATGACCATCTCGGAATTGTCGTCGGAGCTACCAAACAAGAGCAACAATGCGTTGATTTGGTCGCCTCCAAGTCCCGCGCCCTCTGTGAAATCGCCGCTCTCGTCCTTCCGCCCCTTGCCAAGCAGGAGGCGGACACCTTCGGGACCGAATTTGTCGAGCTTGTCTATGGCGCGCAAGATAGTCAACTTCTGCGCTTCATCGACAACGCCGATGGCCTGCATTACCCCGTCGAGCACTTTGCGGTTGTTGACGCGGACGACGTATTTGCCGGCCAGACCCAGCGCGTCCATGGTGTCGGCCATCATCATGCACATTTCGGCGTCCGATTCCGGGCCACCGGCGCCGACCGTATCGGCGTCGAACTGCATGAACTGGCGGAAGCGGCCGGGGCCGGGCTTTTCGTTGCGGAACACCCAGCCCTGCCGGTAGGAGCGGAAGGGTTTGGGCAGGTCCTGATAGTTCTGGGCGAAATAGCGGGCGAGCGGGGCTGTGAGATCGTAGCGCAGGCTCATCCACTGTTCGTCATCGTCCTGCACGGAAAACACCCCGGCATTGGGGCGGTCGGTGTCGGGCAGGAATTTGCCCAGGGCTTCGGTGTATTCGAAGAACGGGGTCTGGATGGGATCGAAGCCGTAGCGCTCGTACACATGGCGGATTTTGGCGACCATCTGTTCGATGGCGGCGAGGTCCGCGGGTTCGGAGTCGATAAAACCGCGCGGCAGGCGCGGCTCGATGAGCGCTGAATTCTTGGCCATGAGTTTGGTCCCTGAAGTCCCTACAATACGGGGCTTTTAGATGTATGGCCCGTTCCCTAAACGATAAGGCTTTTCGAGACAAGGCAACGGAGCACTGTTGCCGTTTCGCCACAGGCAAATAGCAAGTGCGACAACCCGCCACATCAGGGCTTGGCGATCACGGATTCGTTAGCTATCAATTCGGCGTCTTCAACACAAACCTCTCAAGGGAGGCGTTCCTATGACAGCATTCGCAAACGTCCTCACCCGTGGTGTTGAAGCCTTCGGCTGGGCCCTGTCCCGCCGCCTCAATCGCACCGGCGTCAAAGCCTGACAGCCTTTGCGATAATCAGGTCGCTCTAACCGACCAGATTTTCAAAAACACCCCCAAAAGCCAACCCATCCTGACGACAGCACATTTGCGTCCTGCCGCCCGGATTCCAACCAGACTCAACCCTTGGACACGTTTCCGGGCCGGATGAACCGACTCTCGAAAACGTCTCCAGCAACATGGAGCCAGTGCGCCTTTGCGCGCCTGGGTGACGACGATGTCGCACGTAAACATGCAAGTGGAAGGCGCGATCCTGCGCATTTCGCTCGATACACTGATGGCCGAGCACGGCAAATGGCGCGTGGTCATGGCCGCGATAAAAGCGATGGTGCGCGGCCGGCGCCGGGTGCAGACGATCCGTCCGCAAGATCTGCCCAATTCGATCCGCGCCGACATAGGGCTGCCCACAATCGTGGACCCGCCTAGAATGCCGACGGTGATGATGGTCTTTGCACGGCCATAACCGTCGGCGCATTAACGGGACGCTTGCCCTGGGCCTTTCCGCATGAAACGCGGGGAGGCCCAAGGTCTTTCAGGGCCGCACGAACCGGGCGCGTTGCGCCTCGATGGGCGCGCGGCAATGGCAGCCCTCGACATGGTCGTTGACCAAGCCCATGGCCTGCATGAACGCATAGCAGGTGGTGGGGCCAACGAAGGAAAAGCCGCGCTTTTTGAGGTCTTTCGAGAGCCTTATCGACTCGGGCGATGTGGCCTGCTGACGCAGACTGTCCCACGAATAATCGGTGGGGCGATCCTCGGGGCGGGGTTCGAAACTCCAGAAATAGGTGGCGAGCGAGCCGAACTCGTCGCGCAGCGCCTGAGCGCGGCGGGCATTGTTGATGGTCGAAACGATCTTGCCGCGATGGCGCACGATGCCGGCATCGGCAAGCAGGCGATCGATATCGGGTTCATCGAAGGCGGCGACCGTGTCGATATCGAATCGCGCGAAAGCGGCGCGGAAATTCTCGCGCTTTTTGAGGATGGTCAGCCAGGATAGGCCCGACTGAAAGCCTTCAAGGCAAAGCTTTTCAAACAGGCGCGTATCGCTTTCGACCGGATAGCCCCATTCGGTATCGTGATAGGACTGGTACAGCGGATCGGCGCCTGCCCAGGGGCAGCGCACGGGTTCGGCATCGGTCATGGAATCGTCTCGCCTAGCATTTTGATAACCATAGCGGTGGAGCAAGATTTAACCATCCCATTTGACTCAATCTTTGCCGGATGCGGGCAGGATCGGCTTTCCTTTTGAAGCCCGAGACGAGATGCAGATGATCCGTATCGCCCCTGCCCTTTTGATCCTCCTGATTCTGGCCGCGCCCGCGCAGGCTGCATCCGGCTATCGCGGCTATCTCAATGCCATGTTCGGCCCGCCGCCGGGCATGGTGCTGACACCCGACGAGCCCCAGACCATGCTCGAATATCAGACGGAGTATGTCAGCCACCCCATGTGGCTGCGCCAGGTGGTCAGCTACCGGACCAACGAAGCGCCGGGCACGCTGATTGTCGATACGCGCCGGCACTTCCTGTTTCTCGTGCTGGAAAACGGGCACGCCATGCGCTACGGCATCGGAGTGGCGCGGATGGGGTTCGAGTGGAGCGGAACCCATCGGGTGAGCGCCAAGCGCGAATGGCCGAGCTGGACACCGCCGGCCGAAATGCACGCCCGCCAGCCGGGCCTGCCCAAATTCATGCCCGGAGGGCCGAACAATCCGATGGGGGCGCGGGCGCTCTATCTGGGGTCGACCCTCTATCGCATCCACGGCACGAACGAGCCGTGGAGCATCGGGCGGTCGGTCTCTTCGGGGTGTATCCGGATGACCAATGAAGATGTGATCGATCTTTACGGGCGGGTGCCCGTCGGGGCCAAGGTCATCGTGGTGTAGGCGCCGGCAACCTGTGAGCCGCCGGGCCAAGAGCGTGATGGTTATAAATCCGAAGCGATTGCCACGCTTTCGGTTTTACGCCGCATGGGGAATATTGAACCCCTTATCGGCATAGTCCTTGAGCTTGTTGCGAACCGTACGGATCGAGAGCCCGAGGATCTGGGCGGCGCGGGTGCGATTACCATTGGTCTGTCGCAGGGTGGCGAGAATCAGCGTTCTCTCCACTTCGGCAACCGGCAAACCCACCATAGCCTCCGCCAGTTCGGCGTTTGGAGCAAAGTCGTACACTGCACGTCCTTTCTGAGCCCCCATACGCTTTGTCTAACGCCTCTAAGGGTCATCCCTTATGGTTAACAAAGCCCTAACAGCGGAGCTTACGAGAACGGCTTTTGCCTAACCCATGATAGGCATGGCGCGTTACGGTGCCATCCTGGTGCAAAAAGGGGGTGGTACCGTCGCCCCGAATTGAACGGGGGACCTCTAGATCCACAATCTAGCGCTCTAACCAACTGAGCTACGACGGCATGGTGACGCGGACACTTTGACGCTATGGCAGCGTCGTCCCGAAACGGGGCGGAACATAGGTCGAGATGACGGCAAAGACAAGGGCGGTTTTGGCAAGACCTGCAGGTTTTTTCGTGTCGGGCGCGGCGCGGTGCCTTAACCATTTCCAACCTTTGAAGGGTCAAGAATGGCGCTAGACATGGACCGGGCCGCGGAGTCCCTATATTTAAGGTTTCGTCAACCATCGGCCCGGACCGGGTCGAGGACGGACATACGGACATGACATGACGCTCGACTGGACAAGCGCAGAACAGGCCCAAACCGTAACGCGGCTCGAGGACGATCCGCGCCCGGCATGGCTATGGCCGGTCGACGGGACGCAGCCGGTCTGGACCAACCGGGCGGCCGGGCTGTTTGGCGCCAGGACCAAGGGCGGGGAAATCAAGACCCAGGAGCCGGCCGTACCCATCAAGGGCCAGATCGCACGGATCGTGCGGCTGGGACTGACGGGGCGGCCGACGCTGTCACGGATGCAGTTTCTGGCCGGCCGCAAGCCGCTTTCGGCGACCTGCCATTGCACACCGCTGCGTTTGGGCGACGACGGGCTGTATCTGCTGGTGGTCGGGGTCGATCCGATCAGCGATGACGTGCTGGCGGCGGCCGGGCAGCAGCCGGATGAGATTGCACCCGCCGAGCCCGAAGCCCTGCCGGTGGCCAATGAGCAGACCGAGGATGGGCCGGAGGAAGACGATAGCGAGAGCGAAGGGTTGGCGGTGCTTGTCGACAGACTGGCCGGACACGAGCACCTTTTCGAGCCTCTCGATGCCGACGACGATGCGCCGTTCGCCGGCGCTGTCCCGAGCCGCGATTTTGCCGACATCGCCTTTGACGAAAACGTCGAAGCGGTTTCGGGCGAAGGTCAATCCGATTGGGGCATGGACGATCTGGCCAATGAGGAAGAGGCGTTCACCGCCGACGGCAATGACGACGAAGCTCCGGTGCGCGCGGGATTGTGGCAGGTCACCGGGCGGGGGCTGACCGTTTCGCGCATCAGCTACGATGAAAGCGAGCCCGATTTGCCTGCCGCAGACGCGGCAAACCAGGCTGACGAGGATCACGCGGCCCCCGACGCCGGCGAGCAAACGACGCGGTACAATTTCGAAGAGCTTTCGCGCATTCTGACCGACCGGATCAATCGCGAGGACCCGCCCGAGCCGGCGTCTGCCCCCCTGCCCCGGACGCCGGAGCGAACGGGGGGCGAGCTGGTAGCGCTGAGCGAAGAAGCGCTGGTGCTCAACCGGCTGCCGATCGGCATTCTGATCTTTCGCGACCAGGATATTCTGTTTGCCAACCGTGCACTGGTCGACCTGACGGGCTATGAGAACGCAACGACCCTGCGTGGATTGGGGCTTTCGGCGATTTTCCCAACCGTTGATGGTGGTGAGCCGGCGGGGCCGGTCAGCCATTTGCTGCGCCGGGATGGCGAGAAAATCGCGGTCAATGCCCGGCTTAACGCCATCACCTGGCAGGGTCGGCCCGGCTTCATGCTTTCGGCCAGGGCCAACGACATCGAGCCGCTGCGCGAAGCGGAAGTCGGCCAGTTTGCAGCGCTTTGGGCCAAGGTCGCCAATTTCGATTTCGTCACGGCGGACCGGACCGGGCTCATCGCCAGCTTCACGAATGGCCGGGACGACAGTTCGGCCGCCGAAATCGGAACGCCGATCACCAATCTGATCGCCCAGAGCGATCATTCCGCGTTGCGGCAGTTTCTGAGCCTGCCGGCGCGCTATGCGGGCGGCGTGCGGCCCGCGATTTCGCTCAAGGGAAAGCGGGCCGGACACACGCTGACGCTTTTCGCCGAGGGACGCGCCGGCATCGTTTCGGGCTATTTCGGCCTGCTTGGTCCCGCCGATACCCAGGCCGTCGCGCCGGGTCCGCGGGCGGGGCTGCCGACCGCCACGCTGAGCCGGATCACGCGCGGGCTGCGCCGTCCGCTCAACACCATTGCGGGGTTTTCCGAGTTGATCGTATCGGAATCCTTCGGGCCATTGGCCAATGCGCGCTATCTCGAATACGCACGCGACATCCGCTCGGCGAGCGGCGAGATCGGCGATTTGGCCGATGAACTCGACGATTATGTGCGGCTCGCCGAGGGCGAGTTGGCGCTCTCTCCGGCCGATGTGGATATCGCAACGCTTCTGGCCGAGAGTCTGGTGCGGGTGCGCGCTCAGGCCGGACGGGCCCGGGTGTTGCTGCGCAGCGCGATCAGCGAACGGCTGCCCTATGTCCGGGTCGATGCCGCAACGCTCAAGCAGGCCGTGCTCAACATGCTGGCCAGCGCGATCAGCGAAGGTGGCGAGGGATCCAAGGTCGTGCTCTCGGGACAGGTCGAGGACGATGGCTCGGTTTCCATCCATGTTCGCGACACGGCCAAGGCACCCAATGCCCTGGCCGAGCGTTTCATGGTGTTTCGTGACGGGGTGGCGGCGGATGGCAGCGAGCGCAAACCGAGCCAGTCGAGCATCGGGCTGACGCTGACCCGGTCGCTGGTGGCGGTCAATGCCTGTTCACTGAGCCTTGCGCCGGCCAGCGAGAGCGGCACGCTGATGACGCTGACCATTCCGGCTAGCCTGGTGGTGCGGGGCTGAAAGCGCCGCTTGACAAGCACCGGCATGGTCAGCCTTAACTCGTCCCATGAGCAAGTTCGAGCCGATCCTGCGGATTGAAAACGTGTCGCGCCATTTCGGCAGCGTGGCGGCTCTCGATGGCGTTTCCTTCGAGATCGCGCCGGGTGAGATCGTGTGCCTGGTCGGCCATTCGGGATGTGGGAAATCGACCCTGTTGCGGACAATTTCAGGGGTCGAGCAGATCGACGGCGGGTCTGTGATGCTGGCCGGCACGGTCGTCAGCGGCGCAGAGGGGTTCGTTGAGCCAGAGGACCGCAACATCGGCTTCATGTTTCAGGACTATGCGCTGTTTCCCCATCTGACAGCACGCCAGAATATCGGCTTCGGGCTCCGGGGCATGAGCCGCAAGGACGCAGCGACCCGTGTTGGCGACGTCATTGCACGGCTCGAAATCGAGGCGCTGGCCGAGCGCTATCCCCACATGCTTTCGGGCGGCGAGCAACAGCGCGTCGCACTGGCCCGCGCCCTGGCACCTCAGCCGCGTATCCTATTGATGGACGAGCCTTTTTCCAATCTCGACCGAGGCCTGCGCGACACGATCCGGCGCGAAACCGTGGCGCTGCTGCGCCAGTTGGGAACGACGGCGATCGTGGTGACGCATGATCCGGAAGAAGCTCTGGCGATCGGGGACAAGGTCGTCCTGATGCACAAGGGCAAGGTGATCGAAAGCGGGACCGGCGACGCCATTTACAGCTTTCCCCAGACCGCTTATGCGGCTGCGTTTTTTTCGCAGGTCAACCGCATTCCGGCCCGGCGCTCGGGCGACTGGCTGGACAGTGCGCTTGGCCGGTTTCCGGCGCCGTGCGGGAGTTCCGGGCCGGTACAGCTTTTCATTCGCCCCCAGGCGCTGACCCTGAACGAGGGCGGAACCACGGCAACGGTGAAGGCGCGGGTACTGCTTGGCGAGATCGAGGAGTTGACGCTCGATGTTGCCGGCCTCGACGATCCACTGGTCATGCGCACCAGCGCCCGGCGGGGGGTTGAAGTCGGCCAACGGGTGAGCGTAGGTGTCGCCCCCAACGACGTGCTGGTGTTTGCAGCGGACGAGGCGGCGCGGTCCACCCTGCCGCACGGCCCGGTGGCCGCAGAATAAATTCCGTTACGGATCAACTGTTTAGAATGGCTCTAAACTGGGTTTGAAATTTCTTGACTCATACTATCACCTATGGGGTAGTGCCGTTCTGGGCGCGCTTTGGCCTTCGGCGCCCTTGATGCAACAACACCAAGGGAATACCCAAATGACACGACTTTTGAAGACGTTTTCGGCCGCCAGTCTTCTGGCGCTGGGCGCAGCCGTGCCTGCCCTGGCCCAAGAGGTCAATATCTACACCACCCGCGAGCCGGGCTTGATCCAGCCGATCCTTGATGCGTTTACCGCTGAGACCGGAATTGCCGTCAACACCGTCTTTTTGCAGGACGGGCTGATCGAGCGTGTTTCGGCAGAGGGCGAGAGCTCCCCCGCCGACATCCTGATGACTGTCGATTTCGGGGCACTGATCGATCTGGTCGATACCGGCCTGACCCAGCCGGTGGATTCGGACGTGCTCGAAGCCGCCGTTCCCGAGGCGCTCCGCGACCCCGAGGGCAACTGGTTCGCCTTGTCGGGCCGCGCGCGCGTGCTCTATGCCGCCAAGGATCTCGATCTCGACAGCTTCACCTATGAGCAGCTCGACGATGAAGAATGGCGCGGGCGGCTGTGCATCCGGTCGGGCCAGCATCCCTACAACACGGCAATGTTTGCGGCCTATATGGCCAAATATGGCGAAGAGGAAACCCGGACCTGGCTCGAGGGCATCAAGGCCAATCAGGCTCGCGTTGCCGCTGGTGGTGACCGCGACGGCGCGCGCGACATTGCCGCGGGCATTTGCGACATCGCCATCGGCAACTCCTATTACGTCGGGCTGATGACTTCGGGGGCCGGCGGTGAAGAGCAGCAGGCATGGTCCGAGGAAATCAAGGTCATCCTGCCGACTTTCGAGAATGGCGGTACGCTGGTCAATATATCGGGCGCCGGGCTGGCCGCACATGCGCCCAACCATGACGAGGCCGTGCAATTGCTCGAGTATCTGGTCTCTGACGAGGCGCAGAAGCTCTATGCTGAAGCCAATTTCGAATATCCGGTTTCCGCATCGGCAGAGGTGCATCCGATCATCGCCGCTTTCGGCGAGCTCGAAGCTGACGAGCTCTCGCTGACCGAAGTGCTGCCGTTCCGCACGCGGGCCAGCGAACTTGTCGACGAAGTCAACTTCGACACGTTCGAAAACTAGGAAACGCGCGGCGGGGATGACCCGCCGCGCCATCCTCGATGGCAGATTTGACTCGGAGCCGGCCCGCAGCGCGGCACCACATCAGACTTTCGCTCTGGGCCGCGATGGCATTTGCCGCCGCGGCTCTCGCGCTGTTGCCGGTGGCAACGATCGGCGTGACGGCGATTGCCGATACGGGCACGCTGTGGTCGCATGTCCTCGCCAATATCCTGCCGCAGGCGGCCTGGAACACCGCCATTTTGCTGCTCGGTACCGGGATCATTGCGACCTGTGTGGGAACGGGGGCGGCGTGGCTGGTTTCGGCCTATGATTTCCGCGGGCGGGGCGTGCTCGAGTGGGCGTTGCTGCTGCCGCTGGCCGTGCCGACCTATATCATGGCCTATGCCTATCTCGATGTCTTGAGCCCGCTTGGGCCCATTCAAGGCGCCCTCCGCTGGGTGCTGGGCTATTCGAGCCCGCGCGAATTCCGGCTTCCCGATATTCGCGCCATGTGGGGAGCAATCGGTGTTTTCGGATTTGTGCTCTACCCTTACGTGTATCTGACCACGCGGGCGATGTTTCTGACGCAGGCGGCCAATCTGGTGGAAATTTCCCGGACACTGGGGGTGACCCGCAGCGGCGTATTCTGGCGGGTCGGGCTGCCCCTTGCGCGTCCGGCGATTGCCGTTGGCGTATCGCTGGCGCTCATGGAAGCGCTTAACGATGTGGGGGCGGCACAGTTTCTGGGCATCCGCACGCTGACGGCATCGGTCTATACCACCTGGATCGTGCGCACGGATCTGGCCGGGGCCGCGCAGATCGCCATTGCCATGCTGGTGGTGGTGATCGCGCTGATCGTTTTCGAGCGCTGGGCACGGCGCAACCAGCGTTTCGCCGCCAGCGCGCAAAGGGCACGGCCCATGCCGCCGCGCCGGCTGAACGGGGTCAAGGGATTGGGTGCCTTTGCCCTGGGGTTTCTGCCCATTCTTATCGGATTTGCGGGGCCGGCGATCTATCTGGTTGTAGCGGCGATCAGGCGGATCGAATTTGCCGGCATTTCTCCAGCGCTGGTGCGGGCGACACTCAACACGATTTCGGTTTCGGCCATCGCCACTGCCGTGGTGCTGGTGCTTGGCTTTACCATTGCCTATGCGGCGCGGATCGAGCCGGGGCGGAAAACCTCGATTGCAGCGCGGATTGCGACACTGGGCTATGCCGTGCCCGGAACGGTGCTGGCCATCGGCATCCTGATCCCTGTTGCTGCGTTCGACCGTACGCTGGACGGGCTGATGCGCAACTGGTTCGGGGTTTCGAGTGGCCTGTTGCTGCTCGGCTCGGGGGCGGCGCTCATCTATGCCTATACGGCGCGGTTTCTGGCGATTTCGGCGGGCGGAATCGAGGCCGGGCTGAGCCGCATCCCGGCATCGTATGATCATGCATCACGCACGCTGGGACAGGGCGCCACGGGGACCTTGTTTCGGGTTCACCTGCCACTGTCGCGGACGGCGCTGACCGCGGCGGGCCTTCTGGTTTTCGTCGATTGCATGAAGGAATTGCCGGCAACACTTTTGCTGCGGCCCCTCAATTTCGAGAGCCTTGCGACGCTGCTTTATGGCGAGGCGGCACGCGGAACCTATGAAGACGCGGCGCTGGCGGCGCTGATCATCGTGGTTATCGGGATTTTGCCGGTGGTGCTTCTGGCGCGAATGGGCCGGACCGATCGGTAGGATCGGCCCGGCCCCGGAGCCTTATCGCACTCCAGCAATTTCAACCTAGAGCCGTGGACTTGATTCAATCGAAGCCCCGGCTCTAATCCCTTGTTTTGTCGCGTGTCCGAACCGCAAAACCGTTTCCACTTTTGCTGGACACGCTCTACACCTTCGGTTTGGCCGGGGCCTTGCGGACAGGAGCCTTTTTGGCCGCGGCGGTCTTGACCGCACCAGCCTTGGGGGTGGCTGTCTTTGCTTTTGCGGCGGGCTTGCGCGCCGGCTTGGCGGGCATGGCGACCGCGCCGGCGCCGCCGACAACGCCCTCATCGGGCGTGCCCTGGGTCGTCGGGTTTGCCGGCTTTGCCGATTTGGCGGCGGGAGTGGCTCTGGCCGGTGCGCTGGCACCGGTCGTCATCGGTTTTCCTGCCTTATCGAACAGGTGATAGAGATCGCCCTTTGGGGCAAAGCTGATCTGGGCGCCGGACTTGTAGGGCGTCTTGCCTTCCTGGCGGATGATGATCGCGTCTTCCTCACCAATATCGACATAGATGAAGCTGTCCGAGCCAAGGTCTTCGGAGTAGATGACCTTACCCGACCAAACACCCTTGCCGGCGGGCACGATTTCCATGTGCTCGGGACGCACGCCAACAGTGGTTGCCTTGTAGGACTCGGCATTCTTGCCGGTCAGGAAATTCATCTTCGGCGAGCCGATGAAGCCCGCGACGAAAAGCGATTGGGGATGATCGTAGAGCTCCATGGGGGTGCCCACCTGCATCACCACGCCATCCTTGAGCACCACGATGCGGTCGGCGAGCGTCATGGCCTCGACCTGGTCGTGAGTGACGTAAACCATGGTGGTGCCGGGCAGCGATTCCTTGAGCTTGGCGATTTCCATACGGGTCGCAACGCGCAGGGCGGCGTCGAGGTTGGAAAGCGGTTCGTCGAACAGGAAGACCTGCGGATTGCGAACGATGGCGCGGCCGATGGCGACGCGTTGACGCTGACCACCGGAAAGCGCCTTGGGGAGCCGTTCGAGATAGGGGCCGAGCTGGAGCATTTCGGCAGCGGCCTCGACCTTTTTCCTGATCTCGTCTTTGGGCGTGCGTGTCAGCTTGAGCGAATAGGCCATGTTGTCGAACACTGTCATATGCGGATAAAGCGCATAGGACTGGAAGACCATGGCGATGCCGCGCTTGGAGGGCGCTACGTCGTTGACGACGCGGCCACCGATTTCAAGCTGACCGGCCGAAATCGTCTCGAGCCCCGATATGGTGCGCAGCAGCGTTGACTTGCCGCAGCCCGAGGGGCCGACAAAAACGATGAACTCACCCGACTTGATGTCGAGATTGATATCCTTGAGCACTTCGACATTGCCGTAGCGCTTGTAGAGATTGGTAATCTGCAGGTCAGACATCGTTACTCCCCTGGACTGTTTTGTCCTTAATTCATACGCCCAATATAGGCCCCGAACGGACCGAAACTCAACCGATTGGCTTCCAGCTGGGCATCGGCGCCGGGCGCGCCCGCATCTTCGAGGACCAGGCCGTCCGGCACATCGACGATGATGGGCTCAGGGGCCATGTTGAAGGCGCAGAACAGTTTATCTTCGCCCACCGTGCGCGTGAATGCCAGGACCGTTTCCGGCACACCTTCGACCAGCTCGAGATCACCCTTGATCAGGACCGGATGCTCGCGCCGGAAGCGCAAAATGGCGCGGTAAAGCGAGAGGATCGAATTGGCAACATTGTCCTGCTGATCGACAGCGTAAGGCAGATGCTGGGCCGGTACGGGCAACCATGTGCGATTGGCCGTAGAGAACCCGCCATTGCGGACATGGGACTGCCAGACCATCGGTGTGCGGCAGCCGTCGCGGCCCTTGAACTCGGGCCAGAATTCGATGCCGTAGGGATCGACAAGGTCGTCATAGGCGATCTCGGCCTCGGTCAGACCGAGCTCTTCGCCCTGGTAAAGGCAGACCGAACCGCGCATGGTCATAAGCAGCAGCGCGGTCTGACGGGTCAGACGATCCTCGAACCCGTGCGGCGCCCAGCGGCTGACGTGACGGACGACGTCATGGTTGGAAAAGGCAAGGCATATCCAGCCATCCGGGGCCTTTTCCTGCGTCAGGCGCAGCGCGTCGCGGAAATGAGGGGCGGTGTATTCGCCGCCGAGATAATCGAACGTGTAGCACATGTGCAGCTTGTCATTGCCCGAAGTGTACTGGGCCATGATCTCGAGCTGATGCTGGGCATCGCCGATTTCGCCGACGGCGGTTGTGCCGGGATACTCGTTGAGCAGTGCGCGCATGCGCTGAAGGAAGGCAATGTTTTCAGGACGGCTCTTGTCGTAGAGGTGTTCCTGAAGATTGTAGGGATTGACCGCGGGCGCAGTCGAGGCGTTGAACTCTTCGGGCCTGACCGGGGGATTGTTTTCAAGTCCCTGGGAATGGAAATAGAAATTGACCGTATCGAGCCGGAAGCCATCGACGCCGCGTTCGAGCCAGAAACGCATTTCACCCAGCAGGGCGTCCTGAACTGCGAGGTTGTGGAAGTTCAGATCGGGCTGGGAGACAAGGAAATTGTGCAGGTAGTACTGCATGCGCCGCCCGTCCCAGTGCCAGGCCGAGCCGCCAAAGATCGAGAGCCAGTTGTTGGGCGGGCTGCCATCGGGCTTGGGATCGGCCCAGACGTACCAGTCGGCCCTTTCATTGGTGCGAGACAGGCGGCTTTCGGCAAACCAGGGATGGCGGTCCGAGGAGTGCGAAATCACCTGGTCGATGATGACTTTGAGGCCCAGCGAGTGGGCCTTTTCAAGCAGCCGGTCGAAATCTTCGAGCGATCCGAAGGTGGGGTCGATATCGCGATAGTTCGAGACGTCGTAGCCGAAATCCTTCATGGGCGAGGTGAATACCGGGGAGAGCCAGATCGCATCGACCCCCAGATCGGCGACGTATTCGAGGCGCGAGGTGATGCCCACCAGATCGCCAACGCCGTCGGTGTTGTTGTCCTGGAACGATCGCGGATAGATCTGATAGATCACCGCACCGCGCCACCAGTCGCTGGCGGCAGACGAGGTGTCTTCGGGATGCACGAACTGGCGTGACTCGGTCGCAAAATAACTCATGGCCGAGCGAACTCCCCCTAAGCGTGTACGCGGCAGGGTTGCTCCCTTGCCCGCAAATATAAAACCCTGATTTGTCGGCGCCCTCGGGCACCCGCCAAACGCCTTTATTGCTTGTATCCAAAACGTTTTGGCTTAGAATCCTTACGCTGACGGTCCGACTGGCGTCAACCGGGACTTGCATTGTCTCGCGCAATATTGTGCAAGAGGCAACAAGGCCGATGCCCACCGAGAAACAAAGGGATCGGCAGTGGTGAGGCGTGCGGGTGGAGGAGCCCTGAACAGACGATGACCACAGGCCCGGACCGGTCGCGCAAGCAGACCGGGGCGCAGAACCGAAACGTCACGATCAAGGATCTGGCGGCCGAACTCGACGTTTCGATCACCACCATATCGCGGGCGCTCAACGGCTATGCCGATGTGGGCGAAAAGACCCGCAAGAAGGTGATCGATGCGGCGCGCCGGCTTGGCTATACGCCCAACCGCAATGCGCAACGCCTCGTGACACGGCGCAGCCATTCGATCGCCTGGGTTCAGGCCGATGACGACAACAAGTTCGTCGATCCCCATTTTGTCGAGGTGATGGCCGGGGTTTTGCGCGAGGCGCGGATCGACCACTACGATATCGTGATGACCAGCGAGACGCCCGAGCGGCAATTGGCGACCTATGAGCGCTATGTGCGTGATGGGAGCGTCGACGGATTCATCGTCGACCTGCCCCGCCCCAACGATCCGCGCATCAATTTTCTGCTCGAGGCCGAGGTGCCGTTCGTGGTGCATGGGCGCGAAGAGCGGCAGGACCGGTATGGCTGGGTGGACGTCGATAATTACGGCAATTTCTATAATCTCACCAAGCTGATCCTGGCCAATGGGCACAGGCGCATCGCCTTCATCAACGGTGATGAGCGCTTCCTTTATGCGACGACGCGACGGCAGGCAGTGTATGATGCACTGCGCGATCTCGGCCATGCGCCTGAGACCGTGATGTATCTCGAAGGCACGCACCCGATGGTGGAAGCTGGATTTCAGCTCACCGAACTGGCGCTGACCGACCCCTCGATCACGGCATTTCTCTATTCGTCGATCCTTCTGGCAACCGAGGGGCTGACGGCGGTATCACGGGCCGGGCGCGTGCCGGGGGAGGATGTCATGATCGCCTCGATGAATGACGAGTTGCAATATCTCAATCTCGCGCCGGTCGATGGTCAAATCACCTATGTACGTTCATCCCTGCGGGCCGCGGGCCGGGCGCTGGTGGCCGAAGTGATCCGGCAATGCGAACGCAAGAAGACAAGCGGCATATTGATTCCGTCCCTATTCGATCTGGGGGATGGGGTTTCGGGCGAAGCCATCGCCGGCAGCGTGCATTTTGCATAAAAAAAGGGCCGCCCTTTCGAGCGACCCTTCGTAACGATCGAATGTACCCTCAACCGCCCTTGACCGAACCGGCAAGAAGGCCGCGCACGAAGTAGCGTTGTAGCGAGAAGAACACGATCAACGGAACGATGATCGAGATGAACGCGCCGGCGGTCAGGATTTCCCAATTATCGCCACGCGATCCGAGCAGGGCCCGCAACTGTCCGGTGAGCACCAGTTCGTCCGAACTTTGTCCAAGAAAGACGATGGCGACCAGAAGATCGTTCCAGACCCAGAGGAACTGAAAGATCGCAAACGATGCCAGGGCCGGAAACGAGAGCGGGAGAACCATGGTCGCGAAAATCTGGAAGTGCGAAGCACCATCCATACGCGCGCTTTCCATGATCTCGCGCGGCAGGCCCGCCATATAGTTGCGCAGCAGGTAGATGGCGAGCGGCAGACCGAAGGCGGTGTGGGCGAGCCATATCCCCAGATAGGTTTTCGAGTTGCCGCCGAACGTCGTTGCGATGCCGTTATACATCCGTAACAGCGGAATAAGCGACATCTGCAATGGCACAACGAGCAAACCGACCATCAGCGCAACCAGCAGCGTTCGGCCCGGAAACCGCATCCACGCCAGCGCATAGGCGGCAAAAGCGGCGATGAGGATGGGGATGATGGTGGCTGGCACGGTTACGGTGAACGAGTTGACGAAGGCCCGCCCGATACCCGCCGAGGTCAGCACTTCGGTGTAGTTTTCCAGCGTGAACCGGGGCGGGACCGCCGAGGTGTAGAACAGCCTTACCCGGTCATGCTCGAAGGCGGTCGGCGAGGTCCAGACGTAGGAGCCGTCTTCGGAGACGATGATTTCGCCGCCAACGCGCATTTGGGCCGGTGACCCCACAGAAAACTCGGTCGGGTTGTTGATCGAGGTGCCGAAGCTGACGATGGTTTCGTTGGAGCCTTCGGCCAGAACATTGCCGCGGATGACGTATTGTCCACCCTCCTCGACCTGATCCTCGGCGGTGCCGAGAACGCCGGCACTGCTGCGCTCGACAGTGGTCAGCGAGGTCCACCAGCCGGAAACGGCGAGTTGATCCTTATCCCGGACCGAGGAAATCAACAGACCGAACGTGGGCACAGTCCAGATCACGACAAGGAGCAACAGGGCAAGATGAGCCACTGCGCGTCCCGGTGTAACGCGGACCTTGCTCAGCCAGTTGCTCCTGGCCCCAGCGCTTGTCGTCTGCACGTCTGCAATCGTAGCCATCAGTGCGTCCCCTGCTCAGAACTGGCCTGGCGGATGTTCCAGATCATCACCGGCAGAACCGCAATCATGATGACCAGTGCAACGACCGATCCGTGGCCGAAATGGTTGGCGCGGAACATCTGGTCGTACATGAGGTTGGCCAGAACCTGGGTGTCCCACTGCCCGCCGGTCATGGCGAGCACGATGTCGAAAATCTTGAGCACGACGATGGTGATGGTGGTCCAGACCACGAGGATTGTGGGCAGGATCTGCGGGATCATGATATCGAAAAATATCCTGATATCGCTCGCGCCATCGATGCGTGCAGCCTCGATTGTTTCCTCGGGGATGCCGCGAAGCGCCGCCGAGAGGATGACCATGGCAAAGCCGGTCTGAATCCAGACCAGGATCACCATCAAAAAGAAGTTGTTCCAGAAGGGCAGCGTGATCCAGGCCTGAGGCTCACCGCCGAAGGCCATGACAGCGGCGTTGAGCAAACCGATCTGCTCACCGGTGCCGCGATAGTCGTAGATGAACTTCCAGATCACCGATGCGCCGACGAAGGATATGGCCATCGGCATGAAAACGAGTGATTTGGCGATATTGCCCCACCAGAGCCGGTCGGCAAGGACCGCTACCAGCAGGCCAAACGCGGTTGCTGCGGAAGGCACCACGATCAACCAGAGCGCATTGTTGATGAGCGACTGAACGAAAGCGGGGCTGTTGAGCGCCCAGAACCAGTTGGAAGCGCCGACAAAATTGCGCCCGCCGCCATCATAGAAGGTCAGTCTTATGGTCTCGAAAACCGGATAGACCAGATAGACCGTAAGAAAGAAAAGTGCTGGAAAAAGGAAAAGCCAGGGACGTATGCGCGTGCGCAGGGTGTCACGCCGGATCGAGGCCGCACCATCGACATTGTCCGTCGACAGGGCCTTGTCGAGAAGCCAGTTGCTTCCCCAGAAATAGATGAACGCGAAGCCAACGCCGACAACGATGGTTATGGCCGCATAGAGAACCTGATTGACCATTTGCTCCCCCACACTCTTTTTGTGAGTGTCTTGTTGGAAAACGCCGGAGCGGCAAACGCTCCGGCGTCAGTTTGTCAGATCAGAGATTGTTCCAGGCAGCTTCGATCTCGGAAGCCACCTCTTCAGCCGAGTCGCCTCCGACGAAATCGACCATGCCGGTCCAGAATGCACCGGCGCCGATGGCACCTGGCATAAGGTCCGAACCGTCGAACCGGAAGGTATCGGCGGCGAGCAGGATCTCACCCTGAGCGCGCAGGGTATCGTCGGCATAGGCTGCCAGATCGACACCGGTGTGCGGTGTCAGGAAGCCGGCGGTCGCCATCCAGATTTCGTGCGCTTCGGGATCCTTGAGAAAGTCCATGAAGGCGCGTGCACCCGGGGTGTCGTTGGTGATGGCAGCGAGCGTGCCGGCACCGAGGACCGGGTTGCCAAGATCTTTTTCGGCATAGCCGGGGAAGTAGAAGAAGTCGGCGTCCACACCGAGTTCGGTGCCTTCAGGGAAGAAGGCCGAGATGAAGGAAGCCTGGCGGTGCATGTAGCACTGGGGCGGAACCTGGAAGAGACCGGCAGGGCTATCGCGGAAGTCGGTCGTGCCAACTGCCTGAGCACCACCAGCAGCCCAGCCGTCGGACTTGACGAACGTGCCGAAAGTATCGATCGCCTCGACCACACGCGGGTCGTCGAACGCAATTTCGTGGGCAACCCACTGGTCATAGACGCTGGGCTCCTGGGTGCGGAGCATCAGATCTTCCACCCAGTCGGTGGCCGGCCAGCCGGTTGCTGCGTCCGATCCGATGCCAATGCACCAGGGCGTGCCGCCATCGGCCACGATCTGCTCGGAAAGTGCAAGCAGGTCTTCCATGGTCTCGGGCACTTCATAACCGGCATCGGCGAAGTTGTCAGGGACGTACCAGACCAGCGATTTCAGGTTCACGTTGTAGAAGAAGCCGTAAAGCTCTTCCTCACCGTTTTCGTTGGCGTAGGTGCCCAGATCGACCCAGGACTCGCCGGCAGCATAATTGTCGCGAATCCAGTCACCCGAACCTTCGGGGAGCGGCGTCAGGAAACCCTGGGACGCCATGGTGGCGGCGAGGCCGGGCTGCGGGAAGAAAGTGACCTCCGGCGCGGAACCGGCCTGGGCGTCAATCACGATCTGCTGTTCAAGGCTGTCGGAGCCGACATATTCAGCGTTCGCACCCGTGCGTTCGTTGAAGGCATCGACAACGGCCTCGAAGGACTCGATTTCAACACCACCGACCCAGGGGCCGAAAATGGTAAATTCTTCGCCGTTCAAATCAGGCAGGTCGACGGCCTGCGCGGCGGCAGGAGCCGCAAGGGCAAGGGAAAGCGCCAGAGCTGAAGCTCCAGCCAATAGGGTTTTGTGCATGTAGTCCTCCCATGGCACATGGAGACGCATATTATGGCGTCTGTCTGCCGAATACGACATTCCAAAACGTTTTGGCAACCAAAACGTTTTTGCCGCCCCTTTTAGCATTATGGGCTTTGTCGTGCGGCCCTTGGAGCGTTGCACAAAGCTTAAGGTTTGCCAAGCCGGTAACGCGGTGTTGCAGGGCGTTTGGCTGCCCCCATGCACCGGACCTATCGGCCTTGCGACCCTGCCGATCCGGCATCGTAGCTGGCCCGTGCCGCGTCGATGGTAGAAACGTTTTCCGCCGCCCAATTGCTCAGTACGGTGACCGGTGCCTGCAGCGAGCGTCCCAGATCGGTCAGTTCATATTCGACACGAGGGGGAAGCGTGGCAATGACGGTGCGGCGCACGAGGCCGTCGCGCTCGAGGCCGCGCAGGGTGCGGGTCAGCATGCGCTGGGAAATATCGTCAATGGAGCGCAGCAATTGCCCGAACCGCAGAGATCCCTCCCCCAACCGCGTCACGATCAACAGACTCCATTTGTCGCCGATACGCCCGAGAACCTGACTGACCTTGAGGCACGTTTCAGTGGGATGGGTTTCTTGCATCGTCGTTACAGTCATGTGCCTTACCTTACAGAAAAGTGCCGTCTTGCGGGCTGTTCGACTTACTCTCATATACGACAGGAACAAAAAGTAACAAGAGGAACCGGCAATGCCTGACTATGGCCACGAGCTAATGTTCGGGACATTTACGACACCATCCGCCAAGGATCCCCAGCACGCCGTTGCGATTGCCCAAGTGGCCGAAGCGGCGGGGCTGGATGCCGTGACGATCCAGGACCACCCCTATAATTCGGACTTTCTGGACACCTACACGCTGCTGACCTGGATCGCAGCCAAGACCAGCCGCATCAGGGTAGCCGCCAATGTCACCAATCTGCCGCTTCGCCCGCCAGTGGTGCTGGCCAAGGCGGCCGCAAGCATCGACCTGCTTTCGGGCGGGCGGTTTGAGATGGGGCTGGGGGCCGGCGGGTTTGGCGATGCGATCAAGGCGGCAGGCGGGCGGGATCTGACCGCCGGCCAGCGCGTCGATGCGCTCGAAGAGGCAATCGGGATCATGCGGTCGATCTGGGATACCAGCCGGGCCGGGCTCAAGCATGAGGGCGAGCACTATCAGATCAATGGTCTGCGGCGCGGACCACGTCCCGCGCACGAGATCGGGATCTGGCTGGGCGCCTACAAGCCCCGCATGCTTCGGATCACCGGAGCCAAAGCCGATGGATGGCTGCCAAGCTGGGATTATCTCAAGTCGCCCACGATGGTTGAATCGAACGCGATGATCGACGAGGCGGCGCGTGCAGCCGGACGGCAGCCTTCCGATATCAAACGGCTGCTCAATTTCGGACGTCCGGCCATTCTGTCGGCCAATGGCGGGTTCTTGCAGGGACCGGTACGCCAGTGGGTCGAGCAATTGTCCGAGTTGATCCTCGAACACGGGTTCAGCGGGTTCTTTTTCGGGGGCGACGACCCGGACCTGCTGCGGGCGATTGGCGAAGAGATCGCGCCGGAGGTCCGAAGCGTTGTGAGCAGGGCGCGGGCCGGTTCAGGTGTTGTGGCGCCGCGTCCGAGTGCGGTGCTATCCAAGCGGATGGAGGGGATCGATTATGACGGCTTGCCCCCTGCCCTTGCGGACCGCGCCATCGAACCGGGCGATTTTCGCTATGAGGGCGTGCGGCATTCCTACATCTGGTCAGGGCGGCCTGGGCTGGTGATCAAGCCGGAAACGGCCGAAGAGGTTTCGGCGGCGGTGCTTTATGCGCGCAAGCAAGACGTGCCGCTTTCGGTGCGCAGCGGCGGACATGGGATCAGCGGGCGTTCGACCAACAGAGGCGGGATCATCATCGATCTTGGGTCGATGAACGCCATTGAGGTGCTCGATGCGCAAAGCGGGCTGGTGCGGCTGGGCGCCGGTGCGCGCTGGAGTGAGGTTGCGGCAAAGCTCGGCGAGCATGGGCTGGCAATGAGTTCGGGCGATTATGGCGGCGTCGGGGTTGGCGGGCTCGCAACGGCGGGCGGGCTGGGTTATCTGGCGCGCAAGTTCGGGCTGACCATCGATCATGTGGCGGCCGCGGAGATTGTTTTGGCCGATGGGCGGATCGTGCGGGCGGACAAGGACAATGAGCCCGATTTATTGTGGGCCATTCGCGGTGCTGGCGGCAATTTCGGCATCGTTACGTCATTCGAACTTGAAGCCTATCCCCTGGGCAATGTGATCCAGGCCGTTCAGGTATTCGATGGCAGCGATATGGCGGGCGTTCTCGAGCGCTGGGGCGCGCTGGTCGAGGCATCGCCGCGCGAGTTGACCAGCTTTCTCATGGCGGTGCCCGGACGGGCCGACCAGGGGCCGCTGGCCCAGGCGATCAGCGTTTATGCAGGCGAGGATGCCGATGCGGCGGCCGAGGCGATCAATGCTTTGGGCGAAGCCGGGCCGATTCTCGATCAGCGGGCATATCTCACGCCCTATGCCGGCGTTGTGGCCCATCCGGGCGGTGAGCATCGCGGGGGGAGCGCTGTGATCAGGTCGGGGCTGGTTGACCACATCACGCCCGAAGTCGCGGCGCGGGCGAACGGGCTGCTGGCCGCGGGGGCGGCCAATCTGTTGCAGATCAGATCGGTGGGCGGAGCCGTCAACGATGTTGCGGCTGACGCCATGGCCTATCCGCACCGGACGCAGAATTTTTCGCTGACTGCCGCCGGCAGTCGCGGGCGGGCGGAACTGCTCGATGGGCAATGGGGCGACCTTCGGCCACTGCTCAAGGGCATGTATCTCAATTTCGAGACCGACACACATCCAGACAGGCTGGTCGAGGCGTTTCCCGAGCCCACATTGTCACGATTGCGAGCGCTGAAACGGCGCTACGACCCCGACAATGTGTTCAATCTGAACTTTGCAATTGAACCCCAGGAGAGCATTCGCGCCGCCTCATGAGGGTCAGGCGACGCGCGAGCGATTGGCTCCCGTGAGAAGAGACTGGAAGGCACGGTAGGACGATTTGGGCGTGCGTTTCTGGGTCTTGTAGTCGACGTGAACCAGCCCGAAGCGCTTGTCATAACCTTCGGCCCATTCGTAATTGTCGAGCAGGGACCAGCCGAAATAGCCCCGCACGTCAGCGCCGCGTCTTTGCGCGGCGAGGACGGCGCCCAGATGGCCGTCGTAATAAGCGATGCGACGCGGATCGTCGGTGCCCTCGATCTCGGCCATGCCGTTTTCAGTCACATAAAGCGGGATGTCGGTATAATCGGCAGCGATGCGGGTGAGGATTTCCTCGAGGCCCTCGGGGAAGATTTCCCAGCCGATGGCCGTCTTTTCGAGGGGGCCATCAACCTTGCGCAGCGGAAAGGCGCCGCGTTCGGGAGCGTGCTCGTAAAGGCCGCGGGTGTAGTAATTGACGCCGAACCAATCGAGAGGCGTTGAAACCACCGCCATATCGTCGGCGAAATCATCGGGCATGTGGGGCGCGAAATGAGCGAGGACGTCGGCGGGGTATTTGCCCTTGAACAATCCGTCGAGATACCAGCGGTTGAAGATGCCGTCCCAAAGGCGCGCGGCGCCCATATCCTCGGGCTTGCCGGTGGCGCCCTGGGCGACTTCGAAATTGCAAACGATACCGAGGTTCTTGCCGCCTTCGGCGCGCATGGCGTTGATGGCCATGCCGTGGGCCAGGAGCACATGATGAGAGGCACGGGCCGCGGCGCGGATGTCGCGATAGCCCGGTGCGTGGGCGCCGAGCATGTGGGACAGGAAGGCGACGCACCATGGCTCGTTGATGGTGGCCGTTGTTTCGAGCCGGTCGCCGAAATTTTTCTGGATCAACACGGCGTATTCGGCGAACCAGTTGGCGATATCGCGATTGAGCCAGCCGCCCCTGTCCTGCAGGGCACTGGGCAGATCCCAATGGTAGAGCGTTGCGAAGGGTTTAAGGCCCCGCTCGAGCATGCCGTCAATGAGCCGGTCGTAAAAATCGATACCCTTTTGATTGACCGCGCCTATGCCCTCGGGGATCAGGCGGGGCCAGGCGAAGGAAAAGCGATAAGCGTCGAACCCGCCATTGGCCAGCAGGTCGAGGTCTTCGGGCCAGCGATTGTAATGATCGCAGGCGATCTTGCCGGTTTCGCTGTTGTGAACATTGCCGGGCGTGGCTGAAAACGTATCCCAGATGGAAGACCCGCGGCCATCGGTCTGGCCGCCCTCGATCTGATAGGCGGCCGTGGCCGCGCCAAACAGGAAATTCTCGCCGAAATCGGCGCGTTTATGGCTGAACATTGTCGGCTCTCCGCCCAGAGTGCGATTTTTGTAATCGGTTACATTATGGTTATCAGCGTTTTTCGCCCTTGTCATCATCGAGAACCGAGACAATCGATGTCAGCCTATTTTTGCTCTCGATAAAGTCGCGGCAAGCCGCTCGGCAATGGCGAGGAACGCCTGCGCGTCGGGACCGTCTCCAGAGGACACGGCGGGTTTTCCGGCATCGGCGCCCTCGCGGATCGACATGACCAGGGGGATTTCACCGAGGAACGGGATGCCCATGTCCCCTGCTGCGGCTTTTGCACCGCCATGGCCGAAAATGTCGTAGCGGTTGCCGGTATCGGGCGCGATGAAATAGCTCATGTTTTCGACAATGCCGAGCACGGGGACGTTGGTCCTGGCGAGCATGTCGATGGCCTTTTTCGCATCGATCAGCGCCAGATCCTGTGGCGTTGAAATGATCACCGCGCCGGCCAGTTCGACCTGTTGAACGAGTGAAATCTGGATGTCGCCGGTTCCGGGAGGCAGATCGACGACAAGAACGTCGAGCTGGCCCCAATCGGTCTCACGTAGCAATTGGCGGAGCGCCGACGTTGCCATGGGGCCGCGCCAGACTACCGCTTGCGTACCGGTGAGCATGGGACCGATGGACATGGCTTTGAGGCCATAAACTTCAAACGGCTTGAAAATGCCGTCGTCGCGGACAGCGGGCTTGCCTTCGATACCGAGCAATTTTGGCAGGGACGGACCGTAAAGATCGGCGTCGAGAATACCCACCTTGAGGCCCTGCCGGACAAGGCCCAGAGCGATATTGACCGCACATGTGGACTTACCGACACCGCCCTTGCCCGAGCCAACGGCAACGATGTGTTTGATGCCGGGAACGGCGGATTTGGGGGGCGGGCCGGGGCGCGGTGCAGCGCCTTTTGGCGCGGCCTGGGCCGGAGCCTTGTCGCCGGTTAGCGAGACCATGACCTTGCGGCCCTCGGCAGCCTGGTGGGCGGCCTGTTCGGCTGCCGTGCGAGCCGGGGCAAAGGCCGTTTCCATGCCCGGCGACACGGAGATGGCAAACGCCACTGCGCCCTTGGTAACGATGATGTCGGACAGACCGGGGAATTCGGCAAGCGAAGACCCGCCGGGCACTTCTATGGTGCCCAGCGCGTCCTGGATTTTCTTGCGGACATCATCCTCGGTCAAGTCGGGCTCAAATGATCGACTGGCCCGTGGACTTCCAATCCTTGACGAAAGCGTCGAGGCCCTTGTCGGTCAAGGGATGATCGGCAAGCTTTTTGAGCACGCCCGGCGGAATGGTCGCCACATCGGAACCGGCCAGAGCGGCGTCGGAAACGTGGTTGGGCGAGCGGATCGAGGCGGCCAGGATCTGGGTGTCGAAACCGTAATTGTCGTAGATCACCCGGATATCGGCGATGAGCTGCATGCCATCGAGATTGATGTCATCGAGACGGCCCAGGAACGGCGAGATGTAGGTGGCGCCGACCTTGGCGGCCAGAAGGGCCTGATTGGCCGAAAAGCACAGCGTGACATTGGTCTTGATGCCGCGGTCGGACAGAGTCTTGCAGGCCTTCAGTCCGGCCAGAGTGAGCGGAACCTTGATGACGACGTTGTCGGCGATCTTGCTCAGCACATCGGCCTCGGCCATCATGCCGTCATAGTCCGTGGCGGCAACTTCTGCGGAAACCGGCAGGCCCGGCAACAGATCGCAGATTTCCTTGACCACTTCCTTGAAATCGCGGCCCGACTTGGCCACCAGCGACGGGTTGGTGGTGACGCCGTCGAGCAGGCCTGCATCATGCAGTTCCCGGATTTCGCTTATGTCGGCGGTGTCGACGAAAAACTTCATTTTCTCCCCCTTGGGATAATACTTTGGTCTAATGACCAAGGTGTAGCATGGAATGGCTGTGCCGCAATAATGGCGTCAGGTTTTATCGGGTTGCGCCAACGATGGCATCGGCCAGGCGCTGGATGCGTTCGTCAGCCAGGCCGGCGATGTTTATGCGGCTGTCATCCAACATATAGACAGCATTTTCGGCTTTTAAATGGTCGACGGTCTCAACTTTGAGCCCCAAAAGCGAAAACATGCCACGATGCTCGGCAACGAAATCGAAGTCCGAGCTGTTGGAGCGCGACCGGATCGCATCGGCCAGTGCCTGGCGGTTGGCGATCATGCGGTTGCGCATAGCCTCAAGCTCGGCCTTCCACTCGGCCCGCAATTCCGCATCGTCGAGAATGATACGCACGATCTCCGCGCCGTGATCGGGCGGCTGGGAATAGGCGCCGCGAATGACGTTGAGCATCTGTGAATTGGCAATGTCGGCCTGAGCCGCGTCCTTGCCCACCACGATAGCGCAGCCGACACGCTCGCGATAGATGCCGAAATTTTTCGAGCAGCTCGTTGCGCAGACAAATTCGTCGATTTCGGCCGCCAACGCGCGCAGACCGTACGCGTCTTCGTCCAATCCGTCGCCGAACCCCTGATAGGCCATGTCGACGAGCGGGAAGGCTCCGGTACGCTTGAGAGATGCAATGACCTTGTGCCACTGGTCGTGGTCGAGATTGGCGCCCGTGGGATTGTGGCAGCAGCCATGGAGCAGGACGATATCGTTCTTGCCCAGGCTATCGAGTTTGGAGAGCATATCGGCGAACCGGACCTTGCCGGTTTCCGGGTCGAAATAGGGGTAGGCCTCGACCTTGAAGCCAGCCTGTTCGGCCATGGGCTTGTGGTTGGGCCATGAGGGATCGGAAATCCAAACGGTCGCGTCGGGGTTGGCGCGCTTCAAAAGCGTCAGCAGCACCCAAAGGGCACCGGTGCCGCCCGGCGCCTGTGCGGCGCGAACACGGTCGTCGGGTACCGCGCCATCGAGCGCGAGATTGACCATGGCCCTGGCAAAACCCTTGTTGCCGGCCACCCCGATATAGGACTTGGTTTTCGAGGTGGAAACGATCCGCTGCTCGGCTTTTCTGACGGCGCTCATGATGGGCGTGTTGCCCTCGTCGTCCTTATAGACGCCGATGCCGAGGTCGATCTTGCCGGGCCGGTCGTCGGCGGCAATTTCGGCCATCAGTGCAAAAATCTTGTCCTGGGGTGCCTTGGAAAGGGTCTCGAACATTCTCGCTCTCGAGCTTGGATAGGGAAACGGCGCGCGGCCTTTATAGTTTCCCCCGGCGCTAATGCAATGGCCGGGGGTAACCAAGTGGGGGAATGGTTTTGCGAAATATGACCAGGGCCGGGATTGGCATTCGGTCAGAGCGGGGGAGAGGACGGAACCGTTACAAAGACATCGTAACGCGTGGTCTTGCCCGCTATCTGATGGCTGGGCTTGCGCAGACCCTCTATCGATGCGGCGCGTTGGGGCCATTTGAGGACGACGCGATGTGTTGTGGCAGCAAGCGCTGCTTCCATAAGTTCGCGCGCATCGGGATCGGCGCCGACAACGTCACGAAGATCGCGCATCTGCTTTTTGACCAGCGCTGATTTGGTACGCTCGGGGTGCATGGGATCGACCAACACAACTTCGGGCGCAAGCGTTTGCAGAAGGTCGCGGGAATCGCCGTAGAGCAGCGTCATGCGCGCAATGATGGCGGCGAGGTCTTCGCTGTGGTCGCAGGCGGCGTTCATGGCGCGATCGAGGGCGGCGTGGACCTGGGGGTTGCGCTCAATGAGGGTGACCTGGGCACCAAGCGAAGCGAGGAAAAACGCGTCGCGCCCCATGCCGGCGGTCGCGTCCACGATGGTTGGCAGCGCCCCTTTTGCCATGCCGCAGGCCCGCGGCAGGGGTTGCCCCCTGCCCTCGCCACTGCGCAGACGGAAACCGACGGCGCCGCCGACAAAGTCGATCACTATTGGCGATGAGGCAGGATCAACGTCTGGCATCTCGAGGTCCAATTCTGTAAAGGGGGATAGCCTCCTGCCCCGCCAGAGACAAGAGACGTTGACGCCGCGTGCCGCGGCGCAGACAGTAGACGCTTCACATATCGCCTCCAGGTTTTCCCATGCCCATCATCAATCGTGTTGCCGAGTTCCACGCCGATATTGCCGCGTGGCGCCAGCACATCCATGCCAACCCCGAGCTTCTCTACGATGTCCATGAGACGGCCGCTTTCGTGGTCGAGCAACTCAAGAGCTTCGGCGTGGATGAGGTGGTGACGGGAATCGGGCGGACCGGGGTGGTCGGCGTTATTCGCGGCAAGGGCGATTCGGATCGCGTCGTGGGGTTGCGGGCCGATATGGACGCCCTGCCGATCACCGAGCGGACCGGCAAGCCCTATGCCTCGGGCAACAGCGGCAAGATGCATGCCTGCGGCCATGACGGGCACACGGCCATGTTGCTGGGCGCGGCGCGGTATCTTGCCGAAACGCGCAATTTCGATGGCACCGTCATCGTCATCTTCCAGCCGGCCGAAGAAGGCGGCGGCGGCGGGCGCGTCATGGTGGAAGACGGGCTGATGGAGCGTTTCGGCATTTCCCAGGTCTTCGGCATGCACAATATGCCGGGCATTCCGCTGGGCGAATTTGCCATACGGACCGGCGGGATCATGGCTGGAACCGACCAGTTCGCGATCGATGTCGAAGGCCATGGCGGGCACGCGGCCATGCCGCACCTGGCCGTCGATCCGGTGATCGTTTCCGCTCACATCATTTCGGGACTGCAGACGCTGGTGTCACGCTCGATCGATCCGATCCGCTCAGCGGTTCTTTCGGTGACGACCGTCAACGCCGGCACGGCCTACAACGTCATTCCGCGCACCGCGCGGCTGACCGGCACCGTCCGGACGCTGGACGAGGATGTGCGCACGCAGATGGAAGAAGGCATCAAACGGCTGGCGCCCCAGCTTGCGCAGGCGTTCGGCGCGAACGCAACGGTGACCTGGATGCGGGGGTATCCGGTTACGGTCAATGCGCCCGAGCAGACGGATTTCGCCGCCGAAGTGGCACGGGAAATCGTCGGGGAAGATCGGGTGAACGATGCCGTCGATCCGACCATGGGGGGCGAGGATTTCGCTTATATGCTCAATGCGCGGCCGGGGTCTTATATCTTTCTCGGCAATGGCGACAGCGCGGATTTGCACACCGACACCTATGATTTCAACGATGAAGCCATTGATCTGGGCGTGAGCTATTGGGTGCGGCTGGCGGAGAGGGCGCTGGCGGCGCAGCAGTAGGAGCGCGCCGATGCACTGGGCGCTGCGAACCGGTCTTACCCTCATCATAGCCGCCATCGGCTCTTTTGCGATCAGTACGCTGGGAATTCCGGGCGGAATGCTGATGGGTGGGGCGCTGACGGTTTCCGTTGCCGCCCTGTCGGGCTTTCCGGCAACCATGCCCAACGGCCTGCGCAATGTGCTTTTCGTATGCGTCGGGCTGTCGATGGGGGCCAATGTGGCGCCCGACACGCTGCAACTGATCGGCCAATGGCCGATTACGCTCGGAGCGCTGGCGCTCGAACTGGTGGTTATCGTTCTGGTGTGCGGGATCGTATTGCGCAGGCTGTTCAAGTTCGACACGGGAACCGCCTATCTTTCCTCGTTTCCCGGCCATCTGTCTTTCATCATGGCGCTGGCTTCGACGGGTGTCGGCAACCCAAGGCAGATCGTTATCATCCAGGTGCAAAGGGTGATGTTCTTGACCCTTTTCGCGCCGATCGGAGCGCTGTTCCTGCCGGTTGGCCACTACTCGGGCGCGAGCACCGAGCTGATCGACATGACGACGCTGGCCATGGTTGCAGCGGGGTGCGCGTTCGTGGGCTGGGTATTCACGCGCCTCAAGATGCCTGCGGGCTATGTGCTGGGGTCGATGGCCTGTGCGACGGCCATGAAGCTGACCGGCTTTTTCGACGGCGCACTGCCGCCGATTCTTGTCGATTTGACGTTTGTGGGCATGGGTGCCTTGATCGGGTCGCGCTTTGCGGGGATGACCCGTGCCGAATTCATGCAGGCCGCGTTCGGCGGCACGGTGTCCACGGCGATCACCGTGGCAATAACGACCGCGTTCGCGCTTGGCGTCAGTTTTTTCGTTTCCATGCCCATCGGCCAAATCTGGCTCGGGCTGTCACCGGGAGGGCTGGAATCGATGGGCGCGCTGGGCATCGCGCTCGGGTATGACACGGCATTCATTGCCGCCCATCACGTGGCCCGGCTGCTGATGCTGACCATTGCCATTCCGCTGGTGGTCGTGCTGGTCAAAGGGCGAGAGGCATCGGCCCTTCGACCATAGGCATTCGGGCGTTCAGCCGCCTCCCCTTCAGGCTTTGGACAGAGTCAGCGAGATGGCGGCCGGATCGAAACCGGCCCCGCATTCGATAAAGGCGAAACCATTGCCCTCAAGCTTGAGCGTCTTTCCCTCGAACGTGGCACCGTTCGAGAGGCCGGCCATGGTGGCCAGATTGGGCAGTCCCTTGATCGACAGCGTGTGTGGCAGGGCCGAAAGATTGAAGACGCAGACCAGTGCATCCTGGCCGCTCTGTCGCGAAAAGCCGAGGATGGGGTCCTTGACGTCGTAAAAGGTGATCTCGCCGTCGATGAGCGCGGGGTTGTCCTTACGGTATTTCAGAATGGCGCGGTAATAGTGCAGCAGCGACGCCGGGTCGGCTTCGAGCGCGGCAACGTTGCGCTTGAAATGCGGGGCCTTGACCGGCAGCCAGGGTTTGACTTCGGAAAACCCGGCATTGGGTTCGTCGGTCCACGGCATGGGGGTCCGGCAGCCGTCACGGCCCTTGTTGTCCGGCCAGAAGCGCAGGCCCGGCGGATCGGTCAGCTCGGAATATTCCAGTTCGGCCTCGGGCAGCCCGAGTTCTTCGCCCTGATAGATACAGACCGAGCCCTTGAGCGACAGCAAAAGGGCGGCAGACAACCGCCCGAGTGAACCGGGGGTGACCGCATGGGCTTCCCAGCGGCTGATGTGCCGGTTCACGTCGTGGTTGGAAAAACTCCAGCACGGCCAGCCGTCAGGCGCGCCCTTGAAGAATTTTTCGACCCGTGAGCGGAAATGGCGCGGCGTGAACGTTGGGCCGAGCATGTCGAACGAGTAGCACATGTGCAAAAGGTCGTCGCCGGCGGTATAGGCCGCCATGATCTCGATAGCCCGGTGAGCCTCGCCCACCTCCCCGACCGTCGTCGTGCCGGGGAATTCGTCGAGCAAGGCCCGAACGCGCTTGAGAAAGCCTATATTTTCCGGCCGGTTCTTGGAGAATTTATGGAACTGCATGCCGTAGGGATCGGCTTCGAGCGGGGTTTCCTTTTCCCGGGGCGCAGGCGGGTTGGACCGCAGTTTCCTGTCGTGGAAATAGTAGTTCACCGTGTCGAAGCGGAAGCCGTCGACACCGCGCTCGAGCCAGAAGCGCATGGCGGCGAGCACCGCGTCCTGCACGTCGGGGTTGTGGAAATTGAGGTCGGGCTGGGCGATGAGGAAATTGTGCAGGTAGTACTGCTTGCGCGTGCCGTTCCATTCCCAGGCCGGTCCACCGAACACCGAGGGCCAGTTGTTGGGCGGGGTGCCGTCTTCATCGGGATCGACCCAGACGTACCAGTCCGAGCGCGGATTGGTGCGCGAGGATTTGGATTCGATGAACCATGGATGCTTGTCTGAAGTGTGGCTCATCACCTGATCGATCACCACCTTGAGGCCAAGTTCATGGGCCTTTTCGATCAGCGCGTCGAAATCGGCCAGAGAGCCGAAAAGCGGATCGATGTCGGTGTAGTTGGAAACGTCGTAACCCATATCGGCCATGGGCGATGTGAAGATCGGGGACAGCCAGATCGCATCCACGCCGAGCGAAGCGACATGCTCGAGCCTGTCGAGAATACCGCGAAGGTCGCCGACCCCATCGCCATTGCTGTCCTGAAAGGAGCGCGGGTAAATCTGGTAGATCACCCCGCCGCGCCACCACTCACTCATATGATATTCTCCGTATCAATCATTAAGGCCGTCGGTTTCCGGCAACGGGCGACGTCCTTGAAAAGTTGCACCGCGCGGCGGTGCACAAACAAGGAGAGTTTAAGCATGCCTCATATTCTCAGAGCGGCGGACCGTCCCGAGGGGGCGACCAGAACGATCAAGTTCGAGGGTGGCGATTATGGAACCGACATTTCGTTTTTTGCAGTGGTCGCGGAACCGGGCAAGCGGGTGGGACTGCATATTCACCCCTATTCCGAGACCTGGATGGTGCAGGAAGGCACCGTGCGCTTTGCTGCGGGAAACCAGACCGTTGAGGCCGGACCCGGCGACATCATGGTGGTCGAACCCGAGACACCGCACGGGTTCGAAAATATCGGCGATAGTGTGCTCAAGATGATGTGCATCCACGATGGAGCACGCATCACCCAGACTTTTCTCGATCCGGACGATGCCTGACCGGACCAGTTCAAGCGTGGTCAGGTCTGGTCGTCGAGACCGGCATCGGGGGCATTCTTGCGGATGGATTCAATGGCACTCTGGGCCGAGGCCTTTGCCTTGTATCCCTCGGATGCAAACATGACCTCCCCATTGGACGCACGAAAGCGGAACCTGAATTCCCCACCCTTGTCCTTGTAAACTTCGAACTTGTACATCTTGTGCTCCCTCGATGGCTGGCGGCGCGACATATAAAGACTTCGCCGCGTCTTTTGCCTACCAGCCTACAATTGCCCAAAACAATTAGACAGGCAAGACGTGGGACATCTGCCCCTACCCTCTATTATTGCCGCTTCTCACGGGAGCGCTGGACGACGCAAAATAAATATGCACCAATGGGATATGCGTCGGGAAGGCGCACACTGTCATCGCACAAAGAAGGCGTATGAGCGAAGCAAAGTATTTTGACGAAATGCTCAATGCGGATGGCTCGATCCGCGAACCTTACCGCATATTGGGTGAGTGGCTGGACGGCCAGCCCAAACAAGCGCTCAAGCAATTATCGCAGGATGCGGAGACCATTTTCCGCCGGCTGGGCATTACTTTTGCGGTCTATGGTTCAAACGAGTCGACCGAGCGGCTGATTCCGTTCGATGTGATTCCCAGGGTGATTGCAGCGCAGGAATGGCGCCGGCTGGAAAAGGGAATCGAGCAGCGCGTCAAGGCGCTGAACATGTTCCTGTGGGACCTCTATCACAACCAGGACATCATCCGGGCCGGGCGTGTTCCCGAAAAGCTGATCATCCAGAATGAGGCCTTCTGCCCGCAGATGATGGGCCTCAACCCGCCCAAGGGGATCTATTCCCATATCATCGGCGTCGACATCGTGCGGACCGGACCTGACGATTTTTATGTGCTCGAGGACAATCTGCGCACGCCTTCAGGGGTTTCCTACATGCTGGAAGACCGCGAGGCGATGATGCATCTGGTCCCCGATCTCTTCCATAAGCTCAAGGTCGCGCCGGTCGAGACCTATCCGGAAAACCTTCGCCGCACCATGGAAAGCGTTGCTCCGGACAATTGTTCGGGCAATCCCAACCTCGTGGTCCTGACGCCGGGAATCTACAATTCTGCCTATTTCGAACATTCGTTCCTGGCCGACCAGATGGGCGCCACCCTGTGCGAAGGGCAGGACCTGTTTGTCGACGGAGGCAAGGTCTATATGCGGACCACACTCGGACCGCAGCGGGTCGATGTGATCTACCGGCGTATCGATGACGATTATGTCGACCCCCTGACTTTCAGGGCCGATTCCATGCTCGGCGTGCCGGGGCTGTTCGATGCTTATAGAGCTGGCAATGTGACGCTGATCAATGCTCCGGGCACAGGCATTGCCGACGACAAGGCGGTCTATACCTACGTCCCCGAGATCATCGAATTCTATCTTGGCGAAAAGCCGATCCTCAAGAATGTGCCCACCTACAACTGCACCAATGATGGCGAGCGGGCCTATGTGCTTGAGAATCTCGAGCATCTAGTGGTCAAGGAAGTGCATGGCTCGGGCGGATACGGCATGCTTGTCGGCCCGGCATCGACGAAAAAGCAGCGGGCCGAATTTTCCGAAAAGATCAAGGCACGGCCGGACAATTACATCGTCCAGCCAACCCTGGCGCTTTCGACCTGCCCAACCTTTGTGAGCAAGGGCATTGCGCCCCGTCATGTCGATCTGCGCCCTTACGTGCTAGTGGGCGACAAGATCAGGATTACGCCCGGCGGGCTGACGCGCGTTGCTCTCAAGCAAGGGTCTCTGGTGGTCAACTCCTCGCAGGGGGGTGGCACCAAGGACACCTGGGTGCTCGAAGAATGATGCTGGGCCGTTCTGCTGCAAATCTGTTCTGGATGTCACGCTATGTGGAGCGGGCCGAAAACATGGCCCGGCTGCTTGAAGTCGGCTACCGCATGAGTCTGACCGAACGGAGTGAAGACGGCTCGAGCGAATATCTGCTCTCCATGCTTCAGGCCGCAGAGGCCGAAGAGGCCTTCAAGGAAAAGCACGAGACCGTCGATATAGCCAGCGTCGCCCATTTCATGCTGTTTGATACCGACAATCCCTCGTCGGTGAAATCGTGCCTGTTCAACGCGCGAACCAACGCCAAGTCGGTGCGCACCGAAATCACCACCGACATGTGGGAGAGCCTTAACGGCACCTGGCTGGAATTTTCGCAGGTCCAGCCCCGTTATGTGCTCGGCAACAAGCTTCCCAGTTTCCTGCAATCGGTCAAGCAGGGTTCAAACCAGTTTCGGGGCGCCCTTCTGGGCACCCTGATGCGCACCGACGGCTTTGCCTTTGCGCAGACGGGCGGTTTTATCGAGCGGGCCGACAACACGGCGCGAATTCTGGACGTCAAATATTACGTTCTGTTGCCACGCTCTTCGATGGTGGGTGGCGACGTTGATATCCAGCAATGGACGATGATCCTGCGCGCGGCTTCGGCCCATCGCGCTTATCGCCATATCTATCACGACCGCTACAAGGCCTGGAATATTTCCGATTTCCTAATTTTCCGGAAGGAGATGCCCCGGTCCCTTGCCTTTTGCTGCACCTCGGTGACGGCCATGCTGGGCATGCTCGAGCAGATTTACGGGGAGCCGTCGGGCTGTCACGACGAGGCGATCAAGATGGCGCAGTTCCTGACAGCGGGGGACATGAGCAAGGTTTTCGACCAGGGGTTGCACGAATATCTGACCGGCTTCATGGCGGCCAACAACCAGCTCACCAACGCGATTTCGGAGAGTTATAATTTCTACTGAGACGAGCGGACCCATGCGCATATCGATACGCCACGAATTTCGCTTTGCAACCAGCGAGGCTCTGCCGCACGCCGTTCAACATCTGCTTTTGACGCCCATCGAGACCGCCTCGCAATCGGTTGTCGAGTGGTCCATCAAAATGGACGGGATCGACGCATCCGCAAGCTTTACCGATGCGTTCGGCAACACTGCCCATCTTGTCAGCCAGCATCGCCCCGAAAAAGACCTCTTCATCTCGGTTTCCGGTGTTGTGGAGACCAGCGACACCCATGGGATGATCGGGCGGGTGGCCGGTGGCCCGAATTTGGCGCTGTTCAAGCGCTTCACGGCCCAGACACGACCCAATGGCAATTTGGTCAACCGGATGAAAGCGCATGCCAAGGCCGGCATGAGCCGGGTCGAACTGTTGCACTGGCTGATGAACCGGTTGCATGAAGCCCGCGAGACGGCGCCTGAGGACGATGAGGATGCGCCCGAGATCGTGGCCGAAGACCATGCGCATGTGTTCGTTGCCGCCGCACGCGGCATGGACATTCCCGCGCGGTTCGTGACCGGCTATGTTTTGGGCGAAGATGACGAGCCGGCGCGGCTGCACGCCTGGGCCGAAGCCTGGGATGACGGGCTGGGCTGGATCGGGTTCGACCCTTCGGTCGATTTGTGCCCGACCGCTGGATATGTGAGGATTGCCTGCGGGCTCGATGCGGAAACGACGGCGCCAGTCAGGCTGGCACCGGAGCTGGAGCGGCAGGCCGAGGATACGATCCGGGTGGCCCAGGTCATGATGAACCAGCAGCAGCAACAGCAGTCAGGCGCCCAGGAGCAATAGCCAGCCGGTGATTGTGAAGACCGAAAGGACGGTCGAGAGCAGGATCGTATTGGCGGCAACGTCCATGGCGCGATTGTAATAGGTCGCGAAGATATAGACGTTGATGCCGGCGGGCATGGCGGCGAGCAGAACCCCATAGCGGGCGATGTGCGGGTCAACACCGAGGATCGGCACCATGACGATCCACGCGATGGCCGGGTGAACCACCAGCTGCATCGAGGTGGTCATCAAGGCCTGGGTCCATGTTTCCCCGAGCTTATATTCATTGAGGGCGCCGCCGAGACCGAACAGGGCGACCGGCATGACCGTTCCGGCCAGCAAAAGCGTGACGTCATCGGCGACCCCGGACAATTGGAGCCCGAAAAGATTGGCTAGAAGCCCCAGCGCAATGCCGATCAAAATGGGGTTGGCCAATGACTTCCTGAGGCCCTGGAACAGTGCCGTGGAAACCTTGCCGCCGTCGCGGCGCGCCAGTTCCATGACGAACATGCCAATGGTCATCAGCATCGGCGCATGCAGCCCGATGATGGAATAGACGATCGGCATCGCCTCTTCGCCATAGGCACGCTGCATGATCGGAATGCCGACCAGAACGGTGTTGGTAAACATCGCCGAAAACCCAACGGCAACCGCTTCGCCGGGTCGGCGCCTGAACACTCTGGCCGCGCCGATAGCGCCCAGCGCGAGTACCGATATCGCCCCAATATAGAAGGGCCCGATGATCGCGGGATTGAACGCCGTGGAAAAATCGACGTCGATCATCGCCCTGAACAACAGACAAGGTGTGGCGAAATTGTTGACATAGGCGATGAGCCCGCCAACGCCGGCGCGCGGATAGAATTTAACCCTCACGGCGAGGTATCCGAGCCCGATCAGGATGAAGACCGGGGCGATGACGTTAAGAACGGAAAGCATGCGGAAGGCTTTGGCAAGGCTGGACAAAACTAAAAGACATGGAATGGTCCGGCGCGTCAATCTTTACGCCGTGGGCGGTTTAAGGCACGGTCTGGGCAATCGATGATGGGAGGAGACGCGATGGGGAGTCATATTCTGGCCATCGATCAGGGCACGACGTCCAGCCGGGCGCTGGTTTTCGACGCGGCCATGAACGTTGTCGGTCAGGGCCAAAAAGAGTTCGCACAGCATTTTCCCCAAAGCGGTTGGGTTGAGCATGATCCCGAGGACATCTGGGAATCGGTGGATTATGCCATCCGAACAGCGTTGAAGCGCGCCGGGCTGTCCGCTGACGATGTTGCCGCCATCGGGATTACCAACCAGCGGGAAACCACGCTGGTGTGGGACCGGAAATCCGGCAAGCCAATTTATCGCGCCATCGTCTGGCAGGATCGCCGGACCGCCAGCATCTGCAATCAACTCAAATCGGCGGGCAAGGAAGCGCTGGTCACTGAAAAGACGGGCTTACTGCTCGATCCTTATTTTTCGGCCACCAAGGTCAAGTGGTTGCTCGACAATGTCGAAGGCGCGCGGGCGAAAGCTCAGGCGGGGGATTTGGCGTTTGGCACCGTCGATACCTATTTGATCTGGCGCCTGACCGATGGCGCGGTGCACGCGACCGATGCGACCAATGCCGGGCGCACGCTTTTGTTCGACATCGAAAAGGGCGAATGGGACGATCAATTGCTCGCGCTTTTCGATATCCCCGCTTCCATGCTTCCTGACGTTCGCGATTGCGACGGCGATTTCGGGCAGACCGATGCATCCATTCTGGGCCGGGCGATCCCCATTCGGGGTGTTGCAGGAGACCAGCATGCCGCCGTGATCGGGCAGGCCTGTTTTGCGCCCGGCATGATCAAATCGACCTATGGGACGGGATGTTTTGCCGTACTCAACACCGGCGATACGCTGGTGCGGTCGCAGAACCGGCTGTTGACAACGATCGCCTATCGGATGGGCGGCAAGACAATTTATGCGTTGGAGGGCTCGATCTTTGTGGCCGGGGCCGCCGTGCAGTGGTTACGCGACGGACTTAAGATCATCGGCAAGGCATCGGACTCCGGGCGGCTGGCAATGGCGGCCGATCCGAAGCAGAACATCTATCTGGTGCCGGCCTTTGTCGGGTTGGGGGCCCCCTATTGGGATGCGGAGGCGCGCGGTGCCATGTTCGGGCTGACGCGCAATACCGGGCCTGAGGAATTTGCCCGCGCGGCGCTCGAAGCGGTCTGCTACCAGACCGCAGACCTACTCGATGCCATGCAAAAAGACTGGACCGGCCACGGCGCCGCAACAGTGCTCCGCGTGGATGGCGGTATGGTGCAGTCCGACTATACGATGCAGTTTCTCGCCGACATTCTCGATGCGCCGGTCGACAGGCCCCATATGCTCGAGACAACGGTGCTCGGTGCTGCCTGGCTCGCCGGCCAGGCCATCGGGTTATGGCCGGGACAAGACGAGTTTGCCCGAAGCTGGGCCCGCGAGCATCAGTTCGTGCCCGAAATGGACAGCGCGGTGCGCGAGGAAAAACTGGCCGGTTGGCGCGATGCCGTGAGCCGCACATTGTCCGGGCGATGAAGCCCAACCCACCTGCCTGAAAAAGAATACCGAATTGATTCTGACCGCTTTCCAACCAAGGGTGGCATCGAATAGAGTGCGCCGTGGACCGAGCGGAGGGTGCATTTGTTCGCTAGCCTGATTGAGCCCTATGGCGCGCTGATCGTCAGTGTCGTCATTGTCGGTCTCTTTATCGCGTTTGCCCGGGAGTGGCGCTCGCCGGAGGTGAGTGCGGCCATCGCGGTTTCCGTCCTTATCGTTCTCAACATCGTTTCGGTCGACGATCTGCTCGGGGTACTTTCCAACAGTGCTCCGGCGACAATTGCGGGAATGTTCGTGATCTCGGCGGCGCTCGTGCGCACCGGAGCGCTGGAAAGTTTCGCGACCTGGGCCACCGCCGGAGCCCAAAAGCACCCCTATCGCAGCCTGATTTCCTTCTTGCTGGCCATCGCAGTGATGTCGGCATTCATGAACAATACGCCGCTCGTGATGATGATGATCCCGGTGGCCGTTGCCATGGCCCGGCAGATGGAAACTCCGGCCTCCAAGCTGCTCATCCCGGTTTCGTTTTCCGCCATCCTGGGTGGAACGTGTACCCTGATCGGGACCTCAACCAACATTCTGGTCGACAGCGTCGCGCAAAGAAGCGGCATGGAGCCGTTCCACATCTTCGAAATGGCGCCGGTGGGTATCGCTATTGCCGTGGCCGGTATCGCGACGATGCTGCTTGCCCGCGGCCTGCTGCCCGACCGAACGACGGTCTCCTCGATTTCGCTTTCAGAAACGAGCAAGAAATTCGTGCTCGAAGCCGTGATCGAGGACAACTCCCCCCATGTGGGCAAAAAGGCCCGCGAGGTTGCGGCTTTCAATCGCTCGGACCGTCAACTCATCGACGTTCTGCGCGCCAGTTTTTCGCTGCGCCGGCACATTCATGACGTCGTTCTGCAGCCCGGCGACGTCGTGGTGCTGCGCACCTCGGTGGCCGAATTGCTATCGATGAAAGAAGAAGGCGACCTCAATGTGCCCGAATCCGAGCACATGCAATCGCTCGGCAGCCGGTCCTCTTCGATCGTCGAAGTTCTGATGGGACCGAGTTCGGGCATTCTGGGCAAGACCCTAAAACATCTGCGCCTGCGCCGGCGCTACGGTGTCTATCCGCTGGCGCTGCACCGCCGCGGCGCCAACCTGGCGGAGCGGTTCGAAACCGCGCCCATCGAAGTCGGCGATACTTTGCTGATCGAGGGGGCGCCAGAAGATTTGCGGCGCATGGTCGAAGACTATGATCTGGTCAATGTTTCCGAGCCTGCCGAACGCGGTTTCCGCCGGGCGAGAGCCCCCATTGCCATTGGCGTGCTGATCGCCGTGGTCGTGGGCGCGGCGTTGGGGCTGATGCCGATTGCAGGGCTTGCCGTGATCGGTGCGGCCACTGTCCTTGCCACACGCTGCGTGGAGCCCGACGAGGCCGTACAGGCGGTCGACTGGCGCATCCTGGGCCTCATCATCGCCATGCTGGGCGTCGGGGTCGGCATGGAGAATGTCGGGCTGGTCGAAGGTATGGTGACCTTTATCGCGCCCTATCTGGTGGCGCTTTCGCCACTGTTTGCGCTTGGTGTGGTTTATATCCTTTCCTCGATCCTCACCGAGGTCGTGACCAACAATGCGGTCGCGGTGATCGTTACGCCGGTCGCAATCGGTCTGGCTGCGGGCCTTGGGGTCGACCCACGTCCGTTTGTGGCGGCTGTCATGTTTGCCGCGAGCGCCAGTTTTCTTACCCCGATCGGGTACCAGACCAATACGCTTGTCTATAGTGCCGGGGGGTACAAGTTCTTCGATTTCGTGCGCATCGGCGCGCTCATCAATGTCGTGGTTTTCGTTGTCGCCATGATCATGATCCCCATCGTCTGGCCCTTCTGACATTCGGAACTCCCCGGCTCGCCGCGCGTTCCCATCGGGAATTTGTGGGGACCGAGAAATGGAAGATTTCCTCGCTCTGGGGGGCAATCCAACGCATGAAGCTTTTGGTGTGCTTGCCGTGCGTCTGGCAGTTGCGGCCGTTCTGGGTGCGCTGATCGGGTTTGAACGTGAAATCAAGAAGCACCCCGCCGGTTTGCGAACACATATGCTTGTATCGACGGCCGCGGCGGCATTCACCATCATGACGTTCGAAATCTATCATGAGATGGTTGATCTGGGCGCCGACACGATCGCACGTCTTGATCCGATCCGCGTCATAGAGGCGGTAACGGCCGGTGTTGCCTTTCTTGCTGCGGGCGCCATCATACGCTCTGGCACAGACATCAAGGGACTGACAACCGGCGCCGGTCTGTGGATGGCCGGGGCGATTGGCGTTGCGGCGGGGTCGGGCTTTTTTTCCGTGGCCGTGATGGCGACGGTTCTGGTGCTCATCATCACCATCGTGCTGGGCCAGTTCGAGAAGCGCTTCCTTGGTGACGAGGACGATCTCTAGCCAACACGATAACGTTTGCTGCCGGAACCGGGTATCGACAGCATCGTTTTGCCCTCTCTCGATCTCGATGGAGGATGAACATGCCAGCCAAATCCAAAGCTCAGCAAAAAGCGGCAGGCGCCGCGTTGGCCGCAAAGCGCGGCGAAATCGAAAAGAAAGACCTCAAAGGCGCTTCGCGCGAAATGGTCGATTCGATGACCGAAAAAGAACTCGAAGAGTTCGCTTCAACCGACCGCAAGGGGCTTCCCGACAAGAAGGACTGAGGGCCCCGCCCCTTCTGTTGGTTGCAGGAGACTTCTGTCGGCACGGTGCGCGCTGTCGGGTATGTCTGTCGAGCGGATTGGTTACAATAAATATCGAATTTGCGCCCATCGCTTCAATTGGATTTTACCATGGAGGTTTAGTGTTGTGGGTAGGTTGGGGGTATGCGCTGGTCCGACTCAAATGCACTCCGTATCGGTGTGTGTGTTGAAAGCCACGGAGACGCCCAATGCCGACTGCATATCTTCTGGCAAAGGATCGCATTGAACAGGCGAGAGCCATGCTGGCCAATGAAGTCTGGTACGATGCGGGGATGGATCATCTCCTCGAAGTCGCACTGGCACGGCTTGATGAACTCGATGCAAGACTGACCGAAGATCCTCCCCGGACGCCTCCAAGACAGCCGGAAGGCTCGCCGCGCGTACGGCTCATGCCATGGCTGGAAAAGCGCTAAACTGCTCCCTTTCCCCGGAACCAGACGGCGCGCCCGAAATTTGCTAGAAAGCGTGTGTATCGAACCAACAGTGATTCTTTCCCGGCGCGCGCCCAAACGCTTTCCACAGGGGGTTCCGATCGGCACCGCACCGCACGACACAGTCCTCAACAAGGCCGCCATCCGCTGGAGCCTTTCCAAGATTACCCAGGTGGCCGAGACATCCGTTGCCTGGACCTACAAGGTCCAGCGTGACGATAACAGCCACGCAGCCTTGCGTATCTACAAGCCCGGCACTGTCGACCCCGAAAGGGCAGGAAACCTGCTCGAATGGTATCGCGGGGATGGGGCGATACGCCATTTCGGCACGGCGGAGAACGCCGTTCTGACCGAGTGGGCGGAAGGCAGGATGCTGTCCGAGCCGGCGCTTGACGGCAAGGACGCGCAGGCAACGAGCGCCATCGCCAACCTTGTTGGCATGCTCCATGTCAGCCGTCCGGACGAACCGGACAATCTGGTGCCGTTGCGCGAATATCTGAGCGATTTTTTTGCCGCCGACGTGCGGATATGGCCCGACACCGCGCGCGATCTCTATGCCCGCTCGGTGGGCATTGCCTACGCGACGCTCGACAAACCCGCAGCTGAAATTCCGCTCCACGGCGCCGTTCATCACGATCGGATCGTTCTGGCCGAGCGGGGTTGGATCGCGCGTTCCCCCGTGGGGCTTTGGGGCGACCCCGCCTATGATCTGGCGGCCAGCTTTCTGCACCCCTGGGGAAAGGTCGAATTGGCGGCCGATCCTGTTCGGATCAATGCCATGGCCGATGCCTTTGCCACCAAGCTCGGCCACAAGCGCAAGCGCATCCTGGCCTTCGCGGCAATCTATGCGGCCAATTCAGCCTGTCAGGCGCTTGCCGCCGGCGAATCCATCAACTGGCATTTGGCCGTTCTGCCCAATCTTCTGGCGGTCTACGATCTGGCTTGATTGTGCGAAGCTGGATGCTGGGGCAAGTGGTGCCCAGGGACGGAATTGAACCGCCGACACGCGGATTTTCAATCCGCTGCTCTACCAACTGAGCTACCTGGGCATCGGGTCGGGGCTCTTGCGGGCCTCGTGTTGGTGGCCGGGTTATAGGCAGTCAGGTCCGGGCTGTCCAGCGTCCGGAGAAGAAATTTGTGGGCAGTCCATACTTTTTCCCAAACCGCTGTCCGGACATTCAAAAATCGACGAACCCGCCGGCGGGGCGCTGCGCATTTAGGGATGATCAGTCCTGGTCCTCATCGTCCGGCAAGAACGAGTCTGCATCGTACTCGTCAGCCGAAGAGGTGGCTCCGGGGATCACATAATTGCCCGTGAGCCAACGGTTGAGATCGACGTCGGCGCAGCGGGCCGAGCAGAAGGGATGGAACTGCTGCACCGAAGACTTGCCGCAGATCGGGCACGGTTTGGGTGGCCGTAGTCGCGTTACATTGGTGGGCATGGTTACACCCCTGGAAGGGCCGTCGCGTTGAGCCAGTTGAAATGGACGGGGTAGCCCTCGCCGGTCAACAGGCCGACAGTTTCAAACAGCGGCAGACCCACGACGGCGGAATAAGACCCGCTGAGCTTGACCGCAAAGGCTCCGGCAATGCCTTGAATGGCATAGCCGCCCGCCTTGCCGTTCCATTCGCCACTGGCCAGATAGGCCTCGATTTCCTTGTTGGAAAGGCGCTTGAAGCGGATGCGGGTATCGACCAGCCGTTCGCGGGCCTGCCCGGATGCGGAAATAACGCATACGCCGGTAAAGACCCGATGCGCACGGCCCGACAGCAGCCGCAGGCAGCTTGCCGCCTCGTCCATGGTTTCGGCCTTGGGCAGAATGCGTCGTCCCACGGCGACCACCGTATCGGCGGCAAGGATCACCGATTCGGTCGCCAATCCCGCCTGACGCGCCTTGTTGCGAACCTCGAAAGCCTTGGCGTGCGCGAGGCGCTGGGCCAGGCGGCGCGGCAACTCGCCCTTTTCGGGAGTCTCGTCAACATGGGCGGGAATCAGATGGTCGGGCTCGATGCCGATCTGGTTGAGGAGCGCGAGCCGACGCGGCGAGGCCGAAGCAAGAATGAATTCGGGGCGTCTGCTGGACACTATCGGCTCACTGAGGAGTTTACTTGAAACGGTAGGTGATGCGGCCCTTGGTCAGATCGTAGGGCGTCATCTCCACGAGCACCTTGTCGCCGGCCAGAACGCGGATGCGATTCTTGCGCATGCGCCCGGCTGTATGGGCGATGATCTCGTGTTCGTTCTCGAGCTTGACGCGAAATGTCGCGTTGGGAAGCAATTCGGTGACAACGCCCGGAAATTCGAGCACTTCTTCCTTTGCCATTCTTTCTCCTGATATTGCCCCATGACTGATCGCGAATGCGGACCGAGGCCTTCCTAAGGCCCGCACTCAACTGCGGGGCGCGATTTGGCGCGCAAACTAAACGCAAACGCAAATAATTGAAAGTCCCTGATTCAGGCGCTTTTTCCGGCCCTGGTCAGCATGGGCTCGAGCACACCACGCAGCTTGATATCCATGGTATCACGCAACTCGCGATAGGCGCCCAGGACCAGTTCCCGGCTGCCTTCGATTTCGGAAGGATCGGGCGTCGCCCAATGTTCCATGATGGCCGCTTCGAGCCCGCGTTCAGCAACGGCGATGTTGGCATCATCGGCCAGAGTGACGATGATGTCGAAGTTGGAGGCCACCAGTTCGTCCATGGTATGCGGTGTGTGAACCGACATGTCGATGCCCACCTCTTCCATGACCTGATGGACGAAATGGTCGACCTTGCCCGAGCGCACACCGGCCGAGCGGGCAACGAGGCGTCCGGGGAAATGCTTACGGGCCAGGGCCGCAGCGATGGGAGAGCGCACCGAATTCATCGAACACACGAACAGGATGGTGGGCAACTGGCTTTCCTGCTCGGTCACCCGAGCCGCGTAGGGCTGGACGGCACAAATAAGGGTGAACAGCCGACGCGCGGTTTCGAGATCCATGACCAGTTTATTGTCGAGCCGCTCGATCAAGAGTTCGGCTGCCTGGTTGTGCAGGCCGCGCCGGCCCATATCGACGGCCTCGATCTGAAACGTCGAGGCCGAACGGATCGCCTCGTAATAGCTTTCGCGGATGCGGAAATAGTCCCGAATCAGGCTCCTGAACGGGGTGAGCGAAAGATAATGCGCGGCAATGGGGCTGAACGTTTCGGGATGCCGGACGTCGAGCACGATATGGTTGTGAATGATCGACAGGTGCAGCGCGTAAGGGCCGTTGGCGGTGACCCGTGCGGGGTAAAAGCGGTTGGTGTCGATAAGGTCGTAGATGGCGACGCGCCATTCATGGACCTCGTCGGGATCGACCGAGGTGATCGTTGTGGGATCGAGCGTAACCGTGACGATCCTGTCGGTCTCGGGATCGAAGGGCCGCTTTTCCATCAGCGATTGAGCCTTATCGATACCGACTTTCCATGAGCCTGGAGACCTTCGGTTTCGGCCAGGGTCACGGTGGCATCTGCCAGTTCGGCCAAAGCCTGGGGCGTGCAGCCCAGGATCGATGTGCGCTTGACGAAATCGAGGACACCGAGCCCGGACGCAAACCGGGCCGAGCGGGCCGTGGGCAGCACGTGATTGGAGCCGCCCACATAATCGCCGATCGATTCGGGGGTGTGGTGGCCAACGAAAATCGCGCCCGCATTGCGAATTTTGCCGATCCACGGTTGAGGGTCGTCGAGCGCAAGTTCGACGTGCTCGGATGCGATACGATTGGCCAGCGGCATGGCCTGTTCGAGGCTTGCGACCGTGATGATCGCGCCAAACTCTTCCCAGCCCTGACGCGCGTTATCTGGTGCCCGTAGCGTTGCCAACTGCCTTTCGACTTCGGCAAGGACAGCCTTCGCCAATTGTTCGTCTGTGGTCAGAAGGATCGATTGGGCCCCAGCCCCATGCTCGGCCTGCGCCAGCAGATCGGCCGCAACCCAGGCGGGATTGGCCGAACCATCGGCAATGATGAGCACTTCGGAAGGTCCGGCGATCATATCGATGCCCACCGTGCCGAAAACCTGGCGCTTGGCTGCGGCCACATAGGCGTTGCCCGGCCCGGTTATCTTGGCAACGGGTGCGATCGTTTCGGTACCAAAGGCCAGCGCCGCAATCGCCTGTGCGCCGCCGACGCGATAAATTTCGGTGACGCCGGCGATCCTGGCCGCGGCGAGAATGGCCGGATTGACCACGCCGTTGGGCGTCGGCACCACCATGGCCAGGCGTTCCACGCCTGCCACCTTGGCCGGAATGGCGTTCATGAGCACCGAGGAGGGGTAGGATGCCAACCCTCCAGGCACATAGAGCCCGGCGGCTTCGACCGCCGTCCAGCGGCTTCCCAGCGTAACACCGATATCGTCGGTATAGATGTGATCGGTGGGCTTTTGCTTTTCGTGATGGGCTGTGATGCGCTTGTGCGCCAGTGTCAACGCATCGCGAATTTGCGGCGAAACCGCCCCGTAGGCTGTATCGATCTCCTGGGCAGAGAACCGCATGGTTTGGGGCGTGAGTTCGAGACCATCAAATTTCCGGGTCAACTCGATCAGCGCGGCATCGCCGCGGGCCCGCACGTCGGCGATGATCGCCGCGACGGTTTCGCCCACCTCGACCGAGGCTTCGCGCTTGGAGCCCAGCAGCGTTTCGAAGGCCTGCGCAAAGCCCGGGTCAGCGCTTGAAAGAAGTGCAGTCATGGTTGGCTGATCGCGCCCCGGTCAGTCGACGTCGTGCTTGGGCTGGGCCTTGGCGGCCCAGACGCCGCCGAGATCGCGAAGACGCGCTTCGAGACATTCAGCGTCCAGCCGCACCCTGCCACCGCCCGCAAACGTAAGCAAGACCTGCCCAGCCGGGGCATCGTTCGGTTCAAAGGTCACGGCGAGCAGTTCGAGAACGCCATCCTTGGAATTGAGATCGAACCCCTCGGCATGGGCCGCAGTGACGTGATCGAAATGCAACCCGGCGCGCTTGCGCTGCCCCCGCTTGTCTCCGGCCTCCCAGGCATAACGGTTCATGAGCAGCACGAAGCGCCGATCATTTTTGGAATAGCCCATATCGCCCACGCGGACGACAGCATCCTGCACATGGGCGGAAACGATCTCGAGGTCTTCGCTGTCGAGCGCCAGAAGCTTGAGGTCGGTCATGGTTGCCTTGGGTAGGGGATCGATGGAGGTCATGGCGAACATCTGGGCATTTACGGCCCAAAGTGCAAGCCTATTATAGCCGCTTGCTTAACCGGCAATCCGCTCGATCTCCGCCCCGCAGCGCGAAAGCTTGTTTTCGAGGCGCTCGAAACCGCGGTCGAGATGATAGATGCGGTTGACCACCGTTTCTCCACGCGCCGCCAGCCCGGCAATGACCAGCGAGACCGACGCACGCAAATCGGTTGCCATCACCTGGGCGCCCTTGAGTTCGGGGACGCCGGTCACGGTCGCGGTCTGTCCATCGACGTGGATGTTTGCGCCAAAGCGCGCGAGCTCGGCCACGTGCATGAAGCGATTCTCAAAAATGGTTTCCTTGATCGCCGATACCCCGCTCGAGCGGGCCATGAGCGCCATGAACTGGGCCTGCAGATCGGTCGGAAATCCGGGGAACGGATCAGTTTCGACATCGACGGGCATGATGCCGTTTCCATTGCGTTTGATGCGCAGACCGCCCTGCTCGGTGGTAACGTCCACCCCGGTGCGGACCAGCACGTCGAGCGCCGACTGCAACAGCTCGGGCCTTGCATTGCGCAGGAACACTTCGCCGCCCGTCATTGCCGCCGCAAAGGCATAGGTGCCGGTCTCGATACGGTCCGGAACCACCTCGTGGATCGCCCCATCGAGCTTTTCCACACCTTCGATGACCAGCCGTCCAGTGCCGATGCCAGAAATTTTCGCGCCCATGGCGACGAGGCATTCGGCCAGATTGGTCACTTCGGGTTCGAGGGCGGCGTTTTCGATTGTCGTGGTTCCCTGGGCAAGAGTCGCTGCCATCATCACCACATGAGTGGCGCCGACCGAGACCTTGGGGAACCGGACGCTGGCACCCTTGAGCCTGCCGCCCGGTGCGCGCGCCAGCACATAGCCGGCATCGATTTCGATTTCGGCGCCAAGCTGGCGCAAACCGTCGAGATAGAAATCAACCGGCCGCGTGCCGATGGCGCAACCGCCTGGCAGAGAAACCTTGGCATGACCTTCCCTGGCCAGCAGCGGACCGATGACCCAAAAGCTGGCCCGCATTGTCGACACAAGTTCGTAAGGTGCTGTCGTGTCGACGATATCGGAGGCCGTGAAGGTGATCCGCTGCCCGCCCATTTCGGTGTCGCCGCGCCGCCGTCCATGCACGGCGATGTCGACGCCGTGATTTTCGAGGATGCGTTCGAGTTGCTTGACGTCTGCCAGGCGCGGCACGTTGACGAGCACCAGCGGCTCTTCGGTCAGAAGCGAGGCGATCATCAGGGGCAGAGCCGCGTTCTTGGCGCCCGAGATGTGGATTTCGCCATTGAGCTGATTGCCACCCACGATGCGGATGCGGTCCATATGGCACTCCTTGGACAGGGATTTCTGCGCGAATCGTCCTGGAACAGGCGATGCGAAGGTTGAAGCTGTTGGTAGCGCAGCCCGGGACGGGCCGCAAGAAACGGTGGTTCAGGTATCTTTTCTGCCGGTTGGCTCAGGTTTTGAAGTGCCCGTTGCCTCTTGTTGGTCCGACTGATCGGTCGGCGCGGTTCGTGCCTTGGCCTGTGCTTTACGGCGACGAAGATTTTCCCGCAGCTTTGCGGCCAATCTTTGGTCGCGATCCGGATTGGACATGGACTGGACCCTGTCGGATATCGTTGGCGTTCTAGTGGCAGTTTTTTGCCCTTGCGTCCACACATGGCCTGTGGCAGTAGAGGCCCGCATTCGGATGGCTCACGGGCCATCACGCCGGCGCTGCTGTAGCTCAGTGGTAGAGCACTCCCTTGGTAAGGGAGAGGCCGACAGTTCAATCCTGTCCAGCAGCACCATTTTCCCTCTTCGGTATCGGCATGTCCAGTTTGAGGCAACGTTGAGCGGTTGCCGTGCGTTGTTGGGAAAAGGAGAGTGTTCATGGAAAAAATCATTGCCGCCATCGTCACCGTATTTCTGGTTTCGCCGGCTCTGGCCCAGCCGGTAACGCCGGCGGCGCCCGTCGCGGCGGAGGTGACTGTGGTTCCCGGCGAGGTGGAGGCGCCGCAACCTGGAGCAGACGACCTCGATGAGCCGGTGCCCGACAATCCCTATTACGACGACCGCTCGACCGCCGCTGCGGTCATTGAATCGCTCTACAACGCCATTAGTCGCTCGGAATATCTGCGCGCATGGTCCTATTTCGAGCATGAGGACGGCATCGACCAGCAGGCCGATTTCGAAGCCTTTGCCGCCGGCTATCAGGATACCGAATCCGTCCAACTGATTGTCGGTCCCGAAGTCACCGAAGGTGCCGCCGGGACGATCTATTACACCATCCCGGCAGCCATCGAAGCGACCATGGCCGACGGAACAACCGCCCGTTTTGCGGGGTGTTACACCCTTCGGCTCGCTCAACCTGCGGTTCAGGCAACCCCACCTTTTCGGCCAATGGCCATCACCGAGGGCGAACTCGATCCTGCCCAGGGCTCTCTGGACACCATCCTTCCGGGGAGTTGCGAACCGCAATAGCGCTTGGCCCTGCGATACTGCGACAGTTGAGCAACAGAACGCTGTCTGCGCGCGTCAGGCAGCGACAGGGATGTTGAGACGGCCAGCGATTTGAAGTTGAGTGGCTTGAAATCGTGGGTGGGATTTGGTGATGCGCGTTGCGGTAGCATCGGTGGTGGGTATTTTGGGGCTGGGATTTACCAACCCTGCGTTGTCGCAAGGTTTTTCCAACATCGAGGCGATCAATCGGTGTGATGCCTATGTCGAGAGCGCCATCAGGCCGGAAATCAGCGAGAGCTTCAAGGAGCGCTACAAGATCACCTGCTATTTCGGCCTCATCGATCCATTGATCCATGAAGACCACGAGGGCGTTTGCCTGCGCACCTCCCGCGCTTTTCCCGGCAGGGCCGGCGAGTTGGCCGAGCTTATGTGTGTGGGCGCCTACCAGAGCTATCTCGATGAAGCGGGGGCCGCGCAATAGAGGTTTGGGAACCGGGAGGCGGTCCTGATCGTTTGACCCTGCACACAAGTGCATGGAGAACCGCTATGGCTGATTTCAGTTTAACCAATGGCTTGGAAAAGCCCGCCAGATCCCAAATTCGCGAGTTGCGGCGTCAACTCGATTCCATTTCCAAAAGCCTTGCTGATCACGGGCTCGATTTCGACGATCTGGCCGACGACGCCGGAGATTTCATCCATGGCGCCCGCAAGAATGCAAGGCGGGCAACCAAGCAGGCGCGCAAGGATATCGACGTTCTTTCGCGCGCCGCACACAAGGCTCCCGCCAGCGCCGGCGCGGTACTTGTCGTGGCGGCCGCGGTGGGATTTGGGCTTGGTTATCTCCTGCACATCGCCCAGGAGCACTGACCTCTCTATTTGCTTCGACGCAAGGCATCGCTCAACGCGGCGCCGAGTGCGCCCTGCGAGGGTGAGGATTGAGCGGTTTTTTTCGGCCGGGGCGTATTGCGTTCCGGCTGCGCCGTTTTGGCGTGACGGTCAGGCGAAGCGTCGCGCCGCATGGACAGGCTGATCCGCTTTCGCCTAACGTCGACTTCGAGCACCTTGACCTTGACCACATCACCGGCCTTGACGACCTCGTGAGCGTCCTTGACGAAGCGGTCGGCGAGTTGGGAAACGTGAACCAACCCGTCCTGATGCACCCCAATGTCGACAAAGGCTCCGAAGGCGGCAACGTTGGTTACCGTGCCTTCGAGCATCATGCCCGGCTTGAGATCGGAGATTTGCTCGATTCCGTCGGCAAACGTGGCTGTCTTGAATTCCGGCCGCGGATCTCGGCCGGGCTTTTCAAGTTCGGCTAGAATATCGCGGACCGTGGGCAACCCGAAGGTGTCATCGACAAAGCTGTGTGGGTCGAGGGTTTTGAGCGCAGCGCTGTCGCCCATCAACTGGCGGATATCGCGGCCGCAGGCGGCCACTATCTTTCGCGCCACGCCATAGGCTTCGGGGTGGACCGAGGACGCATCGAGCGGTTCGGAGCCATCGCGGATCCGCAGGAAACCGGCAGCCTGTTCAAAAGCCTTTGGGCCGAGGCGCGAAACTGACAGCAATTGCTTGCGGGCTGAAAACGCTCCATTGGCATCGCGATGGGCGACGATGGCTTCAGCGAGTGCGCTGCCAAGCCCCGACACCCGCGCAAGAAGCGGGGCCGATGCCGTATTGAGATCGACGCCCACCGCATTCACCGCATCTTCCACCACGGCATCGAGCGCCTTGGCGAGCCTGTATTGATCAACATCGTGCTGATACTGGCCCACGCCGATCGATTTGGGCTCGATCTTGACCAGTTCGGCCAGAGGATCCTGCAGGCGGCGGGCGATGGAGACCGCGCCGCGCAGGGAAACATCGAGTTCGGGGAGTTCGTTGGACGCCGTTTCAGAGGCTGAATAGACCGAGGCGCCCGCTTCGCTGACGACAACTTTCATCGGCTTGGGTGCGGGGATCATGGTCAACATCTCGCTCACAAGTCGCTCGGTTTCGCGGCTGGCAGTACCATTGCCGATGGCGACCAGATCGATCTTGTGCCGGGCAACCAGTGCCGTCAGCGCGGCAAGGCTGCCCTGTATGTCGTTGCGGGGCTGGAACGGATAGATGGTCGCTGTATCAAGCACCTTGCCAGTGGCATCGACCACAGCCACCTTGACCCCCGTGCGGATTCCGGGATCGAGGCCCATCGTGGCACGATTGCCGGCCGGCGCGGCCAGCAGCAGGTCCTTGAGATTGCGCGCAAAGACCGTGATCGCTTCGTCTTCGGCCCGCTCGCGCAGGCGCCCCATCAGATCGACCGAGAGGTGAAGCCAGAGTTTGACCCGCCAGCTCCAGCGCGCGACATCCATTAGCCACTGATCGGCGACCCCGCCATCGGCGCGGATACCGAAATGGGCGGCAACCATGGTTTCGGCGGGCTTGTATTTGCCTTCGGCGTCGGCATCGAGTTCGAGATCGACGGCCAGCACCTCTTCGTTGCGGCCGCGCAGCATGGCCAACGCCCTGTGGCTGGGAACTTTGGACCAAGCCTCGGCGTGATCGAAATAGTCGGAAAACTTGGCGCCCTGCTCTTGCTTTCCGTCAATGACCCTGGCCCGCAGGACCGCTTTGCGTTCCATATAATCGCGCAGCCGACCGATCAGTTCGGCATCCTCGGCAAACCGTTCAGCGAGAATGTCACGGGCGCCTTCGAGCGCCATTTTGGTATCGGGCACATCGTCTGAAAGGTATTTTTCGGCCTCGGTCAACGGCGTAAGCGAGCGATTTTCAAACAGGGTCTCGGCCAGCGGTTCCAGGCCGCGCTCGCGGGCGATTTCGGCCTTGGTGCGGCGCTTGGGCTTATAGGGAAGATAGATATCCTCGAGCTCAGATTTGGTCATGACCCTGGCGATCTGGGCGGACAGGTCGCTGGTGAGTTTGCCCTGTGAATCGATCGATTGCAGGATGGCCGCCCGGCGCGCTTCAAGCTCGCGCAGGTAGCCCAACCGCGTTTCCAGCGTCCGCAGTTGCGCATCGTCGAGACCGCCGGTGACTTCCTTGCGGTATCGCGCAACGAAAGGAACCGTGGCGCCGCCATCAAGCAGATCAACGGCGGCCCTTACCTGTTCGGGACGGGCCGCAATTTCGGTTGCGATGAGTCCGGCGATGGCTTTTGCGATGTCGGTCATGAGAATCCGGGACTGGTCAAACGATGGCCGGACATTAGGCGGCGATTATGGCGGGTGCAAAGCTTCAATCGTCCCATCCACAGGCTGAACCGCGACGGCCACCACCGATTTTGTGACCGCCGGGCAACACCGCTGCACGTGCAGATGTCCATCACTGCTCCGTGACCGGTGAGCGCCTTTTTCGCGCCACTATTGATGCGGTAACCCATAGGCCATGACGCGCTACTTGCCCATTTTGATGCTCGCCTTCGGGCTCTTGCTGGTTTCGGCCTCGTTCGCCTCGGCGCGTGCGCCCGAGACGCTGCCGGTTGGCGTGGACGCGCTTTGTCTCGATGCATCAGCCAAGGTTGCTTTCGACAGCGAGGCGCCCGAAAAGCTCGGCCGTTGCTGGAAGCAGATGGGTCTGGGCATTCTCGTACCGGGGTGCCAGTTCCATGCCGATCTTGCCCGCGTCGAACAACCGCCCAAACCCGATGCCCATAATTGCTGGCCCGCTCCTATGGAGCTGGTAGTCGACGACGACCCGCCGCAATTGCTCGATATTCCCCCGCCCCGCGCCTGAGATCGTGCCACGCCCCATCCTTTTTGACTGGTGAGCGCTTTGCGCCGCCAAACCATGAGATTTTGACATGTCCGAACTGACCCTTTCCCGGCGCGGCTTCATGGCCGGCGCTTCGAGCCTGCTCGCAGCCACTGCCGCCGGTTGTACGACCACCACGCAACCAAGAACCCAAATTCAGCTGCCACCGCCGATCTCGCCGGAGGTGGTGGCCATGTATGCGGCGATGCCGGAGGAACAATTTGCCGTTCCGGCGGTCGATTTGCGCTATCTCGACCAGAAATATTACCGTCAGCGCGTTCCGTACCCGACGAGCGAAAAGGTCGGGACGGTTATTGTCGATACGCCGAATTTCTATCTCTATCACGTCGAAGACGGCGGCACCGCCATGCGCTATGGCGCAGGCCTGGGCCGGGCCGGATTTGAATGGTCGGGCCGCGGGCACATTGCCTATTCGCGCGAATGGCCGATCTGGACACCGCCATCGGAAATGGTGGATCGCCAACCAGAACTCGAAAAATGGCGCAATGGCCAGCCCCCCGGGCTCGACAATCCGCTCGGCGCCCGCGCGCTCTATATTCATGAGGGCAATCGCGACACGATCTACCGCATCCATGGCACCGGCGAGACCTGGACCATCGGCCATGCCGTCTCGTCGGGATGCGTGCGTCTGCTGCATCAGGACGTCATCCATCTCGCCGACGCTGTGCGGTTCGGCTCGACGATCGTCGTTCTTTAAGGCCTGGTCCAAAGGAAAAGGGCGCCCCGGTTTGCCGGGGCGCCCTTTTTATTACAGATTCCGTCTCGGCTAATTGCGAATCGGAACGATCCGGATTTCGACGCGGCGGTTCTGGGCACGGCCCGCTTCGGTCGAATTATCGGCGATCGGGTTGGCCATGCCGCGGCCTTCAACAAAGAAGCGGCGCGGGTCGACGCCGAACTGGGCGAGCGTACGTTGCACCGAAGTTGCGCGCTGCTGGGAAAGCGTCAGATTGTAGCTCGCCGAACCCGTGGAGTCGGTATAGCCGATGATATCGACCAGGGTCTGGTTGTATTCCTGAAGCACGAGGGCGACCGAGCGCAGCGTGTTCTGGAAGGCGGGCTGGATATCGGACTGGTTGACGCCGAATGTAATGTTGGATGGCATGTTGAGGATGATGTTGTCACCCACACGCGTCACCGAAACGCCCGTGCCCTGGAGCTGGGCGCGAAGCTGAGCTTCCTGCTGATCCATGTAGTTGCCGATTGCACCGCCGGCCAGCGCACCGACGCCGGCGCCGATCAGCGCACCAACCCGGGCATCGCCCATCGCCGAGCCGATCAGCGCACCGCCGATGGCGCCACCGCCGGCACCCACCAGGGCTCCTCCCGCAGTGTTGGAAAGCTGGGATTCCCCGGTATAGGGATTGGTGGAACAACCAGCGAGCAAGAGCGCTGCTAGGGCTGTAAGGGCAACTGCCTGTTTTTTCATTTTAAGCTCACCGCTTTGTGATTGTCGCCGCGATCATTGCTGGCCAATTGCGGCAGGAACGTGATTGTGGCCGGTTTCCAAATGCGGTGGTTTTACCCTGACTTTGGCAATTTGTCAGTCCAAAGATACGAGCCAAAATTGCCGCCTTCAGCAGGTCCTCGCGTCATTGGGTCGCGCCGCCGGTACTCTTCACCCGATCACAATTATGGCTATAGTGCAGCGATCCTGTCCGATCGGCGTCGATTGCAAGGGCGTAATGGTGTGATTTGCCAATGACATCCTGCCCACCGATTTGATAAAGATCATGTCGCCCTGCGTTTTGCAGAGCATAAAAGACACTAAAGAAAAGACGCGGCCGTTTTCAAGGCTCGCCATATTACTATGTATAAAAGCGCCGCCGCACCTTAGTCCGGTGACGCCAGTGGAGTAGGCCTCATGGACTATCGCGGCATCTTCGAAGATGCGATCGACGCGCTTCGGGTTGAAAAGCGTTATCGCGTCTTTGCCGATATCGAACGTATTGCCGGGCATTTTCCTCGCGCCGTCTTCCGTGACAGCGCAGACAACGCCCGCGAAATCACCATCTGGTGTTCCAACGACTATCTGGGCATGGGCCAGCACCCCGCGGTGATCGGCGCCATGCAGGAAACGGCTGGCAAGCTCGGCGCCGGCGCCGGCGGCACCCGCAACATTTCGGGCACCAACCGCCCACTGGTCGAACTCGAGCGTTCGCTTGCCGACCTGCACCGCAAGGAAGCCGCGCTGGTCTTCACCTCGGGGTTCGTTTCCAACGAGGCGACGATTTCAACTGTTGCGCGACTGATCCCCGATTGCCTGATCCTGTCCGACCAGCTCAATCACGCCTCAATGATTCAGGGTGTGCGGCAGTCGGGTATGGAAAAGAAGATTTTCCGCCACAATGACCTCGACCATCTGCGCGACCTGCTCGCCGCGGCCGGCAAACAGCGCCCCAAGCTGATCGTGTTCGAATCCGTCTATTCGATGGATGGCGACGTTGCCCCGATCGAAGCGATCGCCGATCTGGCCGACGAGTTCGGCGCCATGACCTATATCGATGAAGTTCATGCGGTCGGCATGTATGGCCCGCGCGGCGGCGGCATCTGCGAGCGCGACGATCTTATGGACCGGATCGACATCATCGAGGGAACGCTCGCCAAAGGGTTTGGCGTCATGGGCGGCTATATAACGGCCAACAAGGCCATCGTGGATGCCGTGCGCTCCTATGCGCCCGAATTCATTTTCACGACCGCCCTGCCCCCGGCGCTTTGCGCGGCGGCCCGCACCTCGATCGAGCACCTCAAGGTCTCCAATGTGGAACGTGAAGGCCAGCAGCGCCAAGCCGGCCGTGTGAAACGCGTTCTGGCCGAGGCCGGTTTGCCGGTCCTGCCGACCGACACTCACATTGTTCCGCTGATCGTTGGCGATGCACGCCTGTGCAAGGCGGCCAGCGACATGCTGATGGATCGGCACAACATCTATATCCAGCCCATCAACTATCCCACTGTTCCCAAGGGCACCGAGCGGCTGCGCATTACCCCAACCCCCTACCATACCGACGACATGATCGCCGAGCTTTGCGACGCACTGATCTCGGTCTGGCAGGCACTGGAACTGCAGCGCGATTTCGACATGTCCAAGCTGATGGAAAACAAGCTCGTCGCGGGAGACCTGACACTGCCAACGGTTGGCGGATAGCATAGCCAGCCCCTGTGGCATTGGTCCGCGAACGCGATTTCGAGACGAACGGGGCATGTGCGAACACGCCCCGTTTGCGTGTGCGATCTCGAGTTGAGCACTAGCTCGTCAAGACGATCCGGATCAGGTCGGCGGTATTGCGGGCGCCCAGCTTTTCCATGACCCTGGCCCGATGCACCTCGATGGTGCGGGGGGAAATTCCCAACTCGCGCCCGGCTTCCTTGTTGGATTGTCCGTTGGTAACCAGTTGCAGGACCTCGCGTTCACGGGGCGTTAGTTGGGCAAAGCCGCGGATCTCGACTTCGCGCTGGCCATCCTGAGAGGGTTTGAGATGAACATCGCGCCGCAGGGTGTCACGCACCGCGCGGACGAACCGCTCGGAATCCACCGGCTTTACGAAAACATCGCTCGCCCCTGAGCGCATGGCCTCGACGGTCCCATCAACAAGCGGGCGATCTGCCAGCATGAAGACCGGAATGCCCGATCGCATATCCTTGATGCGCCGCAAGGCGGGCAGCATATCCTCGCCCTCCAGGTCAAAATTGAGAATCACCACATCCGGGCGCCGCTGTCCGAAGCGAGCGATGAAATCATCGCTATTGCGCGAAATGGCCGTTTGGAAGCCCTCGAGCCGAAACAGCACATCGAGTCCGTCACACGTGGGCTGGTCGCTGTCGACAATGTGAACCAGTCGGTCACGGTTGAGAAATGGCCGATAGGAAATTTCCGAATTCATTGCTTTCTCCAGTTCTTTCGGGATGCGTCATGCAAAACTGGCACGGCGAGCCCCCTCTCCGATTGAGCGTCAAAGGCAAATCCCACCGACCGAAGCCGGTGCCACGCTTTCAAATGCGCCGTCCAAATTCCGGCATGCAGCACCCGCCTGCCTCCGGGCTTGGGCCCGGAACAGTGGCACAGCGCTGGCGATGCCTTGCGTTCAGATCGACTTGGCGATTGCTAAGATGAATCGCGCACGAAGTTTGCTATAGGGAGCGGTTTTTGCCGTTCGGACTCTTCCCTATCACTGACTACGTAGCGATAGGACTATAATCTTATTCTAGCGAGCGCAATAGGATAAAATACGTAATCCAAATGCGGCATCCTAACTTATGATAAGAAAAAGCCCGCCATGGGCGAGCGGGCCTTTGTCCATATTTGCTTATTGATTCTGGCCGGGCGGCTAGCTTTGAGCCTTGAGAATGTCGCGGATCTCGGCAAGAAGAACTTCTTCGCGCGGCGGCGGGGCGGGTTCGGCCGGTGCTTCTTCGACTTTCTTTTCGCGCCGCAGCATGTTTATGCCCCTTACAAGCATGAACAGCGCAAACGCAACGATGGCGAATTTTACCACCGCATTGATAAACAGACCGATGTTGAGGGTGGCCACGCCTGCTGCCTCGGCAACCGCCAGGGACGGCACTGCAACACCCTCTGGATTGGACAGCACGATGAACAGGTTGGAGAAATCCACGCCGCCGAGCACCAGCCCGATGACCGGCATGAATATGTCGTCGACCAGCGAGGACACGATCGTGCCGAAGGCACCGCCGATAACAATACCCACGGCCATGTCGACCATGTTGCCTTTGACGGCAAATTCCTTGAATTCCTGGACGAATGACATCCCTATGCCTCCTGTCTTTGCTTCCGCTCCCGCGCGGCCTCCGGAAGCTAGCCCCGATTCACGGCCCCTGTCCATTGGGATGACTTGACATTTCCGCTCCCGGAGGGCCACGACAGCACTGGTGGGCGGGGTTAGGAGCACCGCATGTCCGATAGCGCAGTTCCAGAACAGCTTGCATTCGAGGCCGGTTTGACCGGTGCTGTCGACCACCTTCCCTATGGCCTTGCCATATTCGACTCCGAGCTGCTGCTGGCCACCGCAAACACCCGGTATCGTGTCGGCATGGGGCTGCCGCAGTCGCTGGTGCTTGCCGGCACGCCACTCGACGACATATTGCTGTTTATGGCGCGGAGGGGCGATCTTGGCCCTGGAACGCCGCAGGTGGTCGCCGATCAGCGGCGGCGGCTCATAACCGCCGAACCCACGACCCTGACACAGCGAACCAACATTTCGGGCCACCAGCTCGAAATCCACACGGCGCTCCTGCCCGATGGCGGGCTGCTTATTTCTTTTTCGGATGTGACGGACCGGGCGCGCGCCGAGGCAGCGCTCGAGCAGGTCAATCACACGCTGGAAGAACGGGTCAACGATCGGACCCGCGCCCTGACCCTTCTCAATGCGGAACTGGAAAAGGCCCGCGCCAAGGCCGATGCCGCCAATCACGAGAAAACACGGTTTCTGGCAGCAGCGAGCCATGATCTCCTGCAACCGCTCAATGCGGCGCGACTCTATACCTCGACGCTGTTCGAGCGTACGCGCGGTACGCCCACGGCCGAACTGGCGTCATCGATCGATGCCTCGCTCAATGCAGTCGAGGACATCATGTCGACCCTACTCGACATCTCGCGCATGGATTCGGGAGCGCTAAAGGTCACGCGCACCAACATCGATATTCTCGATCTTCTGAAAAAGATCGAGATCGAGTTTCAGCCCCTGGCCGCTGAGAAAAACATCAATCTGCGGGTCGTTGGCGCATCATTCACCGTGCGTTCGGACCGTATGCTGCTGGCCCGGGTTATCCAGAACCTGGTGTCGAACGCCATCAAATACACCCGCCCTGGCGGGAGCGTGCTGGTAGGGTGCCGCCGGCGTGGCGACAGCGTGCGTCTGGATGTCATCGACACCGGCATCGGAATTGACCGTCATCAGCATCAGATGATCTTCACCGAATTCTCGCGGCTCGAGCAAGGCGCCCGCATCGCGCCCGGCCTGGGGCTGGGTCTGTCCATTGTGCAGCGCATTGTTGCCGCGCTCGACCATCCGATGGAGATCGACAGCACAGTGGGCAAGGGTTCACGGTTTTCCATCAGCGTCCCGCTCATCGCGATGGCGCCGCGTGCGCCCGATCCGGTCGATGCGCCGCTCGTACGGGAAAGCAGCCAGCTTGAAGGACTGCATGTCCTGTGCGTCGACAATGAGCGTTCGATCCTCGACGCGATGTCGGGCTTGCTGGAAAATTGGGGGTGCGATGTACGCATAGCGACATCGCTGAAGGAAATTGCACAATTGGGGATGCTGGAGGGCTGGGTGCCCGATCTGGTGCTCATGGACTACCATCTCGACCAGACCTCCGGGCTCGATGCAATCGAGTGGCTCAAGCAGATCGTCGGTGGGCACCTGCCCACGGTGCTGGTAACCGCGGACCAGACACCGGCGGTTCGGCAATTGGCTGAAACGCGTGGCACGCCGGTCCTTAACAAGCCGGTCAAACCCGCCGCCCTGCGCGCCCTGCTCAGCCAGATGAGCAAACAGCTTTAAGCACGACGGGCAAGCCCGGCCAAAAGCGCTTTGAGAACAGTTTCCCATTCGGCTCGGTTTCCCCCGGCCGCAATGGCCAAGGCGGCCCTGTCGAACGCCGACGATATGATCTGGGTCAGCGGGCCGAGGGGCAGCGGTGGCATCGTTCCTGCCTCGATGGCCATGTCCAATCCCTCCTGAAGGGTGCGCGCGCTGTGACACATATCAATGGCCTCCGCTTCGGCATGACCGAGAACGGCCGGCGCATCAAGCAGCAGCAGTCGGGTGCGCCCGGGAACCGCCATAGCGTCGAGATAGGCGCGTCCACCAGCCAGTAACGCATTGTTCGGATCGGTTCCCTGCGGAGAGGACTGTTCGATCTCAAAGGCTACCGCTGCGGCTTCGGCGTCAACAACGGCGGCAAACAAGGTCTGCTTGTCGGAGAAATGGTGGTAGAGCGCGCCTCTGGTCACGCCGGCTTTGCGGACGATCTCAGGGGTCCCGATTTCGCCATATGGCCGCTCGGTAAACAATTGGCGCCCAGCCGTGATCAGCGCGGCGCGGGTTGCATCCGATCGTTCCTTGTTGCTCCGTTTTGCAGATTCTCTTTGCATACATGCAGCCTGTATGTTATTTCAAACTTACATACAGACAGTATGTTTCTTTTCGATAGAAGGAAAGTCCCATGCACCCCACCAGCTTTTATCCGGTCGTCATGACCGACAATGTGACCTCGTCGGCAGCGTTTTACGTCGAAAATTTTGGGTTCCGAGTGCTGTTTGACAGCGACTGGTACGTCCACCTGCAATCGAGTGCCGACCCGGCAATCAACTTTGCGGTGCTGGACAAATCACACCATACGATTCCGCAAGGGCATCGCGGCCAGACCGGTGGTGTCTTGCTCAGTTTTGAAGTCGAAGATGTCGATGCTCAATATGACCGGCTGAAAGCGGCAGGCGTGAGCATTGTTCTCGATATCCGCAACGAAGATTTCGGCCAGCGCCATTTCATCGTCACCGATCCCAACGGAGTTCTGGTCGATGTGATAAAACCCATTCCGCCCAGCGCCGAGTTCGCTGCACAATACGCTCCCGAGGCATTGCCGCAGTAATGATTAGGCCTGTTGATCCTCAACGAGCTGGGCAAACTGGCCCTGCTCGATCTTGGCGGCGGCGATCACCGCCTGGGTGCGGCTGTCGACGCTGAGTTTTTGCAGGATTGCCGAGACGTGCGCCTTGACCGTGGCTTCCGATATGGACAGCTCATAGGCGATCTGCTTGTTCATCAACCCGTCGGAAAGCATCATCAGTACGCGAATCTGTTGCGGGGTGAGCGTTGCAAGCCGGGCGAGCACTTCGGTCTGCTCGTCCTGTCCATCGAGCGAGACGCCCTCAGGCACCCACAGCCCACCCGCCAGTATGGTGTCGATCGACTCGCGGATGCGAGCCGCGGATTCGGATTTGGACAAAAACCCCGATGCGCCCAGATCAAAGCACCGCCGAATGACCGAGGTGTCCTCGACAGCCGAGACGATCATCACCGGGACTTCGGGGAATTGTGCCCGCAAAAGAAGCAGGCCCGAGAAGCCGCGTACACCGGGCATGTTGAGGTCGAGCAAGACGAGATCACAGTCGCGGTTGGCTTCAAGCGCCGCACTCAACCCTTCGATATCGCCGGCCTCCTCGAACACCATGTCGCTGTCCCGGCCTTCAAGCGTCTGGCGCAGCGCGGCGCGGAAGAGAGGATGATCGTCAACGATGATGATACGGTGGCTCATTGGGGCGCGGGACCTCGCCGGGGCAGGAACGGTTCTTGAGACTTTTAGACCCCAAGAGTAAACACAATGGAGATAATGCGAAGATCGTGTCGTGAATCAAGCGTTTGTGGTCATTTGGGCCGATTGAGCGCCGCAAGACGAGCCGGTAGCGCTCTTTCCCGACCACAACTGCCCACATCATCGGCCATGCCGGCGGCCTGATTCGACCCTCAACTCAGCGCGGTTATATGATATCGCCCCGCCCGTCCGGGTCCTGGGGTTCGGCCAGCATGCCTTCGATGATCTGTTCCACCCGGGCCAGTTCGGCCAGGGACTTCTCAATGGCCGAACGCCGTTGCTGGAGAAGATGGCGTTGGTGGTGCACCTTGTCGAGCGCCCGGCGCAGATGGTCGTACGAGCCGTCGCGCAGATCGTAGGTGTCGAGATATTCCTGGATTTCGCGCAGCGTCAGTCCAACCTGCTTGCCATCGAGAATGATACGCAGACGCAGGCGGTCGCGGTTTGTGTAGAGGCGCTTATTGCCCACCCGGCGGGGTCGGAGCATGCCCTTGTCTTCATAAAAGCGCAGGGTCCGATGCGTTATCGAAAACGCGTCGGCAAGTTCGGCAATCGTATAGATTGCCGGCCCCTCGCTCTGGCGCGTTGCGCGGTCCTTGCGGGTTGGTCCGTTCATTTTTCTGTCTTATTTCTACCTTGTCGCTGATCGGCTTGGCGATCTCCCGAACATCACCACGAACGGCGACCGGGCGCAATCCATGCGCACAATTGGCAGATGGATCAATGCGGAATGCAAACGGGGTTAACGCGATATTTACCATAAACTGTCGAAAGTCAGGCTAGGCGATTCCATCGCCGGAAGCGGTGCGGTTGACGCACCGTCGGGAGCCTGTCGGAAAGCAATATGGCGCGAACGAATCCACATCACGACTGGGATGAGCCGCAAACCGCCCTTCGCCGGTCCAACGGGGCCGAATGGGAAAGCCTGCGAAACGAACTCGTGGCCCTGCTCGATCAGGTCGAAGATCAGGTGGCGACCAGTCAGGCGACGGGGGAGCATCCTGCAACCACGCCGCCCCATCCGGCACCGCACCAGCCCGATCGCCATTCCGAGGCCCTGCGGAGCGTGCGCCATGCCGTGACCCGGCTTGCCGACCGCTCGTCGGAAGACCGTCCGGTGATGCGCGAAAGCGTTGTTGACGCAATCAATCAGATTCGGGCGCGCCAGACCGGCAGCGCTCCATCTGCACCCCAGACCGCAGCCCCCATCGTTCCGGCACCCACCCCGCAGTCCGAACTTTCCGATTTTGCAAAGTCGCTCGATGCCATCGGGGAAAAAATTGCCGGATTTGAAGACCGGATCGGCCAGCGACTGGAATCGCTGGGCGAGAAGTCGGACATCGCCGCGCAGATCGACCAGTTGAGCCAGGTCATAGAATTGCTGGCGGGCGCCGTGGGAGAGACCGGCCAGATCAAACGGATTGAAGCGCAGATCGGCAACCTTGCCGAAATGCTCGTCTCGGATCGCCAGTCGGAAGAGAATGTTACCTCAAGGCGGATCGAAGACCTCACGGCCACGATCGAAAAGCTCGTCAGCCATCAGCTCCAGACCAGCGAACGCGACGCCCAGCAGGCCGCACTGGCCGACGATCGCCAGGTGCAGGCCATGGCAACAATCGAGCAGAGCGTTCGGTCCATCTATGACCGCATCGACACCCTCGAAGCCAGCCAGTCGCAGCCATCAGCCGATATCGAGCGGTTGAGCCGGGATATGGCAGCACTGACGGAGGCTGTCAGCAAGCCTGCAGAACCGACCAGCCTTCTGGAAAAGATCGACGCCCTGAGCGCGCGCATCTCGACCATCGAAGCGCCATCGCGCGACGAAGCAGCAATGCTGGCCGAAAGCGTTTCGGTACTGCGCGACGTCATTGCCCAGACTATCGAACCGCGCTTTGTCCAGCTCGAACAGCGCCTGGAAACGATGGCAAAGCCGGACGAAACGCCGGCGGTCGATGCCATCGAAGCCCAGTTGCGCCAGATCGCCAGGCGGGTTGATGAAACCGGTGCTCAGCTCAAGGCTCTTGCCGAGTTGGAGCCCGCCGGTGCTGCGCCCGGTCCCGATCTTGAGGCTCTGGCCGAGATGATTGCGAGCCGGACACAGGGGTTGTCCGGCCCGGCCGAAGCCGATGGCATCGAGAAGGCCGACCTTGCCGCGCTCGAAGATCGGCTTGCTTCACTTTTTGCGCGGGCAGAAGAGAACGGCACAGAAGCACGCAATCTGTCGGGCGTGCGCAATTCAATCGCGCAGGTCGACAACCGGATTGCCCGGCTCGAAGCCATGCTCAACAACAAGCCGGCCGAGCGCCTTTCGGATGAACCGACACCCGCCGAGCCTGTGGCCACGGCTCGGTCACAGCCCCGCCGCAAGCCCGAAGATGCCATGCCGGTCGATCCGGCCACAGGTGCAGCGCGCAGCGTTCTTGGTCAGGCCGTTGTCGAAACAGATGACGAACCGGCAGACATCGAAGATGTCGTCGAGCCCGAACCAAACTTTGCGGTCGATCCTGCTGTTATCGACCGGCCGGCCAAGCCGAAATCGAGCCTTACCGAAAGCGAGGGCCCGTTTGAGCCGACCCCGTCCGCGCCTCAGCCCAGTGTCTCCGATGCCACCCGTGCCAACTTCATCGAAGCCGCACGCCGCTCGGCCCGCCAACCGGCGCTTGACCAGGGTGACGAACCAAAATCGCTGATAGGACGGGCGCTGGCCAGGTTCCAGCGCGATGAGGCCAACACTGACGCGCCCCACCCAACTCATGATCCTCGCGTGGACGCTGAGCCCGAGCCTGCCGTTGCTACACGGCGCGAGGACGATGAAGCCGACGATGCCGAGACCATGGCCCCGGGCTTTTTTGCCCGGAACCGGCGCTCCCTCTTGCTTGGTACGGCGCTGGTTGCCGTCATCGCCCTGGCTGTACCGCTGGTCGTGGGCCGCATCGCACCATCACAACAGACCGCACCGAGTGCAGACGATGCTCAAGTCGTGACGCCGGCGGAAACAGCCGAGGATGACGAGCCCGCTGCTGAGGTGAGCGCGACCCAGGCCGACACCACCACGGCCGAGCCCGACCTTGCCATGATGCGTGTAATGGCGGAGACGCAAGCAGATGCCGAAACCGAGACGACACCGGCAAATGAACTCATGTCAGATGTCCGAGTCATCGAGCAGCAACCCACGCTCAGCGCTGCCAGTGTAGATACGGACGCATTGACGGCGCTGCCAACAATTGACCCGGTAACCACCGCCGCTGTCGGACCTGCGAACGGTTACGCTGCCGATTCCGGCAGCGCGGATCTGCCTCCGATCACCGCGCCAGCATCCATTGAACCGGCTGCACTGCGCGCAGCCGCCGATGAGGGCGATCGCTTCGCCCAGTTCGAGGTGGGCGCCATTCTGACCGAGGGGACGGTGGTCGAGCAGGATTTCGGCCAGGCGGCTGCCTGGTACGAACGCTCCGCGACCCAAGGGTTCGCGCCGGCCCAATACAGGCTCGGCAGTCTTTATGAAGGCGGGCGCGGTGTGGAGCGTGATCTCGACATGGCCCGGCTCTGGTACCAGCGCGCCGCGGAAGCGGGAAACCGCATGTCCATGCACAATCTTGCTTCGCTTTATGCTGGCGGTGAACTCGAAGACCAGGATTTCGCCGCAGCGGCGCATTGGTTCGAGGAAGCTGCCGGGCGCGGGCTGACCGACAGCCAGTTCAATCTGGGCATGCTTTACGCCCGCGGCCTTGGCGTGGAGCAGGATTTCGAGCAATCCTATATCTGGTTTTCACTCGCGGCCCGTTCGGGCGACGAGGATGCTGCCAACTCGCGCGATGATGTGGCCCGTTCGCTCGAATCCGATGCCATTCAGCGGCTCGACGATACAATCGCGGCCTGGGCTCCGGTCGATATCGACATTGCCGCCAATTTTGCCCCTATTGGCACGTGGGACGAGGCCTTCGACCCTGGTCCGGCCATTACAAACGGTGACGTGATCCTGCGCGTGCAGATGCTTTTGGGTAAACTCGGTTATGATGTGGGCACGCCCGACGGGATCCCCGGTCCCAAGACGAGCGAAGCCGTTGCGGCCTTCGAACGGGCTGCTGGCATGAACGAAAGCGGCGCCATCAATCCACGGCTGCTGGCCGTTCTGGGCAGTCAGCCGGTCTAAGCTTTTATTTAGGCCCGCGTCGTTACACTATCGCCACGGGATGCCTGTATCGGCGCCCTGTGACACCTGCCTATGATTGGGCCCCGGCCGTGCTGATCTATTTGCCCATCGCGGAAATGTCGGTGAACCTGTTTTTCCTTGTGGGGATCGGGGGCGCCATAGGTTTTTTGTCCGGCCTGTTCGGTGTCGGCGGCGGTTTCCTGCTGACGCCTTTGCTGATCTTTTCGGGCGTTCCCGCACCCGTTGCCGTCGCTTCAGTGACCGGGCAGGTGGTGGCGGCCTCGACCTCGGGTGCACTGTCCTACTGGCGGCGCGGCGGCATCGATCTTACGTTGGCCCTGTTTCTGGTCACCGGAGGCGTTTTCGGCGCGGGCGTCGGGGTGTGGATCTTCGATCTGCTGCGCTCGTTCGGCCAGCTCGATCTGGCCATTTCCTTTGGGTATCTGGTCTTTCTTGGCTCGATCGGCTCACTGATGCTGATCGAAGCCGTTCGGTCCCTGATTCGCTCGCGTCGGACCGGACCGCCGCCGCGCCGCATGCCGGGACAACACAATTGGGCCCATGGCCTGCCGCTGCGCTTCCGGTTCAAGCGCTCCAAACTTTACATTTCGGTCATCCCGGTTATCGGCATCGGATTTCTGATCGGTATCGTGGGCTCCCTGCTTGGGATAGGCGGTGGCTTTATCCTCGTGCCCGCGCTGGTCTATCTGCTGCGCATTCCCGGCTCGGTGGTAATCGGTACCTCGCTCCTGCATGTGCTGGCGGTCATGGCCGCGACATGCATCCTGCATGCCTATCAGAGCCAGAGCGTTGATATTCTGCTGGCGTTTTCGCTGATGGTCGGCAGTGTGGCGGGCGCCCAGTTCGGCGCTTCGGCCGGCCAGTATCTTCGCGGTGACCAGTTGCGATTTCTGCTCGCGCTCATCGTGCTCGGGGTCGCTATCCGATTTGCGTTGTCCCTTCTTCTCGCACCGGCCGACCCGTTCTCGACATCGGTTCTCGGATTTGGAGAAGGGCTGTGACGGCCGTGCGCGTCTTTTTGGCGCTGCTCATTCTGGTGGCCGGGAGCACAGGTGCCCGCGCTCAGGGGCTTGTATTTGCAACGTCGGACCCGACAATATCGATCCACTCCAATTTTGCGGGCGAAACCATAACCCTGTTCGGCAATATCGAGCCGAGCCTGGATGGTACGCCGCCCCAGGGCACGTTCGATGTGATCTTCATCATTCGCGGGCCCGTTGAGGAGCGTGTGGTCCGGCGCAAGTCCCGTCAGTTTGGCATCATGCTCAACGCCGACTATGCAATGTTTTCCGGCCTACCCTCGTTTTATCGCGTGCTATCGAGCCGCCCGCTCGAAGACATTCTCGATCCCGAGGTCATCGCCCAGCGCAGCCTGACGGTCGAAGCCCAGATCGCATCTGCCCTGCAGGAAACGACGGGCAATGTCGCCCTTTTCGAGAATGAACTGGTGCGGCTGATGGGCAATGCCAATCTGTTCAGGACCGATGGGCGCGGGGTGAGCTTTCTGTCTCCAACCTTCTTTTCCACCCGGGTTGTTTTGCCCGCCAACGTTCCCAACGGTATCTTTCTCGCCCAGGCCCTTGTGGTGCAGAATGGCGAAGTGGTTGCCGAGCGCGCGCAGCGCTTTTTTGTTCAGAAGTCGGGTTTCGAGCGTTTTGTGGGCGATACGGCCACCAACCAACCGTTGCTCTACGGGCTGGCAACCGTGGTTCTGGCGCTGGTTACGGGATGGCTGGGTGGCGTGCTGTTCAGGCGCTGAGGCTAGAGCCGTTCAGGATTTGATTGAATCAAATCCTTGGCTCTAAGCCCTTGTTTTGTCGCGTGTCTGAACCGGAAATCCGTTTCCACTTTTGCCGGACACGCTTTAACCGGAAACCAGGCGCTGATGACTGACCGGGTAGACCCGGTCGCGCCCGAGCATCATCACCTGCATTTTCGACCGGTCGAGCAGCCCGGCAAAAGCCGGTGAGAGAACATTGAGGCTGCCCGTGGAGGCTCCATAGGCCGGAAGGATCATCAAATCCCCATCCCAGACAAAGCAGGGTCGCCGCGAGGACCTTCCGTTCATGGCGACCCTGGCAGCCGGATGAAGATGGCCGGCGATCAATCCGGAAATGCCAGATCGAGGCTCGTGACGCAGTGAGCAGCCCGAAACGGCGAGTTCCACGCAGCAGGATCCTCCGAGCGCGTGCGGCGCCGGGTCATGATTGCCCGCGATCCAGACCCAATCGAGTTTATCGACCAGCCGGCCCAGCCGCTCGCGGTCGGCGAGCAGCAGCGTCGTGGTGCCTTCGTCCCGGTGGAAGCTGTCTCCCAGGGCAAAGACGCGCTTTGCGCCTGTGACCACAATATCGCGTTCGAGCCGCTTGAGGGTCATCGCGGTATCATAGGGCGGGAGCAACTGCCCCGAGCGCGCGTAGCTCGAGAGTTTTTCGAGGTGAAGATCGGCGACGAGCAGGGCTTGGGCATCCGGCCAATACAGCGCACCCGAGGGCAGCGGAGCAAAGCTTTCGCCCGCAAACCGGATCATCCCGTGTGTCTCGATGCTGCCAGCGGGCTGAGCCTGAGCCAATTGTTATCCCCGGTGCGTCGGAATATCCGTGCCGATCGCCTCTGCGATCAGATCCTCGGCGGCCTCGCGCAGAACCGCTTCGCGCGCTTCGCCGAAGATCGGTTCCTTGCCGATGTCGAGCAATACAGGTACCGCAAGAGGCGAGATTCGGTCCAGTCGCTTGTGCCGGATATGGCGGCGGATGCGCTTTAAGGCGAGCCCGAGCCGTTCGATATCGAGCAGCCCCCGCGCCGCATCGCGCCGAGTGGCTTCGATCAGAATATGATCGGGCTCGTGCTGATAGAGCACGTCATAGATGATGTCCGAACTCACCGTGATCTGTCGCCCCGACTTTTCTTTACCTGGATGCCGACGCTCGATAAGCCCGGAAATGATGGCGCAATTTCGGAAGGTGCGCTTCATGAGCGCGGATTCATCGAGCCAGGCTTCCAGATCGTCTCCCAGCATGTCCTCGTCGAACAGTTGATCGAGAGAGAGCCGATCCGACGCAATCAATGCCCCAAGGTCCGAGGCGCACCAGATGGCGATGGCGTAATCGGAGGCAACGAAGCCCAGAGGTTGGGCGCGAGCCCGCTCGAGCCGACGGGTCAGCAGCATCCCCAAGGTCTGGTGGGCCAAACGTCCCTCGAAGGGGTAGCAGACCATGTAGTGCTTGTCGGCACGGGGGAATGTTTCGACCAGCAGGCTGTCACTGTCGGGCAGCACCGAAGCGTAGTTCTGCAGGTCGAGCCATTCGCGCACCTGATCGGGCAAGACGCGCCAGCCTTCGGGATCGGCGAGGATCTTGCGCACCTTGTCGGCAAGAAACGTCGACAGGGGGAAGCGCCCGCCCATGTAGGAGGGGATCTTGGGGTTATCGGAAAACGAGCGCGATACATAGGCTTCGGTTTCCACCACACCTTCAAACGCGATGATCTCGCCGCCGAACATGAAGGTATCGCCACGCACCAACTGGTCTATGAAATATTCCTCGATCTCGCCCAGCACCCTGCCTCCGCGGCCGATCGGACCGGTGGTTGCGCCCTTGCGCACGCCGCGCGCCCGGACCAGCCGCACCTTGAGCATGGGTTCTTCAACGATGGTGCCCACGTTGAGCCGATATTGCTGAGCGATTTGCGGGTTGGCGATGCGCCAGAGACCGTCGGCGGTTTTGCGGAGTTTCGCAAAACGCTCATAGGCCCTGAGCGCGTATCCGCCTGTCGAGACGAAATCGAGCACCCGATGGAATTTTTCACGCGTCAGATCCTTGTAGGGCCATGCCGAGGTGATCTCGGCGAAGGTCTGGTCCTCATCGAGCGGATCGGCACACGCCAGGCCCAGAATATGCTGGGCGAGAACATCCAACCCACCGGGGAGAGGCGTTTCGCTGTCCTGGGCGCCCTCGGCCACCGCCTCAAGCGCTGCCTCGCATTCGAGCACCTCGAGGCGGTTGGCGGGAACGAACATGGCCTTGGAGGGCTCGTCGAGCCGATGGTTGGCGCGCCCGATTCTCTGGAGCATGCGTGAGGCGCCCTTTGGTGCGCCGACCTGCACGACCAGATCGACATCACCCCAGTCAATGCCCAGATCGAGGGTGGAGGTACAGACCACGGCGCGCAGCATGCCCGAGACCATGGCGCTTTCGACCTTGCGGCGCTGCTCGACCGAGAGTGAACCGTGATGGAGCGCGATGGGCAAAGCCTCGTCATTGATGGCCCACAGGTTCTGGAACAGCATTTCGGCCTGAGACCGGGTGTTGACGAAAAGAAGCGTGGTCCCGTGCTGCTTGATCGTTGCGTAAAGGTCGGGCACCGCATAGGCGGCGGAATGGCCGGCCCAGGGCAGCCTTTCCTCGCTGGCGAGGATCGAAAGCTGCGGCGGGGCACCACCGGGTGCGTTGATCAGCACCGCCGGATTTGGTGCGACGGGTGCGGCAATCCAATCGCGCAGGATTTCGGGCTGGGCTACAGTCGCGGACAGTGCGGTGATTTTTACATCCGGTGATAATCTGGCCAGACGGGCCACACCAAGGCTGAGCAGGTCGCCGCGTTTGGAAGTGACCAGCGCGTGCAGTTCATCGAGCACGATGCGCCGCAGGCTTTTGAACAGCCTGACGCTGTCGGGATGGCTCAAGAGCAGCGCCAACTGCTCGGGCGTCGTCATCAGGATGTGTGGCGGATCGAAACGCTGGCGCTGGCGGCGTGAGGCGGGGGTATCGCCCGTGCGGGTTTCGACCTTGATCTTCAGTCCCATCTCGCGCACCGGGTCGCCCAGGTTGCGTGCGACATCGACGGCCAACGCCTTGAGCGGCGAGATGTAAAGGGTGTGAAGCCCCTCCATGGGATTTTCGATCAGATCCTCCAGGGACGGCAGAAAACCGGCCAGTGTCTTGCCTGCCCCGGTCGGCGCGATCAACAGCACCGAATTGCCGGCGCGCTCGGCTTCGAGCACGGCCAATTGGTGCGGGCGCGCCTGCCACCCCTTGGCGGCAAACCAGTCTGCAACGATCGGGGAAAGTGGGGTCACAATATCGGAAGCTCTTTAATTGGCCAAGATCGGCGCCTATGTGGCATCATGAGCAGAATCGATGGACCCGATGGACCGATGCCCGAGATTATGGACAACCGCGAGACAAATCAAAGACCGAGCTGGCTGGAATCGTTTCTTGGCGGAACGCCGGGACGGGTCGTTGTCAGGCTGATCCTGATGAGCCTGGTCGTAGGCTTTCTGATGTCGATCTTCGGGATCAGCCCCGATGCCATCTTCCGCTCGATCCAGGGCTTCATCAATTCGATCTTCGATAATGGGTTCGAAGTCTTCCGTGACGGTTTTGCCTATATGCTGACCGGTGCGGTGATCGTTTTGCCCCTGTGGTTCATCGGGCGGTTGATGGCGGCTGGGCGGCGGCGCTAGCTCATGGCCTGTTGAGCAGATCGGCTGCGGCAATTAGGATGGCGCGAGCGACACGCTCCGCCTTTCCAATCCAGAGCCATTCAAGGTCTTGCCCATGTCTCCCGTCATCTTCATTACCGGCGCCACGTCCGGCTTCGGCGCGGCCACCGCGCGGCTTTTTGCACAGAACGGCTGGAAGGTCATCGCCACGGGCCGCAGGCGTGAGCGGCTGGCCGAGCTCGAAGCCGAATTCCCCGAAGTCGTTCATGGCATCGAGATGGATCTTACCGACAAGACCTCGATCAGACACGCCGTCGCGGCCATCCCCGAAAATTTCAAACCCGTCACGTGCCTGTTCAACAATGGCGGGCTGGCGCTGGGCACGGGTGCGGTTCCCGATATCGATACCGACCAATGGCAGACCATGATCGACACCAATATCGTGGGGTTGCTGCACACGACGCTGGAAGTTCTGCCGCTGGTCAAACAGGTGGGCCGCGGTTCATCGATCATCAATGTCGGCTCGATTGCCGGGCGTTTTCCCTATACCGGCGGCAATGTTTATGGCGCGACCAAGGCCTTCGTGCACCAGTTCTCGATGAATTTGCGCACCGATACCATGGGCACCGGTATCCGCATCACCTCGCTGGAACCGGGCCATGCGAAATCGGAATTTACCGCCGTGCGGACCGGTGGGGATTTCGAGGCCAACGAAAAAATGTATGCCGATAACGAGCCGCTTCTGCCCGAGGACATCGCCAACACTGTCTGGTGGCTGGCGAACTTGCCGGCGCATGTGAACGTCAACTCCATCGAGATCATGCCGGTCTGTCAGGTTCCGACCCGGCCCGTTCTGCTTAAAAAGAGCGACTTTGAGAGCTAGGGCCGGGGCACGGAATCGGCTAGGATAGGTTTCCTCCCTTTTCCGGTTCCCCTGATGATTCAATCGGTTCACCCTTTCGAGGTTCGCCATCGCGATGTGTGGGCCATAGCCGTCCCGGCCTCGGTGGCGTTTATCACCGAGCCTGTGGCAGGCATCATCGATACCGCCGTGATCGGACAATTGGGCGATGCGGGACTGCTGGGTGGGCTTTCGCTCGGTGCTGCAGCCTTCAGCGTCGTCTTCGCCCTGGCCTTTTTCCTGCGTTTTGGAACGGCCGGTCTGACCGCACAGGCGGTCGGCGCACGCGATCCGCTCGACGGGCTGTTGCATATGGCCCGAGCCATGGTCGCTGCAGCCCTGTTAAGTGCGCTGCTTCTGGCGCTCTCCTATCCCATCTATCTCGGGTTTGCGACCGCGCTGGCTCCGCCACCCGATGCAGCGGGGGCGTTTGCCGAGTATATGGGCATACGCATGTGGTCGGTGCCATTCGTGCTCATCAATTTTGTGCTGTTGGGATGGTTTTACGGTCGGGCCGATGCGCGCATCGGCATGTGGCTGCAAATTCTCATCAACGTCATCAATATCGTGCTCAGCGTCTGGTTTGTTCTGGGGCTGGGCTGGGGCGTTCCCGGCGTCGCCTGGGCCACTGTTATCGGGCAAAGCGTTGCCGCTGTCGCCGGGGTGGTCATCGCCATACGCCATTATGGCGGCATCAAGTCGGTCCTTGCCAATACGACCCTTGCGGCCCTGCTCGACGTTGCGGCGATCAAGCGGATGATCGGTTTGAGCCGGGATCTTATCATCCGCTCGGCGGCCCTGATGGGCGCCTTTGCCTATTTCGCCGCGCAAGGGGCGCGTATGGGCGAGATCGAATTGGCGTCCAACGCAATTCTGCTGCAGCTGTTTTCGGTCTCGGCATTCTTTTTAGACGGAATCGCCACGGCCTCCGAGCAGTTGTGCGGCAAAGCGGTCGGGGCGCGCTGGCGTCCGGCTTTCGAGCGCGCGACCAAATTCACGCTGGGCTGGGGCCTGCTGATCGCCGGAACGCTAAGCGCTCTTTTGCTCAGCTTTGGTTGGCTGGCCATCGATCTGATGACCACCAACACCGAAGTGCGCGAAATGGCCCGGATCTATCTGGTGATGGCAGCCCTGACCCCGCTCACCGGGATGCCTGCCTTCGTCTATGACGGGGTGATGATCGGCGCGACCTTCAACGTTACGATGCGCAACGGGATGATCGTTTCACTCATTGTCTATCTTGCAACCGCCATTATCCTGCAGCCGATCCTGGGCCTTTGGGGGTTGTGGATCGCGCTGCACGTGCTGCTGCTCGTGCGAGCCGGCATTTATGCAGTCGCCATCGAACGGCGGAAGAACGAGATTTTCGCCTAGATCGCTATTCTGCCTTCGGCCCAGTCCCTGACCGCCACACCAGTGAGTCCCGATACATTGGAAAGCCTGCGTTCCGTGACGGCTTGCGCGAGCCCGGACTTAATCTCCTCGACCATTTCGAGCCCGCCATAGACCAGAGCCGAATAGAGCTGGACGACATTGGCGCCGGCCTCGAGTTTGGCAATTGCGCTTTGGGCCGAGTGAATGCCACCAACCCCGATTATCGGGAAAGCCGGACCGAGCCGCAAGCGCATCTGGGCGAGGCGCTGCGTTGCCAGATTGAAAAGCGGTCTTCCCGAAAGTCCGCCGGCTTCGCTGGCGTTTTGAAAGCCGGTCACGCTATCGCGCGAAATTGTCGTGTTGGAAACAATCAGCCCGTCAATGCCGCTTTCGAGCACTGTTCTGGCGATGGAATCCATTTCAGTTTGCTCAAGATCCGGCGCAATCTTGAGCAAGATCGATGTCTGCCGGGGTTGAGCGGCGCGGGTTTCGACCAAAGCAGCCAACAGACGCCTGAGGGCATCTTCAGACTGAAGATTGCGGAGGCCGGGCGTATTGGGCGAGGAGATGTTGGCCGTAAGGTAGTCGGCCAATGGCGAGAAGGTCTTCACCCCCGCCACGTAGTCGGCGACGAAATCGGTGCTGTCCTTGTTGGCGCCGATATTGATGCCAACGACCTGCCCTGGTACGCGGTTTTTTAACCGTTCAAAGGCGGCCTCGTGGCCGTCATTGTTAAAACCCAACCGGTTGACCACCCCCATGACCTCGGGGATGCGGAACACTCTGGGAGTTGGATTGCCCTGTTGCGGGCGGGGCGTGACCGTTCCCACTTCCACGAACCCGAACCCTGCCTTGGCGAGTGGGCCGAACACCTCGGCATTCTTGTCGAAACCCGGTGCCATGCCGATGGGGTTGGGCAAATCCAGGCCGCAGAACCTGGTCGCCAGGCTGTCCGGAGACGGCGCGGCAGCGGGTACCAAGCCGAATTTGAGTGCATTGATCGTGGCCCTGTGCGCGGTCTCTGCGTCCATGCGCATCAGCATGTCCTGAGCCAGTTTCTGCATCGTTGCGTTGCGCAGCAGATCTCCAAAGCCCATCACGAAATCTCCGGCAGGTCGAACCGGCCATCGGGCCGCGCGGCGAGATCGCGCTCTGCGATGACGGCCGCCATGGGCAGGGGTGCATAAAGATGGGGGAAAAGTTGCCCGCCGCGCGAGGGCTCCCAGACCAGATCGATGCCGATCAGATCGGGGTCGATTGTTGCGAGCACCAGCCCGGCAGCGCCGCGATAGTGCTTGTCCAGCGTTTCGGCCAGTTGGGCGGCGGTGGAAAAATGGATATACCCGTCGGCGATATCGACCGGCGTACCAGCCAGTTCCCCCGATTTGCGCGCGTTCGCCCAATCCTGGGTTGAAGCGATTTTATAGATCGGCTCGGCCATGTGTTCTCCTGTGCCGCATGGTCTAACTGGCGATGGTGACCGTGCCAAGCATGGAAACATCTTTACAAGAGACTAACACCGTAATAGGACTAGTTTCCAGATTGTGGGGATATTATTCCTTTTTTGGAACCTGTTTGTCTATGTTGTCTCATCGCGCCATATGGGAAGCCCTCGACAGCCTAGCCGACCGACATGGCCTGTCGGCGTCGGGCCTTGCCAAGCTGGCGGGGCTGGATGCGACGGCGTTCAATCCCTCCAAGCGCGTCAGCAAGGACGGGCGGGAGCGCTGGCCATCGACCGAATCGATTGCCAAGGTGCTCGAGGCCACCAGCGAAAATTTCGATTCTCTGCTTTCGGGTGGGCTCAATTACAGCCAGAGCGCCGCGGCCAGCCGCGCTGTGCCGCTGCTGGGTTTTGCGCAGGCAGGCTCGGGCGGTTATTTCGATGCGGCAGGCTTTCCAGCGGGCCAGGGATGGGATGAGGTCCGGTTCCCCGGGTTGGGCGATGGCACGGCCTATGCACTCGAGGTTACAGGGGAATCCATGCAGCCGCTCTATCGCGACGGCGACTACATCATCGTTTCGCCCACCGAACAGTTGCGGCGCGGTGACCGTGTAGTGGCGCGCACGCAGGAAGGCGAGGTCATGGCCAAGATCTTGCACCGGCGCACTGAAAAACAGATCGAATTGCACTCGATCAATCCCGACCATCCGCCGCGGATTTTCAAGCCCGAAGAAATCGACTGGATCGCCCGGATTTTGTGGGCCAGCCAGTAGCATCGCGTAAATTTCCAGTGGTTCCGGACGACCACTGAACCCTGCCGGTCTGACCCGGTCACGGCCAATGGACGAACCAAAATGGCCAGCGCCGGGAGGGTGCGTTCGGTCAAGGTTCCCCGAGCTGATATTTTATCATCATCAAAGCGGCGGCGCGGCTGAGGGCAATATCGCGCGGATCGACGAGGTCGGGGTCGAAGCGGGCACACAGATCGCGATAGGATGCCATCAGACCGGAGGCGCATAGATCGGCATCAAAACGCGCTTCCATGCGTGCGATCGTGGCCTCGAGTTCGGCGAGGTCGGGGGTGACCGCCATCGCCTTTCAGCTCCGGGAGGTCAGTTGCCCGCTTAGCGCCTTTTCGATCAGCTTGCGGGTGTTCTCGATGCCGTAAAGAGCGGCGAACGAGCCAAACCGGGGGCCGCGTTCCTGGCCGATCAGCACCTGATAGAGCATCTGGAAGAAGGCGCCGGACACGCCCGGGCCACCATTGGGACCGAGGCGCTTGTGGTCCTGATAGCGTTCAATCTCGCGCGCCACATCGAGTGCAGCGTTCTGGATCGCCTCTCCACCCGCATCAGCGGGGAGTTTCGACAGGCTATCGGAGAGGTCTTCGAGTGCCTTGCGCTCGACATCGTCGGGCGCGCGATAGGTCTTTTCAACGAAATCCTCAAAATAGCGCATGGCGTAGCCCACCAGCGCATCGAGATGGGGATGGGTCTCGGGCGTCACGCCGGGGGCGTAGGCTGAAATGTAACCCCACATAACCTCGCGACTTTCGGGGTTTGACGCTGTGGCGAGGTTGAGCAGCAGGGCAAAGCTCACCGGCATATCGTATGCCGGCGGCATGGTGGAATGAATATGGAAGGTCGGGTTTTCCAGAAGCTGGCCTGCATCTTCGGCCTGCGCCTTGGCGGCGAAGGTGAAATACTCATCCACCGCCTTGGGGATGACATCGAAATAGAGCCGCTTGGCCGTTCTTGGCTTTTGGAACATGAACAGCGAGAGGCTTTCCGAAGACGCGTAGGTCAGCCATTCGTCGATGGTGATGCCATTGCCCTTGGATTTGGAGATCTTCTGGCCCTCTTCGTCGAGGAACAGTTCGTAGACATAATGCTCGGGTGGGGTACCGCCGAGGATCGAGCATATCCTGTCATAGATCACCTGATTGGTCTGATGATCCTTGCCGAACATCTCGAAATCAATCCCGAGCGCGGCCCAGCGCATGCCGAAATCGGGCTTCCACTGCAGCTTTGCGTTGCCGCCCGTCACCGGAATGGTGACGTCGCGCCCGTCCTCGTCGGCGAAGGTTACCGTGCCGTCGTTGGCGTTGACTTCCTTCATGGGAACGTAAAGCACGCGGCCCGAAATCGGCGAAATGGGCAAGATGGGCGAATAGGTTGCCTGCCGCTCCGCGCCGAGCGTGGGAAGCATGACATCCATGATGTCGTCATAGCGTTCGAGCGCGCGCAGCAGCATCGTATCGAACTTTCCCGACTTGTAATAATCGGTGGCGCTGGCGAATTCGTAATCGAACCCGAAGGTGTCGAGGAACCGGCGCAGCATGGCATTGTTGTGTTCGCCGAAGCTGGGAAACTCATTGGTCCAGGGATCGGGCACGGCCGTCAGGGGCATCTGGAGATAGGGCTCCAGCGCTTCGCGCGACGGCACGTTGTCGGGGATCTTGCGCATGCCGTCCATATCGTCGGAAAAACAGATCAGCCGGGTCTTGATCGCATCGCCGGTCAGAAGCCGGAACGCGGTGCGCACCATTGTGGTGCGCATCACCTCTCCGAACGTGCCGATATGGGGCTTGCCCGAAGGGCCGTAGCCGGTCTCGAAGATCACCTCGTCCTTGCCCAGTTTCTCGGCGCGGCGCACAACCTTTTTGGCTTCCTCAAACGGCCAGGCACGGGCGTTGGGGGCGGCAGCAATGGCCGAGGGATCGAGAGGGGGCAGGGTCTGGGACACTTGAGCCCATCCTTTAGTCAGACTGGGAGATTTCAGGCCGCGGTGTTGCACCAACCACTTCCAAAGGTCAATGCCGATGATCGAGAGCCCTTGCGCCACTGCGCTGCACTTTCTAGATTTGCGCGCGCCTCCAACCGAGCCCAGGTGATTTCATGCAGCTTTCCGCAACCGATGCCCTTGTCCATGTGATGGTGATGGCCGCGGTGTCCGACAAGGATGTGACCGATCGGGAAATGGACCGGTTCGCCGCGCTCATCAGCCGGTGGCCGGTGTTTGAAAATTTCGATATCGAGCGCCTGCCCGAAGTCGCCTCATCCTGCGTCGAGACTGTCAACAAGGCCGGGCTCGATGCCCTGCTCGACCAGATTGCCCAGACCCTCGAGCCAAGGCTACAGGAAACCGCCTACGCCATTGCCGTCGAGATCGTCACGGTCGATCTCAAGCTCAACCAGGAAGAATTGCGCATGCTGGAAATGATCCGCGATGCGTTCTCGATTGATCGGCTGACGACGGCGGCGATCGAAACGTCGGCACGGATCAGACATCGGCGGCTGTAATTGAGGGTCAATAGAAACTGACCGGGAACCAGCGCAGGTAAATTTCATCGATCCTGCCCTCGCGCTGCAGCCGGGTCAGGGCCCAGTTGATGGCGACCCGGACATTGTCCAGACCCGCCGGAACGGCCACCGCCAGTCCGGCTCCGAACAGGTCTGGGCGGAAATAGGCTTCGCCCGCAAAGGCGCAGCAATCGGGGTTTTCGTTAAGCCAGAACGAGGCGCGGGCGGCATCGCCGAAAAAGGCGTCGGCGTCGCCGGCTGCCACGGCATTTAGTGCTTCAAATTCGCTGTCATAGAAAGCGATTTCGGCGCGATCGAGCGTGCGTTCGACCAATTCGGCATGGGCCGAACCCTCGCGGGCCGCGACCTTGCCGACCATGGTGAGGGGATCGAAGTCGGGGGCGACCGGCTTTTGCATCACGAACCGTGCGGGCAATTGCAGGTAGATGCGTGAGAAATCGAAGCGCTCTCCAGCACTGTCGGCGATGTCGAGCCCGGCGATCAAGGCATCTCCCTGATTGTCGGCCAGCGCGTCCTGCACCCGGTTCCAGGGCCAGGCCTGAATGGTGCAGCGCGCTTCGAGCCGGGCGCAAATGGCATCGGCCAGATCGACATTGAAGCCGGCGAGCCGCCCTGCCGCGTCTGTATAGTTGAAGGGAGGAAAATCGGACGTAGTCAGGAAACGCAGGGCGGGAACCGCGACGGGGTCTATCGTGTCGTCGCGCGCGCCCGGATCGACGTGGACCGGCAGGTTCTGGCCGATAACACCGCCAGCCCCTCCGACAATAATGCAGGCGGCAAAAAGGACTGCCCGAAACACTGTCACCATAAATTCCAAGGTCTTGAACAAATTTGAACCTCGTTATGGCCGATTGCCAAAACAATTGGTAGGGTTGGGGCGACGATTGGGGGCATATGAACGTCGTGCGACCGTTTGACGATGTCGAACTCGCTGAGGCATTGGGCATGCAGCCGGGCTGGTCCCGGCGTGTGGTCGATGACGCACTTGACCGCGCCCGTCATATCGGCGCCGACCCCATAGAGGTTCTGGCCGCCCTGGACCAGAGCGATCGCGAAAAACCCTACCGGCAGGCTGCCGCCTTTCTGGGCGTGCCGCACAGCACCGACATAGCGCCTTTCCTCTCCCCGCTCGATGCCAATGCCAATGCCGATGTCGACCACCTCGGGGGCCTGCGTTCGGTCCGCGGGCATATCGAGGGAAACGAAGTGTTGTTCCTGTCACCAGGTCTTGGTCATCTGCGTGGCCTGGCGGAACGGATCGGCGATGACGAAAATCTGCGTCGGCGGCTGTGCATCGTTTCGCCTGCGACCCTGGACGCAGCAATCGCACAGACCAATCCCCAGCTTTTGGCAGCCAATGCCCTCCAACGGCTGGCGCGCCGTTTTCCGTTCGCCAGCGCGCATCTCGATCTTCCGAGCGGGGTGCGGGCGGGCTTTGTCGCAGCCACGGCTGTGCTGGCCGCGGTTGCTGTGATGCCGGGTCTTCTCAGTTTGGCGCCTCTGCTTGCCGTGCTGGCGCTGGTGCTGGCTCTGCCCTCGGGCTTTCGTTTGTGGGCGGCCTTTACCTTTGAACGCAACGAGGCGTTGCGGCCCGAGAGCCTGCTCGATGACCGCGAGTTGCCGGTCTATACGGTGCTGGTGCCGATGCGCGACGAAGCGCATATGGTGCCCCAGATCGCATGTGCCATGCAGGCCCTCGACTACCCGGCCGAAAAACTCGACATCAAATTCGTTGTCGAAAGCGCCAGCCCGACCACCGTGAGCGCCGCGCGCGCCCAGCTGGGCGACACGCGCTTTTCGCTGATCGTCGTGCCGCGCTGCCGCCCCTATACCAAGCCCAAGGCCCTCAATTACGCACTACCACTGGCACGGGGCGAGCATGTTGTGGTTTTCGATGCCGAGGATCTTCCTCATCCGAGACAATTGCGAACCGCAGCCAGCCTTTTTGCCGAGGATCCGACGCTTGAATGCCTGCAGGGAGAACTGGTGATTGCCAACGCTTCGCGGAACTGGATCACGCGCATGTTCGCCGCCGAATATGCTGGCCATTTCGGCGTGCTGCTGCCGGCCATCGGGCGGGCCGGCTTTCCGGTTCCGCTGGGCGGGACGTCCAATCACTTCCGCACGACTACACTGAAAGATATTGGCGCCTGGGATGCATTCAATGTGACCGAGGACGCTGATCTGGGCATTCGGATGGCCCGGATGGGCCTGCGTGTTGAAAGCCTGGCAAGCGTGACTCTGGAAGAAGCGCCGGAAACCGTGGCAGGGTGGATTCGCCAGCGCTCACGCTGGATCAAGGGGTGGATGCAGACCCTTCTGGTCCATTCGGCGCGTCCGGGAAAGCTATTGGCCGATCTGGGCTGGGCCAATCTCATCGCCTTTTACATCTTCGTGGGCGGCATGGTGCTCTCGCTGAGCGTACACGGGCTGTTTCTCATAGGCACCATTGCCCGCCTGCTGTACGACATACTTGTGGTTGGAACCCCCGACCTCTGGACAGTCGCGGGCCTGGGCACACTGCTGTTGGGGTATTCCGGCGCCATCGTCATCAGCGTCATCGGACTGGACAGGATCGGACGCAAGGATATCGCGCCGTGGCTGGTTGCCCTGCCGGCCTACTGGGTCATGGCGTGGTGTTCGGTGGTGATGGCGGGGTTCGATCTGGTCTTCCGTCCCTACCACTGGTCCAAGACCAGCCATAAAGGAATGGATGCTTCCCGACCGGACCCGGCACAGCACCCCACCGGCGCGGCGCATACGCAAACCTCCCAATAGCGGCTCACCCTCTCGCATGCTCACAATCGGGTGAGTGGTGCAAAGGGAGCGAGCAGCGTGAAAGCGTTTGGACCAGACGACCGGACGGCACCATCTGACCCCACATCGCCACCCCTGCCCCGCCGGGCCAGAACGCTGGCCACCGCAGCCTCAGTCGGTCTGGGTCTATCGCTTCTTGTGCCCATTATAGAGATTATCGGCTGGCTGTCCGGGCTCACAGGGCTTTAGGGTCGCGGCATATTGCGTACTTCCCCCAAGGGCATGAACGCTCACACTTCCATCTGACTATCGGGCTTTGGCATCGTCGTCCGGCTTGATATTTCTCAAACATTTCCGCTGAGCTCAATGGTATGCCCACAGTCAAACTTGAATTCAATCGCGTTTGATTGTCGCCCAGAATTCGATAATCGTAAGTCATCGTTTATCTCGGGTAAGAATGAAGGGCCGATAAGCTGTTTTTTATTGGAGAAGAACCGCGAACGCCAGAACACCGGGTGAGCATTTCGGGTTATGTCCCGTGGCTCGTCATAATGTCGGTTGGGCTGCTGCTGACGGTCGCACTGCCAGTCGCGATCTTTTTTATCGTGGTGCCACTGCCCCTTCTGGCTGCCGGGGCTCTCTATCTTTTCGGCTTTGTCGCAGGAATACTGGTGATCAGCGGCGCCGAAAACCAGCCCACCCTGTGGATCGCCCGGCTCCTGCTGCCCCTGCCCGCTGCCGGGCTGGCCTGGTGGGGCCTGGCGGTAATGGGCCTTTAGACCACCGGTTACCGGTCCCCGCTTTGTCCCAACACGGTGCGGCGCAATCCAACCATCGCCGATTGAGCGGTACGGGCAAGCTTCCAAAGTGACGGGGTCTGCTTGATCTTGCGTTTCGCCGCGCGAGCTCCCCGCAGCAGGGGTGCAGCGCCATGGCCGAGCGCAGAGACCGGCAGCACGATGTCGAACACGGTCTGGCGGTGCGTCCAGTCGGTCTTGTAGTCGAAGTCGCCCAGCCCCATGTCCAAGCTCTTTATGCCGTTGGCCCGCAGTTGGTCGACCAGAAGCGACAGCGTCACCCCCATCAGCGAATAACGCGATGCATCGCCGTAATCTGTGGAGTTGATGTATTGCGAATAATGGGCGGGGCCATAGGTACCGATGCTGGTGGCAACGATCGTCTCACCGGCATAAAGGGCGTGCAGGCTGATGGCAGGCCGGTCCTGATCGAGCCCCTCGAGCGCCAATCGGCGGAAAAACTGCCTGAAGGCGGGGCGCTGGAAAATGTTCTCCACCCCCATCTGAACAAAACGGCGCCCACGCTGATCGAGGAACACTTCGAGTATGGTTTCGACTTCAGCCGGCGTTTTGGCGCGATGGAGCGTTACGGGCCCGAATCCTTCGTCGAGCCGGCGCTGGGAGCGACGGATATTGGTGCGTCGCTTGTGGGGCAACGATTGCTCGATAAAAGGCGCATCGCCCGGCTCGAGCGCATTGACGTAGAAATTGTCAGGGGCCGGATTTCCGCCGAGCCGAGCCAGTGGGTTAACATGCTCTCCGATTTCCGGGGCAACGCAATGGAAATTGACGATATCGGCTGGCAAGCTCGCCAGCGCCTCTCGCAGAGCCTTTGGTGTGAGCAAATGTGTCGATTGCGGGTCGAATACCGGCGCATCGCCGTTGGATATCGACATGCCGATGATCTGGGCGACGCGCAGCCCGAATTTGCTCACGATCTCGAAGGGGATCAGAGCGATGGGGCGGTCATGCTCAAGGATCGTAAGGACCGCGATATGGGCGTCCGGTGCAAAGCCTGCATCGAGATAGGCAGCGACCCAGTCGAAACGCTGATAGGGACCATAGACCCCGTCGTGCTGCAAGCGGCGCCAAGCCGTCTCGGCCCTGGCAATGGAGTCATGGACCACCGCGCGCAGCGGCTGTCCCGCCGCAGCAAGGTCGCCGATATCTGTTATGGCTGCCATAGATCGAAGTCGTCCCGTTGCCGTGAGTTTCTGCCACGTGGGCGTAGGACCGTCTTGGGCCAAAAATCTTGGGAAAGCCTGAACCGGGCGGCATAAAGCCCACCCAAACGCTGGAAAACCGGCGAAATGGTAAAGAGCGGATTACGGAAAACCGCGAAATGGCCCGGACATGCGCCCGGGCCTATTGAAGCGTGACTAAAGAACTTCGACCAGTTCGACGTCGAACACCAGATCCTTGCCCGCGAGCGGGTGATTGGCATCGACGGTGACGGCCTCTTCGGAGGTGTCGATGACTGTCAGAACCATGGTCTGGCCGTCATTGCCCGTGGCCTGGAGCCGGGCGCCCACCGAGGTGTCGACCCCATCGGGAATCTGCGTCCGCGGAACGCTTTGCACGCCTTCGGGGCGGTGAGCGCCATAGGCTGCGTCGGCAGGAATGGTTACAGTTTCCTTGGCACCCACGCTCATGCCCTGGACCTGCTCTTCGAGGCCCTTGATGATCTGGCCGGAGCCAAGCTCAAATTCGAGAGGGTCACGGCCATCTGAAGAATCGAACTGGGTGCCGTCGGTGAGCCGTCCGGTATAATGGATGCGCACAGTATCCCCGTGCTTTGCCTGGGTCATGCTGTGTCCTTTTCATTTGTGTTTGCTCAGGACCCGTCGCCGCGTGCTCTCAAGGCGGCCTCAGGACAGGTCCAGCGAAGGCCCGCCGGGACGTACCCTGCGAACCACGGTCCCCAATGTAGGGATGGGGAACGAGATGTAAACCACGGGCCGGCTTTTGTTCGTCGGCTAATATTTGGCCGTGGCATCGGAAGCAGGAAAGGTCTCGTCAACGGCTTCATCGACGTCGTCCCAGCCCGACCTATCATCGCGGGTGGATTCGGCGCCGGCGTCGCGGACCTGCTGAACAGCCCTGCCGGACCCCGGGAGCTTGCGTTCCTTGAAAGCGGGCGCGCGATCCCGCGTTTTGTCCTTCATGGTCCTGCTCCTTTTTTCGGGCCAACGCCCGGTCTTCTCCCTTCAATAACTGATGACACCCCTTGGAAGTTGCAGGGAACCCACGCTGCCAGAAGCGGTTGCGAAAGGGATGACAGCGCCAAAGGACACAATGATGGCTGGCAAGAGTCCTCCGAGAACAGCAGATGCCCTGCGTGATGCAATCGATTCAGGGAAAACCGGCGAAAAGACAGAGTGGCCGGACCCTGCCGCCGCACCACTGGGAACTGACGCCGAGGCAGCAGGCAGACCGCCCAATGCAGAGACGGTGGCCATGGCCACACCACGGCACACTGTTTCCACGCGGCTGGCGCGCTTTCCCGCTTCGGTATTGATCTATGTTGGCCTTGCCATCGGATTGTTGTTTATCGGGCTGGCGGTCGGCCTTTGGGCGATGGGACCGGGTACATCATAAGACAGTCCTATTGAGACCATGCCCATGTCCCAGCACCGAGCAAGGGTGCGGCGGCCTCAAGCGACAGCCGGCTGCGCGAGAAGCTTAGTGGCGTGCGCAGGCCGGGGATGGCCTGGGGGGCAATCTTTAAGCCCCGCGCTACAATCTGGGGTTCGGAAAGGGCTTCGGCGACCGTGTTGATCGGCCCGCAGGGCACGCCGGCCATTTCGAGAGCTGCTATCAGGTCCGCCTTGATCCACAGACCAGTCGCTTCGGTCAGCAGACCGACGACAGTGTCGCGATTGGTTACACGGTCGGAATTGGTCATCGCGCGGGGATCGGTCGAGAGTGCGGGGAGATTGAGGGCGGCGCACAGGGAACGAAATTGCCTGTCATTGCCGCAGGCGATGATGACGTGTCCATCTCGGACCGGGAACACCTGATAGGGGACGATGTTGGGGTGAGTGTTGCCCATGCGGGATGGGCTGGTACCCGAGACCAGATAATTCATCGCCTGATTGGCCAGAACCGCCACACCGACATCGAGGAGGGAAAGATCAATGTGCTGGCCCCTGCCCGAGCGCTGGCGCTCGGCCAGTGCCGCCTGCACGCCGATCACGCCGTAAAGACCGGTGAAGACGTCGATCCAAGCCACACCCACTTTTTGCGGCTCACCCGCCGGATCGCCGGTCAGATCCATGACCCCGCTCATGCCTTGAATGAGAAAATCATAGCCGGGCTGGCTGGCGCGCGGGCCGGTCTGGCCAAAGCCTGTGATCGAAACATAAACGAGACGGGGACTGATGGCGGCCAGTGTTGGATAATCGAGGCCGTAGCGCGCGAGCCCGCCGAGTTTGAAATTTTCGACCAACACATCGGCGCCGGCAATCAGTGCCTTGAGCCGTTCAAGGTCAGCGGGATCGCGGAAATCGCACACGACCGAGCGTTTCGAGCGGTTGGCGGCGTGAAAATAGGCGGCAACCTTTTCTGTGCCACCCCTGCCGTCGTCGCGTTCGATGAAGGGCGGTCCCCAGCGGCGGGTGTCGTCACCTTCGGGGCTTTCGACCTTGATGACTTCGGCGCCGAGGTCCGCCAGCGTCTGGCCCAGCCATGGGCCGGCGAGAATCCGTGCGAGTTCGACCACGCGCAGACCGGTCAGCGGCGCTTCGGGCTGCATCAGAAAAACGCCTGCAGCCCGGTCTGCGCGCGCCCAAGGATGAGCGCATGGACATCGTGGGTGCCCTCGTAGGTGTTTACCGTTTCGAGGTTCTGGGCGTGCCGCATGATCTGATATTCAATCTGGATGCCATTGCCACCGTGCATGTCGCGGGACTGGCGCGCAATATCGAGCGCCTTGCCGCAATTGTTGCGTTTGACGATCGAAATCATTTCGGGCGCGAACCGGCCCTCGTCCATCAGCCGCCCAACCCGCAAGGATGCCTGCAGCCCAAGAGCGATTTCGGTCTGCATGTCGGCGAGCTTTTTCTGGAAAAGCTGGGTCGCGGCCAGGGGCCGGTCGAACTGCCTGCGGTCGAGGCCATATTGGCGCGCCCGGTGCCAGCAATCCTCCGCCGCACCCATGGCGCCCCAGGAAATGCCGTATCGCGCCCGGTTTAGGCAACCGAACGGCCCGCTCATGCCCTCGACATCGGGGAGCAGCGCTTCGTCGCCCACTTCGACCCCATCCATGACGATCTCACCGGTGACTGAGGCGCGCAGGGAAAGCTTTCCGCCAATCTTGGGGGCAGACAGACCCTTCATGCCGCCTTCGAGCACAAATCCGCGTACCTTGCCCCCGTGCGCGGCACTTTTTGCCCAGACAATGAAGACGTTGGCGATGGGGGAATTTGAAATCCAGGTCTTTGAACCATGCAGACGGTAGCCGCCATCGATCTTTTCAGAGCGGGTCTTCATGCCTCCGGGATCAGACCCAGCGTCAGGTTCGGTCAGACCGAAACAGCCGATCCATTCGCCACTGGCCAGCTTGGGCAGGTATTTTTTCTTTTGGTCTTCGGAGCCATAGGCAAGGATCGGATACATTACCAGCGAGGACTGTACGCTCATCATCGAGCGATAGCCGGAATCGACGCGCTCGATCTCGCGCGCGATCAAGCCGTAGGCAACATAGGACGCTCCCAGCCCGCCATACTCTTCAGGTACCGTGGCGCCCAGAAGTCCCGCCGCACCGAAATCGGCAAAAATGGTCGGGTCGACCCGTTCTTCGAGGTAATCATTGGCGATGCGGGGTGCCAGCTTGTCGGCGGCGAACGCGGCCGCCGAGTCGCGGATCATGCGCTCTTCGGCCGAAAGCTGGTCTTCGAGCAGGAACGGATCGGACCAATTGAAGCCGTTGCGGGCAAGGGGTTCGGCCATGATTTCTCCATGGGACTATATGGGTTTTGATCATTATAGGGCTGGACCGAACCTGGAAATAATCTTATTCGATGGAAAGTTGATGCATAAAGCGCATAGATAATGAGCCGCCAACGCCGCTATCTTCCCTCAATCGGACAACTGGCCGCTTTCGAGGCCGTGCAGCGCACGGGATCGACAATTGCCGCCGCAAAAACGCTCGATCTTTCGCAGGGAACGGTATCTCGTCTTGTCGCCTCGCTCGAAGCGCAACTGGGCCGCCCCCTGTTTTTACGCCAGAGCAAGCGACTGGTGCCCACGCCGGCCGGCATCGACTACGCAGGAGATATCGCGGCGGCGCTCGATGCCATCGAGCGCGCTTCGATGCGAACCGCTGCCGATCTGGGCGGGGGCGCCCTGTCGTTGGCGGTCTTGCCTGCCTTCGGCACGCGCTGGCTGGCGCCGCGGCTGGGCGATTTTCTTGCAGCACATCCGGGCGTCACGATCAATCTTTCCACCCGTATTCGGCTGGTCGATTTCACTGCCGAACGGTTCGATGCAATGATCTATTTTGGCAATGGGGAGGCGCCCGACGCGGTGCACATGCGGCTGTTCGACGAGCGCGTCACGGCCTGCCTCGCGCCGCACCTGCTTGCCGACCACCCGATCGGCACCCCCGGCGATCTGGCCGGCCTGCAGCTTTTCCAGCTCGAAACCCGGCCCAGAGCATGGGATGCATGGTTTGCCGGGCAAGGAGCAATGCCCTTACCCGTTTCGGGCATGATGTTTGACCAGTTCGCCCTGATGATCGAAGCGGCCATTGCCGGTCTGGGGGTGGCATTGCTGCCCCACTACATTGCGCAAAGCGAGATCGCGACGGGCCGGCTAAGCCCAGTGCTCGAACCAGCTGTCGCGGGCACCGGCTCATACTGGCTGGCCTGGCCGCCGGCCCGCGCATCCTACCGCCCCCTGGTCGCGCTGCGAGACTGGCTGGCAGCCGAGGTGCCCTAGCACCCCGGGATGGCATGTCGCCGCGCCGGCCCTTCAAACGCGCTACGACCTTCCCATGGCCAAGCCGTTCTCGAACCGATTGGCATTTTGCGGTTCAGAGGCAAGCAATCTTGCTGTCTTAAGCGCTGCCGTTCTCCTTGGACTGCAACGCGGAAATGATCTCCTTGTTGGTGATTGCACCAACAGGTTCGCCCGCCTCAGTGACCCCGATTACCGAGGCCCCCTGGGATAGGGAATCGATGACCTCGGAAACCGGTGTCTCGAAATCGACTTGCGTGTCCGAATTCTCCGACAGAGCCGTGGTCATGACGTCGCCGGCCCGAAGGACGTTGAGGGGGTTCATGTGAGCGACGAAGTCCTCAACATATTCATTGGCCGGATTGGCAATGATTTCCTGGGGTGTGCCGCACTGGATAATCCGACCGCCTTCCATGATGGCGATGCGATTGCCGAGTTTGAAGGCCTCGTCGAGATCGTGGGAAACGAAAATGATGGTCCGCTTGAGCTTTTCCTGCAACCCGAGCAATTCGTCCTGCAGCCGCGCGCGGATCAGCGGATCGAGCGCTGAGAACGGCTCGTCCATCAAAAGGATAGGCGCCTTGGTGGCAAAGGCGCGGGCCAGCCCGACACGCTGCTGCATGCCGCCTGAAAGCTCGCTCACCTTGTTATCGGCCCAGTCCGATAAGCCCACGAGTTCGAGCTCTTCGCGGACCTTGTCCTCGCGCTCGGCCTTGCCCATGCCGCCCAGTTCGAGCCCGAGCGCCACATTGTCGAGCACATTGCGCCAGGGCAGCAGGCCGAACTGCTGGAACACCATGGCCACGCATTCGCGGCGCAGTTTCAGCAACTCGTCGCGGCTGCAATTGGCCGGATCAACCGACCAATCGCCACTCCTCACCGTCACATTGCCGCGCACCACGGGGTTAAGCCCGTTAACCGCGCGCAACAGCGTGGACTTGCCGGACCCCGAAAGGCCCATGAGCACGACGATCTCGCCCTCTTCCACTTCGAGTGAGCAATCGTGGACGCCGAGAACCTGATTGGTTTCCTGCTGGATGTCGGGCCGGCTCATACCCTGGTCCATCAGCGGCAGCGCCGTTTCGGGCTTGTCGCCGAAGACGATATTGACCTTGTCGAAAATGACGGCCTTGCTCATTGCTTGTTGTCCTGTCCGATCCGCAGCATGCGATCGAGAATGATCGCCACGACCACGATGATAAAGCCGCTCTCAAAGCCCAGCGCCGGGTTGACCTGATTGAGTGCGCGCACCACGGGCACCCCGAGGCCGTCGGCACCGACCAGCGCGGCCACCACCACCATGGACAGCGAAAGCATGATGGTCTGGTTGAGCCCCGCCATGATCTGGGGCAGCGCGTAGGGTAGTTCGACCTTTATCAGCTTCTGTCCGCCAGTGCCGCCAAACGCTTCGGCCGCCTCGAGCAACGGGGTCGGGGTCGAGGAGACACCCAGATAGGTCAGCCGGATAGGGGCGGGCAAAACAAAGATGACAGTTGCAAACAGGCCCGGCACCATGCCGATGCCAAAAAACACGATGGCGGGGATGAGATAAACGAAGGGAGGCAGCGTCTGCATCAGATCGAGAATTGGCTGTAGCACCCGGTAGAGCCCCGGACGATGCGCGGCGGCAATCCCGATCGGCACGCCCACGGCCATGCACACGATACACGCGCTCAGGACCAGGGTCAGGCTCTCGGTCATTTCCTCCCAATAGCCCTGGTTGAGCACGAAGAGAAAGCCGAGCGCGACGAGCAGGCACGTCTTCCAGTTGCGCTGCAACACCCAGGTCAGGCCCACGAAAAGCGCGCCGATGACGAGGGGATGGGGCGTCTGCAACAGCCACAGAAGCGCTTCGATCAGCCACTCGGCGCCCTCGGCCAGCCCGTCGATGACCCCGGAGAGATTGTCCCGAATCCAGTTGAAGAAATTGCTTGCCCAGGCTCCGACAGGAATCTTGTTCTCAGTCAGCCATTCCAATGGCTTGTCCCCGCAATAATTGTAAAATCAGATAACCGGCCCGGCTGGTTGAGCCGGGCCGTCTCGTGCGCCGGCCTTAAAGGTCGAGCGCTTCGCGCACCGCGGCCTCGGCATCGCCACCGTCGACGGTGGTCACGCCATCGAGCCAGCTCAGCGCCAGGTCGGGATTGTTCTGCATCCACTCCATGGTGGCCGCGTCAGGATCCATGCCCTCGTCGAGGATCATCCCCATGATCTGGTTTTCCATAGGCAGCGTGAAGCTGAGGTTTTCAAGGAAGGTGCCAAGGTTCGGGCATTCTTCGACAAATCCGGTGCGGGTGACGGTATAGACGTTGCCCTCGCCGCCGAAGAACTCTTCACCGCCCTCGACATAGCTCATGTCGAAATTGGAATTCATCGGGTGCGGCTCCCAGCCAAGGAACACGATGTCCTCGTCACGCTCGACGGCCCTCCCGACCTCCAGGAGCATGCCCTGTTCGGAGCTTTCGCGAACTTCGAAATCGCCAAGACCGTGGGCGCCTTCCTCGATCAGGCCAACCAGATAGGTGTTGGCTTCATTGCCCGGCTCGATGCCGTAGATCGTCGAATCGAGCTCTTCAGCAAAATCTGCGATGTCGTCATAGGTCTGCAGGCCCTTTTCATAGGTGTAGGTGGGGACTGCCAGATTGTATTTCGTGCCCTCGAGATTGGCCGACACGGATTCGATTTCACCGCTGTCGAGATAGGGCTGGATAGCGGCCTGCTGGCTGGGCATCCAGTTGCCCAGAAACACGTCGACGTCGTCGCTCTCGAGCGAAGCAAAGGTTACCGGAACCGAGAGAACGCGGACGTTGACGTCATATCCAAGCGCTTCGAGCACCTGCTTTGTGGCCGAGGTCGTGGTGGTGATGTCGGTCCAGCCGACATCCGAAAACGAGACCGATGTGCACTGAGCCTGAGCGAACGCAGCGCTCGAGACCAGCGAAAGCGCGAGCGCGCTGGTCAGCGTAGCGGCGTGTTTGATCATTACCATCTCCTTGGTGATGCGGTGTGAAATTGTTGATTGACTGGTCAATCAAAAACAAAATATGAGGAGATGTAAACCCAGTTTCTGATATTGGTGGAAAATATGGCCAGCAAAGGCATGCCGATCCTGCGCAGAAAGGCTTTGATTTCGGCAACGATTGCCGAGATTGGAGAGGCCGGAACGCTCGACGTTACTGTCAGCCAGATTGCAAAACGTGCAGGAATGTCTTCGGCCCTGGCGCACCATTACTTTGGTTCCAAGGATAAAATCTTTCTCGCCGCCATGCGCCATGTATTGGAGACTTTCCGGCTTTCGGTCGCCCAACGGCTGGAAACCGCAAAAGGTCCCCGGGAGCGGATCGATGCGATCATCGATGCGAGTTTCGAGGAGAGCCAGTTCGAGCGCGAGATCGTCGCGGCCTGGCTGGCCTTTTACGTGCGCGCCCTGCAATCGAAGGACACCCGCCGCCTGCTGCAGGTCTATGCCCGCCGGCTGCATTCGAACCTGGTTTTCAACCTGCGCCAACTGTTCGACGATGCGACCGCGCAGGCAGTAGCGCAGGGCCTGGCCTCCCTGATCGACGGCTTTTATATCCGCCACGCGCTCCAGGACGACGTTCCGGACCGTGGCGCCACCCGCGACATGGTCCGGGACTATCTCGACCTCTGGCTCGAACGGAAAGGACGCACTTGACGGCCCGCCCCAACATCCTCGTTCTCATGGTCGACCAGCTCAACGGGACCCTGTTTCCCGACGGCCCGGCCGACTGGCTGCATACGCCCAATCTCAAGGCACTGGCGCAACGCTCGGTGCGGTTTGCCAACACCTATACCGCGTCGCCTTTGTGCGCACCGGGCCGGGCGAGCTACATGTCGGGGCAGTTGCCGCGCGGCACGCGCGTTTACGACAACGCAGCCGAGTTCGCGTCCGACATCCCCACCTACGCCCATCACCTGCGGCGCGCCGGGTACCGCACGGCGCTCTCGGGCAAGATGCATTTCGTCGGTCCCGACCAGCTCCACGGGTTCGAGGAGCGCCTGACGACCGACATCTATCCCGCCGATTTCGGCTGGACGCCCGACTATCGCAAACCCGGCGAGCGCATCGACTGGTGGTATCACAATCTGGGCTCGGTGACGGGCGCCGGGGTGGCCGAGATTTCCAACCAGCTCGAATATGACGACGATGTTGCCTTCCAGGCCGTCGCCAAGCTATACGATAATGCGCGGGGCAATGACGATCGTCCCTGGATGCTGACCGCCAGCTTCACCCATCCGCACGACCCCTATGTCGCCCGGCGCAAATACTGGGATCTCTACGAGGACTGCGCCCATCTTGACCCCAAGGTGCCCGCCATTCCCTATGACGACCTCGACCCGCATTCGCAGCGGATCTTTGACGCCAATGATTGGCGATCGTTCGACATCGGGACCGACGACATCCGCAAATCGCGGCGCGCCTATTATGCCAATATCTCCTATCTCGACGACAAGATCGGCAACATTCTCGAGGTGCTGGACGCGACCGGCCAGACCGAAAACACCATCATCGTTTTTGTCTCCGACCATGGCGACATGCTTGGCGAAAAGGGCTTGTGGTTCAAGATGAGCTTTTTCGAAGGGTCCTCGCGCGTTCCGCTGATGGTTGCGGCGCCGGGCCTCGAGCCCCGCCGCGTCGATACGGCTGTCTCCACCCTCGACGTCACCCCAACCCTAGCCGATCTCGTCGGTATCGAACTGGGCGAAGTGACCCCGTGGACCGACGGCGAAACGCTCATGCCACTGGCGCGGGGCGGCGTCCGCACGACCCCGGTCCGCATGGAATACGCCGCAGAGGCGTCCTATGCCCCGCTCGTCGGCATCGTCGAGGGCCGCTGGAAATTCATAAGCTGCGTGCTCGATCCCGATCTGCTGTTCGACCTCGAAACCGATCCGCACGAACTCACCAATCTCGCATCGGACCCCCGGCACGCGGAAACCTTGGCGTGCCTGAAATCCATGGCGTCCGAATTCTGGGACCTCAAAGCCTTCGACGCCGAGATCCGCCAGAGCCAGGCACGGCGGCACGTTGTCTATGACGCGCTGCGCAACGGCACATACTTCCCGTGGGATTTCGAACCGCTCCAGCGCGCTTCGGAGCGCTACATGCGCAATCACATGGACCTCAACCACCTCGAAGACTCCAAACGCTTTCCCCGAGGCGAACAATGATCAACGCTCAGCCCAAAGCCAGCCATTTTATCGACGGCGCCTATGTCGAAGACAATGCCGGCCGGCCCATCGACTGCATCTTTCCGGCGACCGGCGAGGTGATCGCCACGCTCCATTCGGCAACGCCCGCCATCATCGACAAGGCTCTCGAGTCCGCCCATCGCGCTCAAAAGCAATGGGCCACCCTCACGCCCGTGGCGCGCGGCCGCGTCCTGCGCCGCGCCGCCGACATCATCACGGCGCGCAATCAGGAACTGAGCGAACTCGAAACCCTCGACACCGGCAAACCGATCCAGGAAACCCTGGTCGCCGATGCCACTTCGGGCGCGGAAGCTCTGGAATTTTTCGGCGGCATTGCACCGACGATCAATGGCGAAGCCATCCCTCTGGGCGATGATTTCGCCTATACCCGCCGCGAACCGCTCGGCGTCTGCGTCGGCATCGGCGCCTGGAACTACCCCACCCAGATCGCCGCCTGGAAGGCCGCCCCCGCACTGGCCTGCGGCAATGCCATGGTGTTCAAACCCTCCGAACTCACCCCGCTGTGTGCGCTGAAGCTGGCCGAAATCTTCGTCGAAGCCGGCGCGCCCGCGGGCCTGTTCAATGTCATCCAGGGCTATGGCGATGTCGGCGCGGCTCTCGCCACTGACCCGCGCACCGCCAAGGTGTCGCTCACCGGCTCGGTCCCCACCGGACGCAAAGTTTATGCAGCAGCAGCCGAAGGCATACGCCACGTAACGATGGAGCTGGGCGGCAAGTCGCCCCTCATCGTGTTCGAGGATGCCGATATCGAAAACGCCGTCAGCGCGGCGATCAACGCCAATTTCTATTCCAGCGGCCAGATCTGCTCGAACGGCACGCGCGTATTTGTCCATGAGGCGGTTCACGACCAGTTCGTGGCCCGCCTTACCGAACGCACTGCCAGGGCGGTGATCGGGGATCCGCGAGACGAAGCGACTCAGATCGGACCTCTCGTCTCCGCCGCCCAGCGCGACAGGGTTCTTTCCTATATCGAGATCGGCAAAGCCGAGGGCGCCCGACTCGAATTCGGCGGCAGCGTGCCGCGGGACTTCGCCGCCGCCGGGTTCTATGTCGAACCGACCCTCTTCACCGGCGTCACCGACGACATGCGCATCGCGCGCGAGGAGATTTTCGGGCCGGTGCTCTCGGTTCTCTCGTTTGCCAGCGAAGACGAAGTGATCGCACGCGCCAATGGCAGCGATTTCGGTCTGGCGGCAGGTGTGTTCACAAAAGACATCACCCGCGCCCATCGTACCGTCGCCGCGCTCGAAGCGGGAACATGCTGGATCAACACCTACAATCTCACGCCGGTGGAAATGCCCTTTGGCGGCGTCAAACATTCGGGCGTGGGCCGCGAAAACGCGCGCGCGGCTATCGAGCACTATTCGCAGATCAAGTCGGTCTATGTCGCCATGGGCGACGTCGAAGCCGCGTTCTGAGGGGGCCGGACATGCGTGCAGATTTCGTCATTATCGGCTCGGGCTCGGCCGGTTCGGCCATGGCACACCGCCTCAGCGAGGACGGCAAGCACAAGGTCATCGTGCTCGAATATGGCGGCACCGATATCGGGCCGCTCATCCAGATGCCCGGCGCCTTGAGCTACCCCATGAGCATGTCGCGCTACGACTGGGGGTTCAAATCCGAACCCGAGCCCGGCCTGGGTGGACGCCGGCTGGCGACGCCGCGTGGCAAGGTGATCGGCGGTTCGTCCTCGATCAACGGCATGGTCTATGTGCGCGGCCATGCACGCGATTTCGACCATTGGGCCGAAGCCGGAGCAGCCGGCTGGAGCTTTGCCGATGTACTGCCCTACTTCAAGCGCATGGAGCATTGGCATGCGGGGGGGCACGGCGGTGATCCCGACTGGCGCGGCAAGGACGGACCGCTCCACGTCACGCGCGGCCGGCGCGACAACCCCCTGTTCAAAACCTTCGTCGAAGCCGGCAAGCAGGCCGGGTTCGAAACAACCGACGACTATAACGGGCAAAAGCAGGAAGGCTTTGGCCCCATGGAACAGACGGTCTGGAAAGGCCGACGCTGGTCGGCGGCCAATGCCTACCTCAAACCCGCCCTCAAGCGCGACAATCTCGAACTCGTGCGCTGCTTTGCCCGCAAGGTAGTGATCGAGAATGGCCGCGCCGTTGGCGTCGAGATCGAGCGGGGCGGCAAGATCGAGACTGTCTTTGCCGACCGGGAGGTGATCGTTTCCGCTTCGGCAATCAACTCGCCCAAACTGCTCATGCTTTCCGGCATCGGCCCCTCCGCCCATCTCAAACAGCATGGCATCGATGTCGTCGCCGATCGGCCCGGCGTCGGCCAGAACCTGCAGGACCACCTCGAACTCTATATCCAACAGGCCTGCACTCAGCCCATAACGCTCTTCAAGCACTGGAACCTGCTGGGCAAGGCGCTTGTCGGCGCGCAATGGCTGTTCTTCAAGACTGGCCCCGGTGCCTCCAACCAGTTCGAAAGTGCTGCCTTCGTGCGTTCACGGGCCGGCGTCGAATACCCCGATATCCAGTACCATTTCCTACCCATCGCCGTGCGCTATGACGGCCAGGCTGCCGCCGAAGGTCACGGGTTTCAGGCTCATGTCGGGCCGATGCGCTCGAAATCGCGAGGCTCTGTGACGCTCAACTCGGCCGATCCGGGCGAGGCCCCAAAAATCTTTTTCAACTACATGTCCGATCCCCAGGATTGGGCGGATTTCCGGCACTGCATCCGGCTGACCCGCGAGATTTTCGCTCAGCCTGCCTTCGATCCCTATCGCGGCAAGGAAATCCTGCCCGGTGAAACCGTCCAGTCCGATGATGCGCTGGACGCCCATATCCGCGATCATGCCGAAAGCGCCTACCACCCCTGCGGCACCTGCAGGATGGGCCAGGCCGACGATCCCATGGCCGTGGTCGATCCGCACTGCAAGGTGATCGGAGTCGAAGGCCTGCGTGTCGCCGATTCCTCGGTCTTTCCGCGCATCACCAACGGCAATCTCAACGCACCCTCGATCATGGTCGGCGAAAAAGCGTCCGACCATATTCTGGGCAAGCCCGCGCTTGCGCCGGAAAATGGCGAGCCATGGATCAGTCCGCTTTGGGACGAGAGTGACAGGTAAGAGATTTATCGATCAAAGCCGGAAAATTCCGCCGGTGTTATCCAGATTGCCGGACGGAACCCTTGAGCAGGCGGCGTTCCTCAAAGACTGCGCCGAAAATCCAAGATCGGCCTATGAAGACTGGAGCGGGTGAAGGGAATCGAACCCTCGTCGTAAGCTTGGACAATAAACAGTATGATACGTTTTCCACAACCTACGTGTAACACAATATTCCGCATTTTGTATCACAAAAGCTATTCGTCAAATTGGGATGAGGACCATTGTAGGGTGCGTTCCAGATGACGTTGCCCCCATCTTTTATCCAGCGTGACGTAGACTCCGGGGGTTGTTTTGGCCCTGCTGAGCCTGGTGGAAGACGGGGGCTGGCGTGGAGCTGGCCATTGAGCGCAGCGCCAGGTCCCGTCATGGGGTAAAGGTGGTTGCGTATTCGGTTGGGGTGAGCCAGCCGAGCCGCGAGTGTGTGAGCTACTCCCCAATCGTTGGACAGCTTTTGGCGTAAATTAAGCTACTCGTTGCACCTGCTGGTCGGGTTGGTTTTGGTCAATGCGCTGCCAATAGATCACGGCAGGCGGTTTTCCGCCAAGGGCGGAATGAGGGCGTCGGTTATTATAGAAGTCCACCCATTCGCGGACGCCGGCGCGGGCCTGTGACCCGGTCTCCCAGGCGTGCAGGTAGACGCATTCGTATTTGAGGGTTCTCCAGAGCCGCTCGACAAAGATGTTGTCGAGGAACCGGCCCTTGCCATCCATGGAGATGCGCACCCCCATTCGTCGCAACCGATCGGTCCAGGCAAAGGACGTGAACTGGCTCCCCTGATCGGTGTTCATGATCTCGGGCGGACCGAACTTGTGGACCGCCTCGTTCAACGCCTCGATGCAGAAGTCTGCCTCCAGCGTGTTCGAGATGCGCCATGCCAAGACCTTGCGGGTGTGCCAGTCCATGATGGCCACCAGGTAGAGAAAGCCCCGGCGCATCGGTAAATACGTGATATCCGCAGCCCAGGCCTGGTTCGGGCGCTCCACCCTCAACCCCTTCAGAAGATAGGGCCAGATCTTGTGCCCCTTGGCTGGTCTCGAGGTATTGGGCTTCTGATAAATCGGCATCAGGCCCATGAGCCGCATCAGCCGACGCACGCGCTTCTCGTTTATCACGTGACCTTCATTGCGCAGGTGCCAGGTCATCTGCCGGACTCCGAAGAAGGGCGTCTCCAGGAATTGCCCATCGATCCTGCGCATCAGGGCAAGGTTGATCTCGGTCTCGCCTTTCGGCGTGTAGTAGAACGAAGAGCGCGCGATCGACAGCAGCGTGCACTGTTTGCCAATTGAGAGCACGGGGTGATCAGGTTCTATCATCCCTCGCCTCACTTCCCGCCCCAAGGCTTGAGCTTTCTGGACAAAAAATCGTTGGCGACGGCCAGCTCTCCGATCTTGGCATGCAGATCCTTGACCTGTTCATCGTCAATCTCAGGCCTTTTGCGCCCGCCGCGCTCGAACACACCCGATGCCCCTTCGAGCAACGCCCGTTTCCATTGGTGGATCATCGTGGGGTGAATTCCGAACCGGCTCGCCAATTCCGATACCGTCTCTTCGCCCTTCAATGCTTCCAGGGCGACCTTCGCCTTGAACTCGGGCGAATGCTGCTTGCGTTTCGACATCTCTGATCTCCATCGTCGAAGACCAGCAGACAACAATTCCTAGCTTACGTCAGCGTCCCATTTTCGGGGAGTAGCTCAGGGCGATAACCTACCAGTAAGAGATATTTATTAACGTCACTCGAACTGGAGCAACGAATCAAAAGCTAGATTACGCGTTGTGGGCTCGAATATAGCTCATGAATGCGGAAGCCGAGCCACTCCAACCGCTTTTCAGAGTGGAACTCCGAGGGACAAAGGCTCGACTGATGAGCAGAAAGACCAGAACGCTGTGGCTGGCAAAGCACCTCAAAACATCAAATTGCCTTTCGAGCAAAGTGTCGGCTACCAAGCTCGCCTTACTCATCGGCTTATACAGCGGCTCCTCCACCAGAAGATTGCGCCGTATGGGGTAACACCCGGCATGTGGTATTTTCTACGCGCCTTGTGGCACAAGGACGGGCAAACTCAGCGAGAATTGTCCCTTTTGGTCGGCACTATGGAGCCGACGACATTGAGCGCAATCAGAACGATGGAAGCTTCTGGATTAGTTCAGAGAAAGCGAAACGACGAGGACCGACGAAAAATAAATGTCTTTTTGACCGGTCGCGGACGCGAGTTGGAAAATATCCTTATGCCACTTGCGAAGGAGGTCGTAGATGCATCTGTTGAAGATTTCTCCATCAATGAACGTGGTCTCTTGCTTCAATATTTGAAATCAATTCAAAATAATATTTTGAAGCACCTCGACGAAGACGTCCATCTGGGTTAACATCCCACTCTTGGCCTCCACCGCTCCCGAAGCTTACGGCGGACTGATTGTCCTCACAAATTCCTCGATCGACATGACCTCACGCGGGGGTATATCCTCGATTTCAGGCCCAGGATCGACGTCGTAGCTGAGCGTATCGCCATCCCAGAACCACCAATAGGCCACGTTCTCCCGCTTGCCCTCATGTTTGTCGAGTATCGACATCTTGAACTTGGGGAAAGCCTTCAGCGCGTCCGGTACGGGAGCGTTGCCCATCAGGCGCGCAGAAACGGATCCCATGTCGACGGCTGCGGCCAAGGGGATCATGGCGATAAAGCGCGTATCGAGCCTGGCAAGGGTGGCCGCATCCGCGCCCTGTTCGTATGGTCCGGCAAGAGCCCGCACCACCTCGGGGTAGGAGGGATGATTGTGGGTAACCTGGACATAGGCATGTCCACGCGGTGTTTCGACTTCGACTATGTCGCCTGGCACAAATTTCGTCATGGTTCAGAGACTGAAGCTTTCTAGGGTCGCAGGGTGAAAGAGCTCGTTCACATCGACCTTTCGGGGAGAGAGCCCCTGCTCATAGTGATAGCCGAGAAACGTCTCGAGGACCTTTCTGTTCTGATCGACGCCGTAGGACCATATATCGTTGCCCATCAGGTTGCGAGCGCGACGAAGATTGTCTTCGACGAACGGCATGGTGACCTTCGTTGCAGAAGTATCCGCCAGCGCAGCATCCGACATCGCCTTCGAGCGGGTGAAAGCCTTCAGCAGTGCTCCCGGCAGCCACGGATGCTCGTCTGCCAGACGGCGCCGCACACCCAGAACGTGCATGATGGGGAAGATGGCGGTGCGCCTGAAATAGTCCTCGGCCGCGCCGATCGAGTCGGTGAACAGGCGCCCCACATGCGGGTGTTCCTCGTCGTAGCACAGAGGCGCGCGCGGCCCTATGAACCCGTCTATCTCGCCAGCGGCAAGCATGGCGTTCAGCGTGGCGCCCTGAGGGGCTTCCTCGACCTTCACGTTCGGCGGCAGGTCGACCTTGATCTTTTCGGGACGCCCCGCCGTATTCATGCCGCCGCGGACCCAGACGATGTCCTCGGCGCCGAGGCCGTACTCGTCCTTGAGAATTCCACGCACCCAGACATTGGCCGATAGCTGGTATTCCGCGATTCCGATACGGCGTCCGCGAAGGTCCGCCGGCGTGGAAATGCCCTTGTCGGTGCGGATGTATATGGACGTGTGGCGGAACGCACGCGAGAGGAATATGGGAACCGCAACATAATGGGGCTCTCCGCGTGCGACCGAGATCGAATAGGAAGAGAGCGAAAGCTCGCTGATGTCGAACGCCTGGTGCCGGAATGCCCTGAAGAACATCTCCTCGGGCGAAAGCAGCATGCAGACCGGATCGACCCCGTCGATCTTCACCCGGCCGTCATAGATCGGCCGGGTCCGGTCGTAATCACCCATGGCAAGCGATAGATTGAGATTGCTCATTTATTCTCCCCTCATTGTTATACGGGCACCTGCTCGACGAGGTCGACGAAAGTCCCTGTCTCTGCGGAACGGATGATGGCGTGGCAAGCTTCAAGGCTCGCCAGACCCCATCTGGCGGACTGTACGGCCGGATGTCCGTGCCGGACGGTCTGGACCAGCGCATCGATGACTTCGGTGCGCGCTGTCTCGAACGTCGGCGCGGGCACGAATTTCTGTTCAAAGTCGCCATAAACGTGCAATCCAGAGGGAACCAGGCGAATGTCCCCGCGATCGCACAGCACAACGATCGGTCCGAAATGTTCATACTGGTCCGCCGGCTTGGGTGCGTCGCCGGCACCGTATGTACGGGTCGTCTTGAGCGCAGCTTCCTGCTGCGCATCGAGCACCGTCGCCAGCGTCCTGCGCGCCGCGCCATAGCCCTGGGGCGATTTCCGTTGCCCGAGCTCTCCGATCCCGTCCATCCAGATGTCGCTGTCGAAATGCGCGTAACCCGAATATGTGAAGGTCGCGAAGCACCCGTTTTGAAAGCTCATCAAAGCGCTGTATGCGCCTTCGGTGGGACGATCGGGGTCCCAGGCGCCGGTCATCGCCGCCAGCCGGGTCCCCACGCCTCCGGCGAGGAACCTCACGACATCGATCTGATGTACGCCTTGGCTGAAAATGACGCCCCCGCCTTCGCTTGTGCGCAATTCTTCCGGCCGCCGCGGCCGATAGAGGAAATCGGTGTAGTTAAAAGCTTGAATCATGCGAATCCGGCCAAGTTCGCCGCTGCGGATCAGTTCCCCCGCCTGTTGCACGGGACGATCAAAGCTGTGGCTGGGGCCGACGATCACGTCGACGCCCGCTTTCTCGGCCGCCTCGACGATGCGCCGTCCGTCCGCCATCTCCACGGCCAACGGCTTGTCTAGCAGGATATGTTTGCCGGCCGCGGCGACCGCTACCGCATGGTCAGCATGCATCTGGTGCGGTGTGGCGATGTACACCACTTCCACCTCGGGATCGGCGCAGAGCCCCTCCACATTCTCGTAGACGCGGCCACCGAATTCCGCCTGAAAAGCACGCCGCGAGGCTTCTCGCGGCGCACAGGCGGCCACGAGGCGGATACGGGGATCCGAGCGAAAGGCAGGCAGCATGAGCATGAACGCCCGCCCCAGCCCTAGCACGCCCAGTCGGATGGGGTTCGAAATTGCTGGGGAATCAGAGGTCAACGACAAGATTCCCGCTGTTTGCCCGGGACACGCAGATCATGATTGCTTTGTCCTTCTCCTCATCCATGAGCACCATGTCGCGATGGTCAACATCACCGGCAAGAAGGCGGGTCTTGCATGAGCCGCAGGTTCCGCTTTCGCAGGAGCTGACGGTCCGCACACCGGCGTCGCGTACGGCCTCGAGTATGGAACGATCGGCAGGAACGTGCACCGTCTTGCCCGACTTGGCCAATTCCACATCGAAAGCCACGTCGTCGGGGCGGACGATGTCGACGGGTTTGAAATCCTCGAAATGGACACGTCCCTCGGGCCAATGGCCCGAAATCGCCTTGATCTCCTCCATGAGCGGCTTCGGCCCGCAGCAATAGACATGTGTCGGCTGAGGTGTCTCGAAATGATCCCAGAAATCGTAGATTCGCTCGGGATCGCCCTCGTCGTGATGGACGATCATCCGGTCCCCGAAGGCTTCGCGCATTTCGGCCAGATAGGCGGCATCCTGCGGGCTGCGGCTCACATAGATTATCCGGAACGGCTTGTCCTGCTCCTTGAGACGCTTGGCCATTGCATAGATCGGCGTAACGCCGATGCCTCCGGCGATCAGGAGATAGTCGGGCGCGGGACCGAGAGAAAACTCGTTCTCGGGGGGAGCGACCCGGAGCTTGCTCCCTTCAGCAACCTCATCATGCATGGATTGGGAGCCGCCGCGCGATTCCGGCTCCCGTTTGACCGCGATCGTATAGGTGTTCGCCTCGCCGCCGACGAGGGAATAGCGGCGCATTGCCCCCGATGGGGTCTCCACCGTTATGTGCGCGCCCGGACCGTATTGGGGCAGGCTGATCCCCTCCTCCGGCTTGAGCACGAACTCCACGATACTCGGCGTCAGTTCGCGGCGCGAACTCACGGTCATCGTGATAAGATCGTCGTCGGTTATAATCACGGGAAAACCATCCAGCTTGCCTTTTTCCGTTCCTTAGCTACCTAACTAATTTCTGTCAATGCCTAGACTTCGCAACTGAGATGCACTAAACTCTTAGCTTCCTAACTTAATGAGGGATGGAGACGATGCTTACTCCCGAAGAAAACGATCTTTTGTGTCGGGTATCGAACAACGCCCCGATGGGACGCCTGATGCGCCAGCACTGGACACCGGTCTGCCTTATCGAGGAGGTCGCCGAGCCGGATGGCACCCCGTTGCTGGTCGAGGCACTCGGGGAGAGGTACGTCGCCTTTCGCGACACCAATGGCCGCGTGGGGCTTCTCGATGAGCTGTGTCCGCACCGGCGTGCCTCGCTCGTATTCGGACGCAATGAGGAGTGCGGTTTGCGCTGCCTCTATCACGGCTGGAAAATGGATGTGGACGGCAAGGTCATCGCCATGTCGTCGGAGCCGGAAGGCAGTCCCCTCCTCAACAAGGTGAGCCACCGCGCCTATCCCGTCAAGGAATGGGGCGGATTCGTCTGGGCCTGGTTCGGCGACAAGGAAGATGTTCCTGAATTCGACCCGCCCGCCTTTGCTCCTACCGTGGATACGCCTTTGGCAATCCTGAAGATTCGTGTTCCTGCGAACTGGGCGCAGATTCACGAAGGCCAGATCGACAGCGCGCATTCCTCGAGCCTGCACTCCTCCGATATGGTGCCGGCCAGGGTCGAGGGCGCCGCAGCCGACGACAAGTCGTGGTATCGCCCCTCGACGGACAAGTCGCCGCGCATGCAGACGCAGACGACGAGCTACGGGTTCCACTACGCGGCGATCCGCAAGCCGATCAAGAATGCAGCCACGCATGACTACCTGCGCATCACCGAGTTCATTGCGCCATATTACTCGCTGATTCCGCCCAACAGCTCCTACAATGTCGCCAGCGTCATCGTCCCTGTCGACGACGAGACCACGCATTTCCACTTCATCGCGTGGGGTGGCACGGCATGCCCCACCACCGAGGAGTGGCGCAAGTTCAACCATGCGGAGAAGGGAGTCGATCTGGACGAGAAATGGCGCTCGCGCCGCACGCTGGAGAACAACTTCCTCCAGGATCGCGAGCTGATGAAGCAGGGCAACTTCACCGGCGTTCTGGGCATTCCCAATCAGGACATCGTCATGTGGGTTTCCATGGGGCCGATCGTCGATCGCACCAACGATATCCTCGGGGCATCCGATCTCGCCATCGTCGAGTTCCGTCGTCTGATGGTCGATGCTGCGCGGAAGGTCGCCGAAGGCGGCAAGGCCATCGGCACTGAAGAGCCCCGGCTGCCGCATTCGCGGATCATGTCGCGCGAGGGCGTGTTCCCCAAAACGACTGATTGGCGCACTCTCGTCAATCATAATGAAATGGTCGCGGCCGAATAAGCCGCCCATCCCTGCCTCAAAAAGACCTTTCGGCCCGCGCGGCCGAAAGGTCTGCTGGCATGTCGCAGCCTTGCGATTTGTAACGACATATCTGCAAGCCGGCAGCTCTCCTCCCGCCACGACAGGAACGCAACCGCCCTTCCCGCCACATTTCTCGTTTCCTCGCGCACAGCCCGATGGAAGCGGACCGCTTCCCCTCACAATCCCGGTTCATGCGGAACCCCGGGCCGAAGTTAGGCAAAAGCGAAGGCCGCAGGAGCGAAAGATGGACGAGGCCGATTCTGCCAATCCAGAACAGCTCCATGAAGGCGATCGCCCAGAGTTCCCTTGCCTCGGAATTCGGCCAACGGGTGGCTTGACACATATAACTAAGTAAGCAAACTAATTAAATTGGCGCGAGGGGGGAACGCCGATCTGATCGTCACAGACCACTTCCGGAGGAGGGAAGTTCCATGTTGAATTTCAATTAATCGACAGCGCGGCGCCGGTGGAATGTCTTCACGGGCCTGCTGCTGGCAGCGTCCAGCCTGGTGCCTCTGGCCGCCACCGCCCAGGACCTGATCGAGTTCGATCAATGGCGACCGGGAGGTCGGGGCCTACAATCGCACATGGGTTCCAGGCGAATAATGCGAGACGCCCCCTTCTCTCCTTGTCGGCTCCGGGAGCCGGCAAGGACTGTGTCGAGACCCATGAGTCTTGGCTGCGTTGGCCTTATACACCCCCCCGGGGCGCATCACGGCCGGACCGCGGCGGATTTTGAAACCATCGCGCTTGACTGCTTAGGAAACTAACCATAACGTTGATCCTGCCGGCCGCGGAGCGGAGCTATCCGGCAGCGAGATTTCTGCAAAAGCTCAGATTTCCAATGGGAGGAACAGATGCCATTATCGCGAATTACCCTGACCGGACTATCCCTCGCCTTTATCGTGGCGCCGGTGCTGCCGGCGACTGCGCAGTCGCTCAATCTCACACTCGCGGGCGCCAGCCCCGGAGGACTTTGGACGCTTCTTGGCGCGGGTCTAGATGCCGTCGTGAAGGCAAACGATCCAAACTCGACGATTACCTACCAGACTACCGGCGGCGGATTTGCCAATGCCGCAATGATCAGCGAAGGAAGGGCCGAAATCGGACTTATCCACGACGCCGAGCTTGCTATCGCGGCACAGGGTGGCGAGCCCTTCAGTGCGCCGATCGAAAATCTACGCACGATCGGCTACCTTTACGACTGGGCACCCATGCAGTTCGTCACGACGCGCAGCTTTGCCGAAGAGCATGAAGTCGATTCCGTGGACGATTTTGCTGCCGCGCAGGTTCCGGTGCGTATGACAGTAAACAGAGCCGGCAATATCACCGGCCAGATTGCGTCTGCCATCATGGCGGCGGCGGGCGCCGACGACGAAGCGATCGCCCAATGGGGCGGAGCAGTCGTTCAGGCCGGTTCGTCCGAGCAGGCCGGCCTGCTCCAGAACGGTCGTGTCGATCTCTACGCGAACGGTGTTTTCGTCGGTCACAGCTCCATCCGGGAAATCGAGAACGCACTCGACATCAAACTGCTGAGCATTCCGGCCGATGTCAGGGCGCAGATCGCCGAGGAATTCTCGATCGCCGAGTTCACGATTCCCGCCGATTCCTATGAGAACCAGCCCGAAGCCATCGAGACCCTGGCTCTGGGTGCCGTTCTGATCGCCAGCGCGGAGATGAGCGAGGAAGATGCCTACACGCTGACCAAGGCGCTGATCGACAATCTCGACTCAATACGCTCGGTCCATCCGGCAATGGCCGACCTGGACACCACGCTGCTCACTCGGGAGACCGCAGTGCCGCACCACGATGGCGCCCTGCGGGCATACCAGGAAGCGGGCCTGATCGAATAGTTTCCGTTTCCAAGAACAACCGGAGGAGTGGGTAAATGGCCTTGGCCAAACTCGTCGGAACCGGCCGCCGTCGATCTTTCGACGGCGTGCCGCGTCAAACCTTGACCGTTGCTGCCGCGATTTTTGCCGTCGGCGTTGTATATGCCAACATCTTTGCGCTGCCCGATGCGCTGCTGATCGGCATTCTGTTCGTCTGCGGCATTTATGCCCTGCTGTTTTTGACGGTCGGTCCGACCTCGACATCAACGGACCGGATCGGCATTGCCGATTGGGTCCTGAGCGGTGCGAGCGTCGCGTGCGGCATCTACTTCTTTACGATCAGGGCTGACCTGGCCAATCATATCACGCTCCTCCGGCCACTGCCCGGCGACCAGCTCTTCTTCGGCACGCTCCTGCTTGCCCTGACCATCGAGGCGGCCAGGCGGACAACCGGCATCGGGCTTACGATCGTCCTGCTCATTTTCCTTGCCTACAACCTTTGGGGACACCTGATCCCGCCCCCGCTCGGCCATGGGTTCATCGACTTCGGTTCCTTTGTCGACGTTCTGATGTACACCACCGACGGCGTATTCGGCGTACCCATCCAGGTGGCAGCCAGCTACGTCTTCTTGTTCGTGATGTTCGGTTCGGTCCTGTCTCATGCGGGAGGCGCCGAATTCATGTTCCAGCTCGCAGCGGCGCTCACGGGCCGCTCGCCCGGAGGCCCGGCCAAGATCGCCGTCATATCGTCCGGCATGTACGGAATGATCTCGGGCAGTCCGACTTCGGATGTGGCGACCACGGGATCCATCACCATTCCGATCATGAAGCGGCTCGGATACTCCCCGCGTTTCGCGGGCGCTGTCGAGGTCGCGGCCTCGACGGGTGGAGCCGCCATGCCGCCCGTCATGGGATCGGCCGCATTCATCCTGGCCGAGTATACCGGCATCGATTATCGGAACGTCGTGCTCGCGGCGCTGATTCCGGCGATCCTTTATTATATCGGCGTCTATTTGCAGGTGCATTTCCGTGCCGTTCGCCAGGGACTGCAAGGCGTCAAGGACGTCGACCCGGTGCAGGAGACCCTGAAGACGGGATGGGTGTTCGTCATACCGCTCGTGGTGATCACCGTAGCCCTGCTGATGGGCTATACGCCCACCTACGTCGCCGTTTACGGCACGGTTGCCCTGGTTGTCGCGTCCCTGCTGACCAAGCGGACCCGGATGACGCCGCGCAAGATGCTGGAGGGGCTGGGCGAGGCGACCATCCGCATGTTGCCGGTGGCCGGCGCCTGCGCCGCAGCGGGATTGATCATTGGCGGGCTGACGATGACCGGCCTTGCCCTCAAGACGTCGAGCCTTGTCCTGATGCTGTCGGGTTCGGGCCCCTTCGTCGTCCTGTTGCTCGCCGCCGGCATCGCGATTCTTCTGGGACTGGGGATGCCCACGCCCAGCGCCTATATTCTTGCGGCCGTGCTCGTCGGTCCGGCGTTCACGGTCGTCGGGCTGCCCCTGCTGGCCTCCAACATGTTCCTGCTCTACTTCGCCCTGCTCTCCGCCCTGACGCCGCCTATCGCGGTGGCAGCATACACCGCATCCGCAATCGCGGATGAAGACCCAATGAAGATTGCCGTCACGTCGGTGAAGCTGGCCGCCATCGGGTTCATTCTCCCGTTCTTCTTCGTATGGAACGAAGCCTTGCTGGCCCAGGGCAGTGCCTTGGAAATCGGTGTTGCCGCGTTGGGCGGCATCGTGGCCACGACTCTTCTGGCGCTTGCTCTGGAAGTCGAATTGAAGCCAATTGTGCGGGTGGTGATTCTGGCGGCCGCTGCGGCGGCGCTCTCTCCCTACCTTTTCCTTTCCATACCGGTGACCGTTCTCGCGATCGCGCTGGGCATATGGCGACGGACAGGGAAACTGGCCACAGATCCCGCGCACCAGGAGCGCACGATTTCACAACGCTAAGGTCCGCAGCGGAAGGATTGCGCATTGGCGAGGCCGTATTTCGGGAGACCCCGTTGCGGCCTCCGCTCCCGTTCCACCAGGGGACGCATTGGGACGAGGCGTTCCCCGGACAGTTTGGCATCATCGCCTCGCCCTCGAAGCCCAGTATGCACGGACCGCTGAATGATGGATCGGAAAAAGCTATAACGACGCCTGTTTTAGGCTTCGATTATTGACACCCAACAACCGGGGATATCAAGGCAACCCTGGCCCCGCCATCGCATGACACGGCATGCAATCTGGAAAAGAGGATGTAATTCTCTCATCCGGAACCATATATTTTTGCAAAATACTATGAAGATTCCTACATATATTTATACACGAACTCCCCCCATTCAAAAATACAGAACGAGAACTGTCATTGACAGACTATCTTTTGAAAAGTAGTCTTGATTTGTTAGGAAGCTAAACGTTTTACCCCTCCGGCGGGGCGTTTGGCTCGTTCAGGAGGAAGATAAGGTGACCTTTGACACGCTTGAGAAGAGCTATCGCAAATATCTGAAGAGCGGCACCGCGGCGTTCGCGTTGCTGGCAATGCTTGCCGCCAGTCCAGTGGCGCAAGCACAGAAAATCGAAGAGATAAGCGGCACCCTGCCCGACGGCACGGCCTGGCTGATCAGCGTGCCCACCGACTGGAACGGCGTGCTCCTGCGCGATCTCGACTATGCGGCGAATTCGCAGACGGAGCGCTTTACGGATCTGCTGAGCAGAGGTTATGCCTTCGCGGGTCTGGCGCGCCATCCCATGCGCCCGTGGCAGTATGATCCGCAGCGGGAAATACATAACCTCGAAGCCGTTCAAACGATTTTCGAGGAGCAGTACGATCCCGAGTGGGTGCTGGCGTTCGGCTGCTCAGGAGCCGGATTCGTCAGTCTCGCCGCCGCCGAGGATTTCTCCGATCGCATAGACGGTGCGGTCGTTCTGTCGGCGCATATACCGGTGTGGATCATGAACAGCTACCTCGATGGCTGGTTTGCCATGCAGACGCTCCTCGCGGACGCGTATGAGGAAGCCGGCCTGGGCTCCGCGAGCGACCTTCGCATCGTCAACATGCCGAACGGCGCCGGCTCCGACGGCAGGACGATCGGCGACATCCAGGCCTCATGGCGCAGCGCGGTGGAGACATTGGGAGAGACTCCCGAGGGACGGGCGCGCCTCGCCCTTGCCTTCGCGATCGGCCAATGGTCCCCCTGGGAGGCTGCGGATCAGCCGTTCCCCGATCCGCTCACCTCCGAAGCACTGTCCGATCAACTGGTGCCTTCGGCATTGCGGCTTACCGGCACCGTCGGCGGCCAATCGCGCGTGATGTTCGAGAATGCCGCCTCGGGCCAGCAGCTTTCAGGCAATGAGGGCATCGATTACGCAGCCTTCTACGATACGGCATCGCCGATCATGAAGGAGCTTGTCGAACATCTTTATGCCGAGGCGGGCCTCGATATCGGCGAGGACATCGAGCGCATCAATTCCGCGCCCCGCATCGCAGCGTCCGACTATGCGCTCGATTACTGGAGCCAGCCCGGAAGAACAGCGGACGGGGACCTGCAGGTGCCTACGATCCGCGTGCACAGCCTGGGCGACAACTCGATTCCCTATAGCCTGATGCAGGGCTATCAAGCGCTCGTGGAAGAGAAGGGCACGACCGATCTCTACCGTCAGTCGCTGCTCAAGTTCACCGACCATTGCGGCTTCGAGGCGTCCGAAACCACCGCTCTTGTCGAGGTCATGATGGAGCGGCTGGAAACGGGCGAGTGGCCGGACACGTCGCCGGAGGCCCTGAATGCCGTCGCTGCCGAGCTCGATCTTGGCGAAGCCCGCTTCATGGAGGAAGACGGGTGGCGCGTTGAAGAGTACAATCGTACCTGGATAGCTGGAGAATAAGCCTCCGGAGAACGATGCGGGGCATTTCCCCGCATCCATTTCCCCACGGCGCGATTTATCGATATTCGCGCCGTAGACGCCACGGGCCTCAATCGACCCGGCTGATCAGCATTCCTTTTTCCAGCGGCTTCACGCTTGTCTGCCCCGGAACGAACGCCGCGGTTTTGTGGGGGCTGCTGCCGTCGACCCCGAACCGTGCGCGCCCCAGCCCCTCAATTTCGATCTCGAGGCTGTCTCCCACGTTTATGGGCTTGAGCCCTTCATGGTTGGTGCCGGTCGTGACGAGGTCCCCGGCGTGAAGCGTGGTGAACCGGGAGAGCCATTCGATCTGCTCGGGGATTCGATTTGCCATGGTATTCGTCGAGAAATCCTGGGCGATCACGCCGTTCAGCCACGAGCGCACCCGAAGCTCGTGCGGGTCGTGAATTTCGTCAGCGGTCGTGATCCAGGGTCCGCACAGCGCAAATCCGCGCTGACCCTTGGGGATGAACTGTCCCCTGCGATGCAATCCTCGCGCCGAGATGTCGAAGAACGGAACGAATCCGAAAACCTTGCCCATTGCATCTCCGGCAGAGACATCCTGGACCTCGCTGCCGATAACGAAGGCAAGCTCCGCTTCAGCGTGGAAGACCACGACGTCGTCAATGTCCGGCAATGTGGTCCTTCCACCCGACCCAACCAGATCGTTGCTCTTGTGGAAGAACTCGTTCGGCAGGCGGTCCTTCGTGAACCCGAGAATGTCACGTAGTTCGCGAACGCCGAGAGACCTTTCGAGGGGTGATGAAGCGGCGCAAGAAGTTTCACGTCGGAAAGGGTCTGGCCGGGCGCCCTGGCGAGCAGATTCTCGATTTCCGGTTTCAGCTCCTGAAAATTCGCGATCAGGAAGTCGAGAGCGCCCTGCGGACCGCGGACGCTGCGCATGGGGACGAGATCGCTGACATCGACCACTTCCGCTTTTGCATTGAGCACACCGATCTGATCGTCGTTGAACCTGAGAATCTTCATTTCACGTTTCCATTATATGCGTCTGGATCACGCCGGCGATCGACCGGGAGCGGGATTTCCTTGAGGATGATGGACAGGCAAAAGGCCAGCACGGCAGCAACGGCCGTACAGAGAAAGATGGGATGGAGAGCACCGGTGAACGCATCCAGGACCGTATCCCGCAAGGACGGAGGAAGCTCGGAGATGAGCTGGGGCGACATTGCGCGCAAACCCGTGTTTCCCGTATCGTTCAGCAGGCCGCCGGGGAGCCGGCTCGACAGCCCGGCGGCAAAAATCGCGCCGAAGATGGAGACCCCGACGGAACCGCCGATCATGCGGAACATCTGGGAGCTCGCCGTCGCGACGCCGAGCGCCCCCGCGGGAACGGCATTCTGGATCGCGGCGACGCCGATGCTGTTGACCGGGCCGATCCAGATGCCCACCGTCAAAAGATAGAGGCCCAGGATCCACACATTCGTGTCCGGGGTGATGGTTGCGAGCAGAAGCGCGCCGACCGCCAGCAGGGGCATGGACAGGATGGGCACTATTCTGTAGCGGCCCGTCCGGCTCATGAAGATGCCGGACAGGATGGACCCGCCGACGAATCCGAACATCAGGGGCAGCAACAGCAGGCCGGAAACGGTCGGGCTGTAACCTTTGACGACCTGTAGGTAGAGCGGGATGAACGTTATCATGCCAAACATCGACATGCCGATGATGAAGCGCACGGCATTGGACACCACGAAATTGTTGATGCGAAACAGGCCGAGAGGCAGAATCGGCTGAATGGTCCGGGATTCGATGAACATGAACCCCAGAAAGCCCAAGCCGCAGACCACGCCCAGCGCAACGCTCGGCCAGGATGCCCAGGGAATGGCCGTGCCGCCAAGGCTCGCGAAGAGAACGATGCCGGTCAGCGTGATGGCGAGCAGAATGGCCCCGGGATAGTCAATTTTCTGCCGGCCGTGATTGCCGCCCTTGGGCAGCAGGAAAGTGATGCCGGTGAACGCCAGGACGCCGAACGGCAGGTTGATGAAAAGCACCCAGTGCCAGGAAAACTGCTCGGTCAGAAAACCGCCCAAAAGAGGGCCGAAGACGGTCGAAAATCCCAGGACGGCACCCACAACTCCCTGTGCCTTGCCACGATCGCGTTCGCGCAGAACATCGGCCACTACGGTCATGGCAACGACGATCAGCCCCCCGCCTCCCAGACCCTGGATGAAGCGCCCGAAGATCAGCACCCCCATGCTGCTGGCCAGACCGCCGATTCCCGCGCCGGCAAGAAAGACGAGAATACAGGCCTGAAGAACGGGCTTGCTCCCGTAAAGATCGGCCAGCTTGCCCGAAATCGGCGCGCCGACCGTGGAGGCGAGCAGATAGACCGTCATGATCCAGGTGACGCTTTCGACGGACCCCAGATCGGCGACGATAACGGGAATGGCCGTGGCAATGCTCGTCTGGCTGAGAGACGCGAGCAGCAGGACGCAGGCCGCCGAAAAAATGATCAGTCGGATCGGCTGGCGGGGACTTGCCGTCTCGGAAGGTGTGGCAGCTGACATCCGTCAGGTCCTTTCGCGTGAGGTTGGATGCGAGATGAGACCGGCTCGGCGATCAGGTGCGCGAGATCAGGAACGAGCCGACAGATCGATTGAACCGCTCCGGCTGGTCGATCCACAGGAAGTGATTGGCCTTGTCGAAGATGTGCAGTTCCGAGTCGGGCAATGAGGAGAACAGGTCGATTCCCGACTGCATGCCCTTCACCGTGTCCTTGCCCCAGATGATGAGCGGGGCGGATTTGAGCTTGTGCAGGTGTTCGCGAAGATGGACGCCATCAAGCAGATATTGCTGCCTGTTTCTCACACCGCCGTCGGCCCAGAATGCCCGCCAGGGATCTTCCCATATGGGAAGCCAGTGTTTCGCCCTGCCGATACCGTAGGCGATGAAATCGTCCGGAACACTGGCCATGTCGTGAACCATGGTGTGGAGCAGTCGGACCACGCTTTCCGCATCCGGTTTCAGGCCCTCGAGAAACATGGTGTTGGGCAGGAAAATCTCGTGATGGCGCTGCGCGACATTCGCGTGGTTCAGGCCGCCCTCGGGAAGCGTGAGACTTGCGCTGTCGACCAGCACCAGACCCTTGACCAGATCGGGGCGCGTGACGGCGATGAAGGCCGAGATCCAGGCGCCCTGCGACTGTCCCACCACGTCAGCATCCTCGAGATGAACGGCGACAACTATCGCCTCGCGCAAAGCCGGGCACGAAAAACCGCCAACCCTCACCAATAAGATCGCCGACGCTGCGAGCGGAAAACTCTGGTCGGGCTACGCCCTCCCGACGTTCCCCGCTCGCAGCAGCGCCAGTGGCCTGGTTTTGCGCCGCCCAATGGCCGGTTTTTGCTCCGCCGTTGACACCCATGCTGGTCTTTATGGCCGCGCGACGCATCAACACGATCAAAGCTGATGTGGTTCTGCTCGAAACGCGCCTAGCCGAAATAGTCGCCGCCGATCCCGAGATGGCCGACATCGACCGCCGCCTGCGCTCGGTGCCCCGCGTCGGCCCGTCCTAAGCTGGACACTTTTGGCCCATCTGCCCGAACTGGGCCGCCTCTCCCATGGCCAGATCGCCGCCCTTGTCGGGGTCGCCACCTATGATCGGCAAAGCTGCGCATTCAAGGGTCGCAGCACGATCGGGGGGCGGACGCTCCGCAGTGCGCAACGTCGCCCACATGGCCGTCCTCAGCGGCGCCAGCTTCAACCCAAGTCTCGCCGCCATGAAACACAGGCTCGCCGCACGCGGAAAGGTCATCCTGTCGCTCTGATCAACAAGCTCATGACCTGGCTCAATGCCATCATCAAAAACCAAACCCAATGGCCCCCAAACACAAACTGAACAACACAGTTGCTTATCCGACCGCGACCATCACCACGCCGACCGTTGCCAGCAGGGTCGCAAGAAGAATGCCGGGGGCCGGCATGCGCTCGGTCTTGAAGACGACGACGGCGAGGTAGGCGGCGATATAGATCTCGACCGAGTTGATCACGGCGACCTGCGTCACGCCGGTATAGGTCAGCGCGATGAATTGGGTGATCTGCCCGACGGAGATGCACAGGGCGGCGAGCAACTGCCAGGGATCGGGCCGCCGCAAGGCGTCGACCACAACCTTGCGGTAGTAAGGGCTGACGGCGCAGCCGGCGACGTAGTAGCCGAGCGCGGCGACCGAACCGACGAACGCGCCGAGATATGCGTCAGGCAGCGCCATGAGGCCGAATTTCCGGCCGATGTAGCTAGCTGCGTAGGATGCGGCGCAGATGATGCCAAACATGTAGCCGCGCGGGATGTCGGGCGGCGCGTTCGCGCCCGTCTCTTCCGCCATGCTCCTGTCGCGCCGTTCGATGACCAGCAGGGCGAAACTGACGGCCAGCAAGGCAATTCCCGCCCCCGTCAGCCCACCAATCGTCTCATCCAGGATGAGCCAGCCGAGAAGGGTCGAAAGGAAGGGCGTCAGGCGGCGAACGGTCGAGACGCGGATTACGCCGGCATTCTGGATCGCCTTGTAGAGCGTCTGCCTGCCCCAGACAGTGGCGAGAATGCCCGAGGCGAAGAACCACACCATCGCCATACCTGGTGCGTTCGCCACCGTTTCGAGCGGCAGGCCGACGACCAGCCATACCAACGCCGAAAGTAGGCCAGTGAGCAGCACCGACAATAGCACGCCACCTTCCCCGCTCGCGGCCGGATCGGCTCTCGCGATGGCGACGCTTCCCACAGCGAAGGCGCAAGCGGAAAAGAGCGCCATCAGTTCGCCGATCACGACGGGCTCTCCGACGGATGGTCGCGGCAAGCTGCCGTCATGGTTCTCGTTGTCCGTTCAGGCCGATGTGGATGTTCTTCTCCACGGTAAAGGTGGTCAGTTCGTCCAGACATTCCTCGCGGCCGATGCCCATATTCTTGACGCCGCCGAAAGCGGCGCCGAGAAAATGCTTCGCGACCTCGTTGATCCCGACGAAGCCAGCCTCTACGCGCATCGCGGTGCGGTGCACCTTGCTGATTTCGCGCGCGCCATATCGAGCAGGTAAGGCCGTATTCCAGCGCGTTGACCTGCTCGGTCATCACCGCTTCGTCGTCCCAACGTCGCACGCCGAGGTCGGGGCCGAATATTTCCTGGCGCGCGATCCGCATCGACGGCGTCACGTCGGCGAAGATTGTGGGCTCGAGGTAATAACCGCCGGCCAGGCGGTCGTCGTCGGTCGCCTGGCCGTGTCGGGATGCCCGGCTTGACTCCGCCGGCGACTTCATGATCACCGAATTGCCGGCAGCCACCGGCGCGGCGATCTTGCCTGTGCAGAACATAAAAGGATGATTGAAGGCGATGATCCGCGCGATGAGGCCGAGCGGCTGACGCATGGAGAAATTCACCGCGTGCGGTCCCATCGGGATCGACGCGCCTTTAATCTCGGTCACAAGACCGGCGAAGAATTCGAGTTGCGCTGCGACGATATTGGCGTCGGCGATCATCTCCGTCACCGGATTGCCGCAGTTTGCGACGTCGATCGTGGCAAGGTCGCGCGCATTCGCCCTAAGCAGTCGCGCGACCTCCTTGAGAATGCGTGCGCGTTCCAGGGGAGCGACGTCGCGCCAGACCGGAAATCCCGCCTTGGCCGCGGCGACCGCACGGTCGACGTCCGCATTCCTGGCCTCGGCGAGGCGGCCAGCACGATGCCGCGGCCGGGGTCGAACGTATCGATGGACGAACTGTGGAGTGGCGAATGCCAGTCGCTCCATAGAAGAAGGATCGATGCTCCGGCAGAATTTGGTCCAGAACTTCTCACGACGTCTCTTGCCGACCACCTTGCATGATGCGCTCCGCCCAGCTCCTTAACCTATCCCTAGAGTGTCAGCCTTCCGTTGTCGATAACATTGCGCATTCCCACCCGTTCCAATCGTTATGCGAAGAAATGATTAGGCTGCGAAGTATCTGCAATTCTTGAAGGAGCGTGGCGCTGCTTGCCTCGCACATCTGGTGGTTTGGCGTCTCCGAGTTAGACCGCTGAAGCAGTAGTTCGAGCAGTGGGGAATAACAGAACCGTTTCCGGCGACGCAAGTGTTCGCATATGTTCTCGCACGTTGTGTGCGAACGCGGTAGCCTAGGCCCTGTTGACATAAGTCGGCATCCATAACTTCGCAGCGGCGAGAGCCAGGAAGCCCAGGAAAGAGACGGCGGTCTTGTCGTATCTGGTTGCGATACGCCGGAACTGCTTGAGCTTGTTGAACATGCGCTCGACGCGGTTGCGGTCCTTGTATGCCCGGAAGTCGCAGGTGATGGCCTGCTTGCGGTTGGCCTTTGGCGGGATGACCGGCAGTATCCCCTTGAGTAGCAGGCTGGCGCGGACGTCGTCGCTGTCATAGCCCTTGTCAGCCAGCATGAGCCTGGGCTTGGCAACCGGCAAGGCGATCAGGTCACCGACCGCTTTGTAGTCGGAGGTCTCGCCGCCTGTGAGGATAAAGCCAAGAGGGCGTCCCTGACCGTCTGCGCGGGCGTGGATTTTGCTCGTAAAGCCGCCGCGGCTTCGACCAAAACCCTCCTTATGAGTCCCCCTTTTGCGCTCGCTGCCTGAGAGTGGCCGCGCACTGTGGTGCTGTCGATCATGTGCTGCCAGTCGTCGGTGAGCCCGAGTTCGACCAGCGTTTCCAGCAAGGCATCCCAGACGCCTTGTTCGGCCCAGCGCCGGAACCGAACATAGACCGAGTTCCACTTGCCATAGCGCTCATGCATGTCGCGCCAAGGGCAGCCGACACGCAACACATAAAGCATGCCATTCAGAAAGCGGCGGTTGTCCTGGGCGGGTCGAGACCATCGACCGCGCTCGGACGGCAACAGCGCCCCCACCAGTGCCCACTCATTATCCGTCAGATCGCCACGAGCCAAAAATGCCTCCATGAAAGGAAGCCTTGAATCAGTCACGCGGCGATTTGGGAATCCCTTTTGTCAACAGGACCTAATTGTAGTCACTCAGCGAGAGCTGTGCTGCCGTTGAGAGGCGCTCTGCAGCCGGGTTCACATTTCGGCTTTTGCCAACATGACAAATTTGCCGAACCGCATGGTGGGCCGTGTCACACCTTCGCAGGTCGCCTTCGGTATCCGTCACGTCAGACGTAATGGCGAGGGGTCGACACCGATGATCCGGAGAGCCCGTATCTGTGCATGCGCCTCGAGCAGGCCACAGTGATTGAGACCGGATCAGCGAACTGCCATCAAGGCCATGCAGAAATCGAACGCTGCAACACAAAGGGCCGGACAGATGACCGCAGCGACCAAATGCTGTAATGTTCAGTCAAACCAGAGCAAAAGGTGTGGCACCTGCAGGTGCAAAGGTGTGAGGTCAACAAAAATCAACTTTCGTCAACGTTTACCTTTGTTGACATTCGTTGACTGGTCCATCTGAAGTTACTGCTTCCCACCAAAGTTTTGGCAATTTTGTCAAATTGCCCAATGCGGGCCGGCATCTTTCTGTACCGAGACGACATCGACTAAAGTGAGATGCTCGCGCTCCATTTTGTCAATTTTGTCAATTCTGTCAGCAGGCCATGAGCGGGATGACGCAGCCGGCTACAGTCCAAGAAAGAAGAAAAACCCCGGAAATGCCTTCGGCACGAGCTTAAGTAGGGGGGGTACCCGGAGGCGGGATTGTTTGCGCGGATACGAAGAGGACAGGCCCGACGAATCGCGCTGGGCCAGTGCTCTCGACCACGGATGGCGTGGAGAAAGAATGTATCATGCGTAAGACCATCAAGAAGTCGGCCAGCAAAGCGGCGGCCGATACGGAATTGAGCTCGACGATCGAGAACGATCTGCCGCAGCAGTCGACTGACGCACCGTCTCCGGTGCCGGCCGTGGCGCAGGCGCCCATCAGTCCGTTTGCGATCGCGGAAATGAACGACAATAAAGTTGAAAGTGTCGACTCGGACGGCTGGGCGGTCGAAATCGACTGGAGCTTCCTTGATCCTAGCCGCGCCGCGCCGGCTCCCGTGTTTCCGATCGAGAAACTGCCCGAGCCCTTGGCAGAGCTCGTTGCCAAGCTGGCGCTGGCGCGGCGCCTGGTCGTGGACTTCGTCGCCTTCGCCATTCTGGCGGCCTTGTCCGGAGCCATTGGCAACCGTGCTCGCGTTCAGCTTTTCGATGGCACTCTTGAGCCCTTGGCCATTTACGTTGCCTTGGTCGGAGCGCCTTCGACGGGCAAGAGTCAGGCGATCGGCATGGTCGAGACGCGCTTGCGCGCGTTGGACGGTGATCTGACAGCAAGCGTGAGCGGTGCGGCCATGGCCGCAAGCCACGCGGCTCTCGATCGCCTCAACGTAAAAATCCGTGCGAAGGTTGCGGAACGTTTGGCCGTGGAGTTCGAAGCGCCTGAAGATTACCGAGAGGGACCACGGGGTGGGAGGCTCTTGCTGACCGAAACGACCGGGCCGGGATTGATCGAGGAGTTGAGCGCCGACCGGTCCGGGCGCATGCTGGTCACTCATGAGCTCTCGGGCGCGATCGGTTATCTGTCATCGAGCCAGCCGGCCAGGTCGCGTGGACTTTTTCTGCAGGGCTTCGATGGAAATCCCGTCGTCGTGAGTACAAAGTCGGAAGGTCGGAAGCTGATCCCGGAGCTGCTGCTAAGCGTGCTGGGAGCTGTGCAGCCGGGCCGCTTGTCGTATCTCATGCGACACGGCGATGATGGCTTTGCCGCGCGCTTCTTCTGGGTCCATCCCGATGTTGTGCCCTCTGCGGCACTCGGAGATAATCCGGGTCCGATCGACGACTTGGCGGGCGTCCTCTCAGCTTTGCAGGGTATCCAGCCCGCGGCCAACGAACATGGGTATTCGGCCGCGGTGCCGCTTGCGGCCGATGCTCGGGCGCCCTTGGAGATGGCCGCCAAGAAGTGGACAACTGACCAGATGTTCAGCAGCGAGTTGTTTTCCTCGGCATTGGGGCGTGGGCGACAGTATGCGCTCCGCCTGGCGGGTATCCTGCAGATCGCGACGCATGTGATGGAAGGGAAGTCCGGCCTACCGGATGTGGTGAGTGCCGACGCCATGACGAGCGCTATCGCGATCGTCGACACCTATATCCTGCCTATGGCGGAACGCGTATTCGCCGCCAGCGATACGAAACCTTCGGACGCGGCCGCCCTGGCGCGTTTTCTCGCGCGTAGCGGAAAGCCGATGGTCAACGCTCGTGCGGATATCATGCGTGGTCGCGGCTCGCCGGTGACCCAGGCGCTGGCCGTGCGAGAGGCGATCGAAGAACTCGAACAGCGCGGAGTGTTAAGGCCGGCTCCGCAGCGCCCCGGGCGCGGTCGGCCCTCGAGCGACTGGATCGTCCACCCCGCCCTTCTGGCGATGGCGCGGAAGTAAGTTTGAGAGGGGCGGCACCGCCCCCCTCGTATACCAAAGGTGCAATTATGGCAGGACGATACGACGAACTTCTCGTTGACTGGCCGGGTGACGTTCCCTTCGAACGGGTCGTTCGGCAACGCCTGGATGCCTTTGACAGCCTCGTAGCGCAGGGTGTCACGTGGCCATCTATTGCAGCGGCGCTTGCGCGTGCGGGAATTACCAAGAAGGACGGGGCCCCACTGTCTTGGCGTCAGGTCAATGCGGTGTATCGCCGAAACAAGGTGAAGCCGACCCGCTCACAGGCCTTGCCTAGCGCTTCTCCGAAGCCGCTTCCAATGCCTGCGCGGTCTGGAAATAGCACGGTCACGCACATGTCGACTTCTGGCAGGCTGGCAGACAGGCTCAGAGAAGCACGCAAATTCAATAAAAGCCCATCGGCCGAATACGAAGAATAGAAACCCATGTCGATAAAATTGCCAAAAAGGACGCGCCATGGATGCCACAGATATTTCTGATCTCATTCAAAACACGCCCCTCGCGAGAGGCGAGGCAGAGCACTTCGCTCAATACGCGACAGCGGTCTTTGAGGGAATGGGCCAGCATCGGCGCACGATGGGTCTTTCGCAAAGCTCGGATCTGCTCGCCACCTACATCGCGTCAGCGATTGACTGGAATCTTGCGCTTGAGCCCGCGGCCAAGGCTGAGAACGCCAAACTTGGTTCGCGACCGCGCGGTCGCTTTGGTGTGATCGAGCAGTTAGAGCGAATTGGCGAAATCCTCGGCTGGGATATGGTGCCCGGCAGCAAGCAGCCAAAACTCCGCGACCGTCCAATTACGAGCGATGTCATAAACGCTCTCGCACAAAAGGGCGCACTCGGCCCGGTTCTTGTCTCACATGTCGAGCCACCGGACGGTCGACAACGCAAGGACCTGAAGTTCCGCCCTTTGGGCGGCACGAACGTTGATCTGAATGAGGGCGTGCCTGAGGAGCATGACGAAACGGTATTCGGTTTTCACGATCCTTCCCATCTGACCGATGACGGAAAATCCAATGCACGAAAGCTCAAGCGGAAATTTGCTTTTGCGAGTAAGTTTGGAGCTCCTGCCGTTCTCCGCACCGATCCGGTCACCTGGCACCTGGACGATCAGCCGCGTAAAGCAATCGAGAATGCCGAACCTTTTATGGGTGGAGTGTTTCAGAGCTTGCGATCTGTGAGAAATTTGCTGGCAGGCCAAGAAGGTGCCCGTAAGAACCTCGCGGTCACTGCACGCCGCGCTGCCCGCTTTCTCGAGATCGAGTTTGCCATGACGGATCGAAACAGAAACAATCAGTCCCATGAAACGATTGCCAGCTGGACCAAGCCCAATCCATTTGCAGAATTTGGCATTGCGCTGTTCGAGGTACTCGCACCGACCCGAAATGGCGAAAGCTTGCCCGATATCCTCATGCCCGACGACATAAAGGGCGATTTGAAGCAGGAGGCCGTAGACCTGGTTCTGGAGGGTGCTCAGCATGCGCGCCGGGTGTTCGGCATACTCCAAGGTCGGTTGCGTGCGCATGGCATTGATATTCCAGAAGCCCATCTGGTTGATCCAGACGACGCAGATGAAGATCTTCCAGGGCCATTACAGGCGCATTACCTCGATCGCGGCTCGCCCGTTATGCGAATTTCCGAAGACATTAGAGACACCACCGGTCGCCTCAACGAAGGGCGCCGCCGCACGCTGGAACAACTTTGGAGACTTCGCGACAATTCGGTGAAATTGCGTGCTCTCACCGAAATGTTCTTTGCCTATCATGAGCAGTTGCTCGACCGCGGTGGCAATTACGGCCCATTAAGAAATGAAATGCTCGAGAAGATCGCCAATCCGACGCTCGACTGGTATCGCGAACTCGGTGCTCGATTTGATGAGGGCGTTGTTTACAAGTCCGACATCAAGCGACGATCTGGAGGATTGCCGAACGGCGTGCCCGATGTTCCGAGCGAACTCGAACGATATCAAATGAAGTTGCAGCATTATCCGGCGATAATGGCTTGGGGGGCTCAGCGCCACGACGCAGTCATTGAGGCTGTTCTCACAGCGCTCGATACATCGGGAGACGCTTGGCTGCTCTGGAAGACAGTGAGCGCTATTGTGAACGAGGACGCTGGATAAAGGCGTGCTATTGGCGTTGGCCGGATCTTCGGGCCGCCCCGACGGAGCGGCCCTGAGTTGATCTAGCTGGGCTTGCGGTTCGGGCGAGACCAGACGAGGCTGGCGGTAGCGCCGGTTTCATCATCGAAGAGATTTGCGAAAATCGGGGCGGCGAAGCTCGGATCGTCGATCTTGGCTGAAAGGTAGCTTCGGCCCTCGTTGGACTTTTTCGTCCACGCTGCCCCGATCTCGACGCGGCCCGCAAAGAGGCGGTGCGAGGGGGCATCGTTGTTGGTCGAGGTGGTCTCGGGAACAATTTTTACGTTCTTGGCCTGAAGGTTCAGCGTAGCGATCTCACCGACGAACTCGGAGTTAGTCTTTTTGAAGGTACCGATGGTTGCCATTTGAAATCTCCTTGGTCTGGTTTCGGACCGCCTGATTGCGGCCTCGATGGCGATCTTGGGGACACGAACGACCGGCGACGCATCGCTTTGGCGACCGGAGTGAAACGGAGGACAGCGAGGACCGTCTTTCTTGCCTCGCGAGGAATGGCGGCATAGGCCGTCAGGGGAAGAAAGTCGGGCGGCGCAGTTGCGGCAAGACGGTCGAGGCGAAGCCGATTCGAGTCCAGATCAGGCCAGAAAGAGGACACATTCAGCCGGGTCGGCGGTAGAACAAGGATAATGTATGGGGCTCCCCCGGCTTTCAAAATCGCCACCGAGGTTTTTGGCAAGCGATTGCACGCAACCGGAATTTTGGGCTCCGACGATTTGACGGAAGTAGTCGCAAGGCCAGGACACCTAAAATGCAGGCTTGAACGGGTTGGATCAATTTGGGGACATCGGATCCATCCTATTTCGGGCATGGGGAACATCGCCGATATGGGGCGACATCAGGGTGCCAGTAGCAACAGCAGCTGGTCGTATCGGATAATTTGCGAGCCGCCGGGAAAACACCGTTTGCCTGCCATTGCCTAATTGCCTAGGCATATCTGACACTGACGGCGTTCGCGATATTTTTGGTAATTTTGTCAGTTTTGGCAGGGAGCTTCCCGCGCGGGGCGCGCCGGGTCCCCCGCAATGCCCCAGAAGACAATCTGGCGCGACACATGCAATCCCCTGATTCCGCAGCGTTCTGCCGCAAAATTTGGAACAAAAACTCCTGACCCGAACACCCCTGACGTTTAACTCGGGGGGGTGCCCGGAAGAGACATTTTTCAGCGTGCTTTTCTCGTGGGCGTCATCAACGCTCAAGGAGCAAATCATGAGCAGCAAGAATACCACCGGCAAGCCGCCGGTCTCTCCGACCCAGGGCCAGACGGCATCTGCCGTCGAAGTTCCGACCGTCGCCTATTGCTTGGGCCCGAAGGGCGGAATCGGCAAGTCAACGGTCGGTCGCCTGGCGATCGACGGCTGCTTGGCCGCCGGACGTAATGTTTCGATCGTTCAGATCGATCGCGCGCCCACACTTCCGGCTCTCTATCCGGAGCTGACGACCACGATCGCGGCGCCATCGGCGGAAGACCTTCGCGCGGACCTGCTTGCGTCCGTGCGTGTTTTCGAACCGCTGGACCATAAGATTGAGGAGATCGTTGCCAGCAACGGTGTGCTGGTGGTTGATGTCGGCGCCGGCCATAACACAAGTGCACTGCTCCATTTCGTCGCCCGCGCCCGCTTCGACCGTCATTTGGCCGACAAGGGCGTGAAAGTGGTGGCGCTGGCGGTAACGACGGCGGACAACAGCGCGATGACGCAGACTGCGGCGATGATCGATGACCTGATTCAGGTCCATCCCGCGGCCGAGATCGTACCTGTCCTTAATGCATATGGCGGCAATTTCCGCTTTACGACGACGAGCCCCGCCCACAAGACCTTCGCCGAGCGCATCCAGCCTGCCATGAAGGGCCGGCGCCATCTGCAGTTGCCGGCAGTGGCGGAAGGCGCCTGGCCGCTCTTCGAATCCGCCGGGATGACATTCATCGATGCGGTCATGGCGACCGACGAAGAACTGATGACGCGCCTCGGTTTGTCGCGCGCCATGGCTGTGGCGGTTCAGGCGGACGTCTCAGACTTCCTCGGATACGTCTGGCCGCGTCTGGGTCAGATTGTCGGCTTCGACGTGGAGAGGTCCAATGGCTAGCATCCCTGCCAAATTGATGGGGCGGATCGCCCGGAACGGAGCGCGCGGCAAGGCCGCGCGTCTCTTCCTGCGCCGGAACGTGTCAAGATTGTCGCCAGAAGAGATCGCCAAATTGCCAGCTTCGACGCTGAAGCGAATCGGTCGCGAGCTGCGCGCGGCGGCGATGGGGCAGGCGAACGAAACCGTCGGCGCTGCGTCTGGCCAGATCACGCCCCCCGCGTCATCCAGTTCGAACAGGACCAAACGCATTCCCTCGCTCATCCAATTGCTGATCGAGGCTGTGATTTGCATCGTCGCCCTGACCGTGACCGCTGTGGCCGTCGAACGTCCCGTCCGTTGGGGTCTTTATCACGTTGGCCTCTTCTCATCTGAGCAGATGGGCCTTTGCCAGCGTCTTGATCGCTGGAGCGATGGCTGCAGCTTTGAAGTTCGGACCGATGGTCTTGGCATTGATCAGGTTGCCGTGCTCGTGGACATGCCGCCGGCGGTGCTTGCCGCCGCCAACCCAACTCTTTTCCCCTACGAACCCCTGCCTAGGGGCACGCTCGTTCGTATTAGCCGTTCGGGAGGCAGTAATGAGTAACAAAGATCACGACCTCACGCCGGTGCCCGACGTTTGGCCGGGCCGTCGAGCCGCGTTTGGCGCTTCTGTCCTCATAGGCCTGATTGTCGCCGCTTTTTTATTCGGTGTCCTGCCGGTCTATGGCTGGAACTCGACAGCTGCCTCTATAATGGTCCTCGGCCATGAAGGCTTGTTGTCCATCATCGGTCTTGCCGCCATGGATGCGACTCCCAAACTTGCAGACGCCGCCAATCCTGTCGAGCGTCTGATAATGCTGCCGTTCAATGGTATGCTATGGCTCGCCTATCCGATCAGCTTTGTTCTGGCTTTGCCCGCTCGACTTGTTGAATGGGATTTGCTGGCCGATATTTCGCTCCGCTTGTCGGGCACGGCAGCGGCGAGCTTGGCGGCTGCAATCTTGGTATTCCGCCATGTGGTGAACCGGGCGCCCTATCGCCGCCGCGCGACCTGGGTCGACGGCCCGCAGGTGCGCTGGTTCAGTGATGCCGTCGCAGGCGCCTCCAATCATTTGCGCAGACTTGTCGCTGAGGCCGGTCGTGGTGTGAAATTGGCGCCGGGCCTTTTCCTGCCCCGGCGGGCGGAGCATGAATCGATGTTCATCCTGGGACTGCCGGGATCGGGCAAGAGCGTAATCGCGGAAGGGCTGATGCGGCAGGCGATCGAGCGCGGTGACCGGCTCCTCTGCGTCGATGTCAAAGGCAACCTCATCGATCGAATGGTGCGTCTTTTCGGCAAAACAGTGGCTAATGTCGTGGGCATGGAACCCGGTGGCGGCATCTGGGCTATCGGCGGGGATGTTACGAGCCGCATGACTGCATCGCGCGTCGCTGCCCTGCTAATTCCGGCGTCCAAGGATCCCGTTTGGTCTGCTGCTTCACGGCTGCTGCTCGCCGCCTTACTCGTCAAGCTGGTCCAGTCCCGGGGCAGAAGCTGGGGGTGGACCGAAATTAGACAGTCCATTTCTCGCCCGGTTGAAGAAATTGCCGCCGAACTCGCGCCGACCATGCGACAAGTTGCCGAAATGCTGCGCGGTCGCGATGGCGAGCCGTCGTCGATGGCACTCTCGACGCTCTTCAATATGGTTTCACATATTGATGATCTCGTTCAGACCTGCGCCGATCTGGAAGCCGAAGGCTGGCCAAGAGTGTCACTGAGAGCCTGGATTACGGGCAAGGGACGCCGCGTCCTTATCCTACGCCACGATCTGGGAAACCGCGAGCTTTCCGGACGCCTTCTTGCCGCCATGGTACGAGCGGTCTCGAGCGATCTGCTGAGCCGCCATCTCGAAGATAACATCGATCACGGCATATGGATATTTGCTGACGAACTCCCGCGCATCGGTACCGCGGCCAAGGATGTTTCGGATCTGGCGTCGCTTGGACGGTCCCGCGGCATAAGAGTGGTAGCAAGTGCACAAAGCCAGGCACAGCTGGAAGAAAAAATGTCGCCTGCAGCGGCCGAAGCCCTGACCGAGAATTTTGGCAAAGTCATTGTCTGCAAGGTACGACCGGGCAAGAGCGCCGAGCGCATCTCCACCTCGATGGTGGGAAGCGCAACCTATGCAATCAGGTCAGGAAAGGATGAGACACAGACGCTTCATCAGGTCGCGGCGTTTTCCGCCAGTCAGATGACCAGAACGCTGGGGCTGACAATTGACTGGCGAGGCGGCAAATCGATCCGCGCTGCGGTCATTGGGCTCGACGATGTCTATGTTGTGGAATGGAAATTCAGCGATTGGCCTGGCCTTTAGCGTGAGGAGCGATGCAGCTTATTTGAGGTGTGGCCGGGGATTTTGGTTTGCGGCTGCGCCGTTAAGTGGAGGGGGTGCCCGGAAGCCAGGATTTCAGTCCCTCTAGTTTCGCCTGTGAAAGGGAGCAGGCGAAATGGTTGCAACAATCGCGGCGGGCACCTCCGCCCAATATTACACCGAGACAACTGAATACTACGTCGGTGGGCGGGAACCGGCAGGCCGGTGGATTCTCACCGCCGGGGGACTTTTGCTTTCGGTCGGCAGCATTGTTGAGTCCAAGCCTTTTGAGCTCTTGCATGCCGGCTTGCGTCCGGACGGTTCAGCCCTCCTGTCCACCGTCGGCGTCGGCGGCCCCCGTCGCCGCATCGGCGGATACGATGCGACGTTCTCGGCGCCCAAGAGTTTCGCCCTCTTGTGGGCGATGGCCGATGATGACTTTCGCGCCAGGCTGGAAGACGCCCAGGCCAAGGCAGTCGCTCAAGCGATCGAAATCGCCGAAAAATACGCTGCCTTTTGCCGGTTCGGACGCAACGGTGTCCACCGGGAAAAAACCCGCTTAACGGTCGCCAGCTTCCAGCATGGCGAATCACGTCCAGCCGAACACACGGACGGACGGGTTTTTGAGGACCCAAACCTTCATACGCATACCGTGATCATTAACGCCGGCCCGCGTCAGAATGGGGGCTTTGGAGCCCTCGACGGAACGGCGCTGTTTGCCTGGAAAATGGCCATGGGTGCTCAGTATCATGCCGTGTTGGCGTTCGAGCTCATGCGACTTGGTTTCAAGATCGAGCTAACAGGCAAGAACGGCCTTTTCGAAATCCGCGGCGTTCCCGCCGATCTCATTAAATATTTCTCGGCGCGCCGGAATGAGATTGCGGACGAACTTGCTGCCATCGGCATGCAGAGCATGGATGCGCCCTCGGTCGCGGCCTCAGTCGCACGCAAATCGCGCAAGATCAAGCAGCAGCATCAGGCCGAGGATCGGCATGTTGGCTGGCGCGACCGCGTTACCGAACAGGGATATGACGCAACTACTTTGATCGCGACGAGCCTCGCTCAGCCGGAACACAAGGAAAGCCTTGCGGACCGCCTTGCTCAGATTGCCGGAGCATTGACGGAGCACGAGTCAACGTTCGAACGGCGGAATCTGCATGCCGCAGTAGCGTCGGCTTACGTTGGCACTGGTGAGGACCCACGTCATGTGGCTGCCGAAGTCGATCGAATGATCGCTGAGGGGGAATATGTCGTGCTTGACCGTGACCGGTTCGGCCAGGAAATCCTGACCACCCCCGAAATGCTCCGGATCGAACGCGAGATCGGCCAGATGGTGCGCGAGCTGACTGCCATACCAGGCGCAGCGCTTGATGCCGGACGCGTCGACGAGCTGGTGACCGAGCATGGACTCAATGACGAACAGGCAGCGGCCGCACGGGCAACCCTTACCGCGCAGGTCATCCATATCATCGAGGGGGCACCGGGGTCTGGCAAGACCAAATTGCTCGAGGCAGTGACCGAGGCTCTTCAGGAAACAGGCCATCGCGTCATCGCCGGCGCCACGGCCTGGCGAGTCGCCAATGCCCTACGCAATGATCTTGCGATCAAAGCCCGTGCCATCGACTCCTGGCTCGCCGTCGCCCGGACCGGTGGCGACTTCATCACCGCCGGTACGGTCCTCATCGTTGACGAGGCCGGTCTGCTCTCGAGCCGTCAGATGCACGCCCTGCTCAGAGCCTTTAGCGAGGCGCAGGCAAACGGCGATAGCAGCAGCCGTCTGATCCTGGTGGGGGATCGCGACCAGTTGCAGAGCGTGGGCGCCGGTTCTGGCTTGCGGCTCGTCGCCAACGCAATGTCGGGTTCGAAAGTCGATGAGATCGTTCGCCAACACGAGCAATGGGCTCGCGATGCCATCACTCATTTTGGCAAGGGCCGCGCGCGCGAGGCGCTTGCGGCATATCGCGAACGAGGACTAGTCCTCGAAGCCGATGGTGCTGCCGCCACCGTCAAAGCCCTCGTCGATGCCTGGGAGCAGACCAGGGTCGGCGCGGGAAACGGTTCTGCACTGATCATTGCCAAGAGCAACGCGCAGGTCCGAGCGATATCGACTGAAGTGCGCAGGCGTCTACGCGACCGGGGCCAGATCGTCGGAGCCGAGTTGCTCCTGCCAGCTGTGAGCGCATCGCATCAGGAAGTAACCCTGCCGCTGGCCCAGGGGGATCGTGTGCGCTTCCTCACGCGCGCAACGCTGGACGGCGGTGAGATCGTCAACGGTACGGAAGGCCGGATCGAATCTATTCGTAGCGGAACGCGCGTCGAATTGACCGTTGCGACCCAGAATGGCCGCGTCCGATTCTCGCCTGACGAAATCGCCGACGAACAGGGACGCGCAAAGCTTGCCCACGCCTATGCCAGCACCATCCATCTCGCCCAGGGAACCACCGTCGACCAGGCTGTCGTCTGGGTGACGCCAGGCATGGATCGCCACGACATCTATGTGTCCGCCAGCCGGGCCCGTGCCCAGACCCAGCTCGTCATCGATCGTAGGGCGGTCGAAACCAGTCTGAAGGCCAGCCTGCCACTCAGCGAGCGCAGACGAGGTGAGGCGAAAGAGTTCGATGAGCGTCTGGACTTTCTGGCGACGCAACTGGCGCGGGCACGACTCAAGCGCACCACCCAGGATTTCGCGCCGCAGATGGAGCCGCAGGTTCCGCTTCCCCTCCTGTCAGCGTCGCGGGAGCAAGCGCAACAGGATGACGCCAGAAAGCGCGTGCAGGTCAGGGAGATCAGCCTTGACTGAGGCAAACGTGAAGCGCCGCAAGTCAGTATCGCCTATGGTCGAACGGTCCGCCCACGCGGACCGCTCAACCCTGATGATGGCCAAGACCAACGCCAAAGTCCAAGCGATCAGTGCCTGCGCCCGCGAATCACTGTGCGCCAAAAACGAGCTTGGCCAGTCTGACCTGTGCCGGTCAGATGCCGTATCCCCCTCGGGTCAAACCCATCAGCTCGCTCTCGCGGCGGGTGATCACATCCGATATCTCGCGCGCAAGGATGAACTCGGGGTCATCCATGGCACGGCCGGGCGCGTGCTCGATGTCACGACCGATCTGACCGGAACGCTGATTGTGCGTGCCAAAGTGGAGGGTCGCGCCCAGCTTGCCCACGCATGCGCGACCACCAGTTGCGGGTCTCAGGGCCTTACGACCGACCAGTCTTTTCTGATCTCTGATACATCCATGGACCGCCACGACATCCTTGTCGTGGCCTGCCGTCACAGGCATGGGCTCGAGGTCTTTTTTGATGCCACAGAGCCCGATACCGGCGCAAAAGCGGCCCGTTTGCTCACCGATCGGGAGCGGCCGGTCCAGGACGGAGAGCGCCACGTCCTACTCGCCCAGATCCTGAGCCGCTCAGGGACGCGGGCTTCCACCCCCGACTATCTCCGCCCGTGTGCTCTCGAGCATGTTCAGGTGCCAGATCAGGGTGCCCACAAAGCCTGCCAGATATCTGCAGCGCGAGCCGCGCTAGGTCTCAGCCATGAGCGCTGATGACGCAAAGCTTAGGCCCAACAATCCGCCGACCAAAACCATCCCCCGTGATGTTGACCATTGCGAACGATATCTTGACCGCCTTGCACTGGTCGTGGAACGGGCCGGCAGAAATGCCGCAGCCTTTGTCCCCATCGTGCGCCGGCTCGAAAGGGAGCTCGCCGAGGCCAAGGCGGATGAGGAAGTGCTCGCCAAACTTAGGGCAAGGTTGCGGGCCGGATCAGCAAACACACGACAAACCAACCCACAAGACATAACCGGAGACAGCGAATGACCCTCACCTTTGCCCTGCCAAGATGTCCATTTCCGCTTGTAGACATGCCGCCGAAAGTTTCGCCCCTCGATTACGAACGGTTTCGCCCGAGAAGGTACTGTGCCGATGAGCGCTATGTTTATCGAGTCGACTACCTTCATAGCTTTGGAGACTGGCTTCCGGACCGCATTAAGGCTGACGGTCATGGATACAGAATCCCGCTGGACAATATTTTGCGTCACCGTGACGCCAACAAAGCGTATATCGATGCGATCATGGAAAAGCTCGATCGCATGACGCGCACCGGGTCGAGCCTTCGCGCCATCTATTTCTGGGACAATCACAATCTGGTGCGTGAATTCCAGCTCACCCATATCCGGGACTTTTCCTACATGGAAATGGATCATGCCCGAAATGTTACCGGTGAGCTAAAGTCGTACGAACTGAAACATATCCCGGTGATCTCACGCGTACACCGCTCGCACTTGCCCTTAGGCACTATAATTCCCGACCTCAATCCCCAGCTTACCCCTTTCGGACTGGCCCACGTTGTCGCGCTTGCCTCGGGAGAGCACGTCAGCATCCCTTCACAGCACATAGAGTTCTGGTATCGCAACCAATGGACCGATATTGCCAATATTGACCCCGACATGCTGCAAGCCCAATGCGCCCAGGGATCGCTGCGATCCGTCGTTCCAGCGATTCCGCAGTATCTCCTTGGCGGCGACCGGGGTCGTTCTCGTGTCGACCGATGAGGGCAAAATGGAATACGGTGCAAGATTGCATATGCAATGACCTTGGCAATGTTGTTGACTGTCCTGCAGCCTAACCATTCCAGAGGCAAGAGCCCGGGAATGGAATGGCGCAGGGTGCCCGACTGTGATGCAAGGGGTTATCCCGCCTGGCCATGCACCAAGAGCCAGTTTGCAGCCTGGGATGCCTTGGCGGCAGCCGAAAAGATCGCCTTCTTGTCGTTTTTGAGAATGGCCAGCCAGCATTTGATATAACTGGCATGATCGGCGCGGGGCGTGGGCGTCAGTCCCAGATCGGCACACAGAAATGCTGCACCAAGTTCGGCAATCAGCTCTTCGGCAGCATAGGCTTCCTTGCCAAAGCGACCTGAAAGATCCCGATCGAGTCTGGATTTTGCGCCTGACCAGTGGACCTTATGCCGATATCGGCATAAGGCCCATTATGCCGGAAGTGGGATTATGCCGCATGGCCGAGTGCGGTGGCTGGTTTGCCGAGGTTCGGCCATGCAGCGGTTCGGCATATTCAGAGCGATTCCAGGAAGGCGAGCAACTCGTCGTTAGGACGATACCGCCCCGGATGCGTTTCCGGGTTGGCGACCTGAGCGAGCGCTTTTTCCTTCAGCCGCATGTCGGCGTGGATATAGATTTGAGTGGTCTCCACGGATTCATGCCCGAGCCAGAGGGCGATTACAGACTGGTCGACGCCATGGTGCAGCAGTTCCATCGCAGTGCTGTGGCGCAGCGTGTGTGGCGTGACTCGCTTGCCGGCGAGGCTCGGGCAAGCTCGTGATGCCGTCAGGCAATGCTTCCGCACCAGATGCTCCAAAGCATCCCGGCTGAGTTGCTCGCCTCGGATTGACGGGAACAATGGCCCGTCGCTGTCGCGGCGTTCGCCTACCCAGACCTGGATCAGTTTCGCCGTATCGCGACGAAGGGGTGTGCTTCGTTCTTTTCGCCCCTTGCCGATGCAGCGGATGTGAGCGCCGGTGCCGAGAACCACGTCTTTGCAGCGCAGGTTGACCAGTTCGGACGCCCTTAGCCCGGTCTGGAGTGCAAGCACCAGCAGGACGTGATCTCGCCGCCCGACCCAGGTCGTTCGATCCGGCGCGGCCAGCAGCGCCGCTATCTCATCAGCGTCGAGGAATGTGACGCTGCGCTTCACATATCGCTTGTTCGGCATGGAGAGAATGCGCTGGCAATGAAGCAACCAACCCGGGTCGGTCAATGCGACGTATCGGAAGAATGACCGGATGGCTGCAAGACGCGTATTGCGGGTGCGGGCCGTGTTGCCGCGCGCCGTTTCCATATGGGTCAGGAAGTCGGCGACGAGATCGGCATCGAGATCTTCGATCGTGAGCTTTGTGGGCGGCTTTCCACATCGTGAACTTGCATATCGGACCAGCAGCCGGAATGTGTCCCGGTAGCCAGCGACGGTGTGGCGGCTCGCTTCCATTTGCGTGCAGAGCCGGTCAGTGAAGAAGCGCTGGATCAGCGTGGGGAAGTTGGTCGCCTTCATCGACCTTCCTCCGCCGCCGCGCCTGTTATTCGAGCGGAGGCCAGTTCCAGCAGTTCCGGGACCGCTTCCAGATACCAGTATGTGTGGGCGGTGTTTGCATGACCGAGCCATGTCGTAAGCTTGATCATCTCGCGACCGACGTCTTTGCCCGACCGATACCAACTCAGCATGGTCTGCACCGCGAAGGTGTGACGAAGATCATGGATGCGCGGGCCACGGCCGTGCCGAAGATAAAGCTGCCGCTCTCGCAGCCCGATCTTCTGGCATACATGTGCGAAGTTGTAGCGCGCACCGCAGTCGCCAAGACGACGCCCCTCACAGGTCACGAAGAACGCTTCCGGCCTGCGCCCGAGCAGCCGGTCCCGCTCGCGACTATAGCTTTCCAGCCGTTCCACGACGCTCGGGTCCAGCGGCAGCAACCGCTCCTTGCCGAGCTTGCCCTGCCGGACATGAAGCACACCGGATTCGACATCGAGATCGGCAGGATCGAGACCGAGAGCTTCGCTGATGCGGAGCCCCGTCACGGCGATCAGACCGAACAGCGTCGAGCACGTCAGGCCGCGCATCCCGTAGGTCGATGGCAGCGATCGCGCATGCTCGATGATCGCAACGATTTCGGCGTCACTATAAATATATGGATGCACACGTTGAACGCGACCGGGCACCAATCCCCGGGGCGGGGCCTCGTGCCTGGGATCCTGTCCATGCAGCCACTCGGCGAACTGGCGGGCCACCCTGAAGCGTGTTGCCCGTGTTCCGGGACTTGCAGAGGGAAGGCTTTCGAGCCAGCGCATGATCAGGTTGGCGCTGACGTGCAGCGCGCCGTCGCTGTCGGCGAAGGTGACGAAGCGGCGTAATATCCGTCCATCCGTGGTCATTGCAGTGCCGAGCTGTCGTCTGACGGTCAGATAGCAGTCCATTTCGGCAAGGAAGCTCATCGTGCCACCTCCGCAACAGGCCAAGGCTGGGCAATGGAGCGCAGCCCGTCCGTATCGAGCTTGGCGTAGATCATCGTCGTCGCCCGCGATCGATGCCGCAGCAGATCGCCGATCTCTTCCAATGACGCACCGGCGCGAACCATGTTCGTCGCCAGGCTGTGGCGCAGAACATGCGATCCCACATAGGGTGTCGGGGGCTTCACGCCCGTCGCCGCGAACGCCTCCTTCAATATCGTGTTGATGACCTGGCTGTCCTTGAACGGACGGTTGGGCGCTCGATGCGTCACGAACAACATGCGCGTGGTCGCTGAAGTTCGCTCCTCCTGTAAATACCGAATGATGGCTTCGCCGACGTCCGGCGGGATTGGCAACCGGTCATGTTGCTGCCCTTTTCCACGAACCATCAGTTCGCCGGCGCGCCAGTCGATGTCATCCAACTGGATCGCGATAATCTCCGGCGCACGCAGGCCGAGACGAGCCATCAGCAACAGCATGGCGTAGTCGCGGGCACCACGCCGCGGATTGGTGCGCACCGACGCGACGACGGCCTCCACCTCATCAGGCGACAGATAACGAGGGAGCCTCGCGCCCCAAGGTTTGTGGACTCTGGGGACGCAGAGCGAGAGGTTGGTCGTCGTGAGGCCCTGGGCGAACAGATACTGGAAGAAGCTGCGCAGATGCGTGGCCGGCGTCTTGTCGCGGAACGGGCGCTTGCGTGAGAGAAGGTGCTCCATGAACGCCACGACATCCCGCACGTTCAGCGCCGGCAGGTCGAGCACATTGTCGCCGAAGCGATGGTCGAGAAAGCGATCCGCGAACCGGAGCACGTGATAGATCGTACGCGGGCTGAGACCGCGTTGCCGCAGAAGATAGGTTTCGAAGTTGCTCAGCAGCTCTGCGCGCTCGGCCTGCGCAGGTGTCAGCGGCGGTCGTGTCGCCACGCCGATTTCAATCAGATGCGCGACGAACAGCCTGGCAAGATTGGGAACCTTGATCTGGCTCTGCGGTGTCGCTGGCAATCGACATCCCAATTCAACAGCAAGATCTGGCGTCAACGCCGACGGTGCAATGGCCTCGTCATCGAGCAAGCGACCGAAGCGTCGAAGCAAATAACGATAATTTTTCAGCGTATCCGGTTTGTAGTTTCTGGACGCAAGGCTTTCTTCGAATGATGCGAGATACTGATCAAGGCATGTATGATCGGATTTTTCCATTTCTGTGCTCCATGTTGGTGGAGCAATGAACTTCGCGCCAAATCCCCGCTTTGTGACCAGTCGATCTTCATCTGAGGGCACGTGCGGCCAAGACAATATTTCGACGTCACCTCTTCAACGCTGACCCGCATATAGAGTTCTTGACGTGGCTGCCCGGACTTTCGTATCTAAAATTATGGGGATTGCGAGCTCCCCACGAGGCGCCAGCCGAAGATCGCGTTCCTGTTCAACCCCGGCCACGGAGGAACGCACATGCCTGCGCCCAATGCCATTTCGTTCGATAAACTCACCCGCATCATCGGAACCCCTCGAGCGCCGCTCTTGCTCGACGTGCGGTCCGAGGAGGATTTCGCGACCGATCCACGGTTGCTCCCTGGCGCCGCCCGGATCGATGACCAGGCGCTCGCCGCGCTCGCGTCACAACTCGGTGGGCAGCCGTCCATTGCCGTCTGTCAGGCCGGCCACCGGCGCAGCCAGGGCACGGCTGCCTGGCTTCGCGCCGAAGGCTGCTCCTCGGAATATCTCGAGGGCGGGTTCGATGCTTGGCGAGCGGCCGGACTCCCGTTGATCGATCCAGGCAAGTTGCCGGCGCGCGATGCGCAGGGCCGTACCATTTGGGTCACCCGCTCCCGCCCCAAAATCGACCGCATCGCCTGTCCTTGGTTGATCCGGCGCTTTCTCGATCCCCGTGCGATCATCCTGTTCGTTGCCCCCGCCGAAGTGGTGGGCGTCGCCGAGCGCTACAATGCCGCGCCCTTCGACATCGAGGGCGTGTTCTGGAGCCATCGGGGCGAGCTCTGCACCTTCGATGTGATGCTGGCCGAGTTCGGCCTAGGCATTCCCGCCCTCGACCGCCTGGCCGCCATCGTTCGCGGAGCCGATACCGCTCGGATGGACCTCGCACCCGAAGCCGCCGGTCTGCTTGCCGCTTCGCTCGGCCTGTCGCGGATGTATTCCGACGATCTGGAACAACTAGAGGCCGGGATGCTCCTCTATGACGCCTTTTATCGATGGGCACGGGACGCGACCGACGAGACCCATAACTGGCCCACTAACAAGCCGAAGGCAGAATGATGCAGGACCGCGCATATCCAACCCTTGGTGCGGCCACCCGCATCTGGGCCCGCATTGGCCTGCTGAGCTTTGGCGGCCCCGCAGGACAGATCGCGCTCATGCATCGCATCCTCGTCGAAGAACAGCGCTGGCTGGGTGAGAAGCGGTTCCTTCATGCGCTCAACTACTGCATGCTGCTGCCGGGGCCGGAAGCCATGCAACTCGCCGTCTATATCGGCTGGCTGATGCATCGCACCCTCGGCGGCATCATCGCGGGCGTCCTCTTCGTGCTGCCGGGCGTCGTGGCGATCATGGCACTCAGCTGGGTCTATGCGCTTTACGGCAATGTCGGGCCAGTCGAAGCTTTGTTCTTCGGGCTCAAGGCCGCGGTGCTGGCCATCGTGGTGCAGGCGGTCATCCGGATCGGCTCGCGTGCACTGAAGAACGGGGCGATGGTCACCATCGCCGCCGCCGCCTTCGTAGCGATCTTTGGCTTCGCCATCCCTTTCCCGCTCATCATCCTGATTGCTGGCTTGATCGGGTTCTTCGGCGCCCGTGCGGGTCTGCCTGCATTTCATGGTGGCGGCGGACACGGCAAGGTGGGCAAGGTCCAGGTCGATGACGCCGACACCCTCCTCGGCGAAGAATCGCCGGCTCACACGCAGGTCAACCGAGGGTGGGCGTTTCGCGTCTCGGCAGCGTTCCTCGTGCTCTGGTTGGTCCCGGTCGCCCTGCTGTTCGCCGTCTTCGGTCCGGCCAACGTTTTTGCCCAGATCGCAGGCTTTTTCAGCGTCATGGCCGTGGTGACCTTCGGTGGCGCTTATGCGGTCCTTGCCTATGTCGCGCAGGAGGCAGTTCAGAACTACGGCTGGCTCGCCCCCGGCGAGATGCTGGACGGGCTCGGCATGGCCGAGACTACGCCCGGGCCCCTAATCATGGTGACGCAGTTCGTGGGCTTCATGGGAGCCTTCCGCGATGCGGGCGGACTGTCGCCGTTGATGGCGGGAACGCTGGGCGGGCTGCTGACGACATGGGTTACGTTCACACCCTGCTTCCTCTGGATATTCCTAGGTGCCCCGTTCATCGAGCGCTTGCGCGACAACAAAGTGCTGACAGCAGCCCTGACGGCGATCACGGCCGCCGTCGTGGGGGTGATCATGAATCTTGCGGTCTGGTTCGGTCTGCATGTTGTTTTCGATGAGGTGCAGACGATCACGTCTTTCGGCCTCGATCTCGATGTGCCCGTCTGGTCCACAATGAACCTGTCTGCTGCGGCGTTGGTCCTTGCCGCGCTTGTCGCGGTTTTCCGCTTCAAGCTCGGCCCAGTGACGGTTCTCGCCGGGTGCGCAGCGGCTGGTCTGGTTCTTGGGGTGGCCAACATTGCATAACGGTGATCCGCTCTCGCGATCCAAGTGAGAGCCAAAGGGCCCATGACGAGATTGATAAGGGGACAACGCCGCATTTCGTCAAAGCCCCACCCGGACAATCGGATCGTGGGCACGCTAACCCCTAACCGAATTCCTCAGCTCCCTTGAGTTTCGTTTGGGCGTCGGTTTATGCCGAGCGCAAAGAGGACTATGGCCTGCAATTACAGCAGAGCGCTTGCGAAGTCGGCATAATCCCACTTCCGGCATAATGTACAAGCTCATGGCAAAGCGTCGCGTAAAAGGCCTCGCGTGCCCCACTTGTATTTGTGCCCACAAAGCGCTTGCGATCCGGCATTCGGATCAGGTCATAGCCGGGAATGTAGCATGCATGTTCGCCACCCTCGTCGATGACTGCACCGGTGGCGGCAACGAACTGCTCTGCCTTCTCGATCGGATCGAATAGCGGTCCGTCTGGAAGTGTCTCTGGCGCACATTCAAAGCCCTCAACCTGTGCTGCGTTGAACACGGAGCTGGCCCGGGCAATGAACCGCTCACCGACTTGGGTTTCGCCGGTCTCCTGGTTGGTCTCTTCAACCGACAGAGTCTTATGAAAGACCACGAGCGCGGATTTCTCGCCGCGGCGGACCTGGCAGCCCTTGTCCTGCCATTGCCGATACGTGCCCCAGATGTTGGACGGGTATTCAGCAACAAACGCTGCGACCCAGAGGCTGACGATGTTGACGCCATTGTAGGGGTTCTTCGAAGCGATGTTGACGGGGCGGGCAAAGCTGCCGGCCGTGCTTTTGATCCATGGGAGCCGGAAGTCTTCGGCGGTCTCGATCGCATCGACGATGCGGTTGGTGATCTCCTGATGGACATCGAATTTTTGGGTGCGTGGCATGGGTCTCTCCTTTCGTTGCCTGGAGCCGCGATCGGCGCGGCCTGATGGCGACCGAAGAGGCTGAGCCAGACGGCCCTTGCACCCCGAAAGGGGCGGGCGAAGCGAAAAGACGGCGCATGCCGTTGCGAGGGCGGAGGGTTCGGCCAGGAAAGCCACGAAGGAAGGCCGCGACACACGCGGCGGTCAGACGGAAAGCTGGAGAGAGAAAGCGACGCCCATGAAGATGAATGCAGCGCAATCGAGCACACCCAGCATGATCCGGCAAATGTTGAAGCGTCCGGATTCAGCGCGAGGACGGCGCCCCCTCCCAAACTATTGACTAGAACCTAGTTACAAGGTACTACTAATCGCATCAGTGCAAAGAGGATGGTGTGCTACTGTGATGCCCGTTGTTCGAATTTCCGACGCCACCTGGGACCGGTTGAAGAGGTATGCGCGTCCCTTAGAAGATACGCCCGATGATGTGATCCGGACCGCCTTGGATGCATTGGACAAAACGCTGGGCAAAACGCCGCCTAAGCCAATCCGGGCAGCGCCCAAGCCCAGGGGCAAGAAGACGCCGCAACGCGAATTCCGCAATCCTCTGATGCGCGTTCTTCTTGATTTAGGAGGGGCCGCATTCAGCAAGGATATCCGCGATCGGATGGAACCGGAGGTGCGCTCTATGCTTGGAGCGGCCGATCTCGCACCAGTCTCATCAGGCGATCCACGGTGGTGGAACGCTGTGTGCTGGGAAAGAAATGACCTAAAGAAAGAAGGGCTGATGCGCAGCGATTCCGATCGTGGAATCTGGGAGCTGAGCGAGGACGGCTTGCGGGAGGCGAGACGGCTATCAGAGTAGAGCTGAGCCTTTCAAGGAAGCCTAGCTATCGAAGTCCATGGCAGTCTGCGGGTCTTCGGGGGGCAGATCAAGGTCGGCTGTTCGGTAGGCTCTCAACCCAGCCTGCTCCGCATATCTCACAACATCGGTGTCGTCAGAATAGACGGTTGTCGCCCCTTCGGCTTTCGCGATGGCCACGATCTGGCGGTCGAATTTGACCTTACCGCGCGTGACCTCAGGATCAGCAGAATCGATACGAATTCCTCCGCGTCTAAGCGCGTCGCCGATCGCTAACGCTGCCTCGATGGCGGCCTTTTGATCAAAGTTTGCAATGCGGAAGACGGCCTGCCCATTCAGGGCATCAAGATAGTGATTGGTTGCCTCACCCGAATGGACCAGGATTTCACTCAGCACCGGCGTTGGCACGATGATCTTTTCACTGGCGTCGGACAGTACAGAAACAAGATGCTCTATGCGGGCAGCAGCGTTTTCGACCGGCAAACCGGTCGCTGGATCAATCGGGGGCTTTGCCTTTGGCTCGATGAGCAGCAACAGAACGGAGGTATCGAAAACCACCATCAGTGAAGGCCATCCTTGCCGTCCCGCAACTCATCAAGCGCCGCGATCGGATCGTCCATTTCGGCCCAATGGCTGCCCTGCGCGGCCCGCAGATCTTCAACAGCCTCCGCAAGGTCGTGATTCTTGAGGATAGCAAAGGTGGCAACTCGGAAACGCTTCAGCGTCCAGATGCCGTCTTCTTCTCGCATCCATCTCCCGCTTCCATGGAGTCGGATTGGCTCGAACAGGTGATGCCCGAGTCGGCGCGCTGTTTCTCGGTCTGTTTCAATGCCGGTATACTTCAACTCGCCATTCTGTAGCTGAAGGTGGATTGTCTGGTCAGCACCCGTCACGCTGATCAGAATACCATCAATCGACCCCTCCTGCGTGAAAGGCCCGTATTTGACCGGCTTTGGCCGTTTGACACCCGGAAACTCAATGATCTGGGCCGTGGGACTTTCACCCTCGTAGACATAGCCGGTGGCATTGTCATCGGCGAGAAGCCGGTCGATTTCGTTCCACGCCTTCAGAGCGTCTTGGCCAGCTTCCCTACGACGGACACGCTCAAGCTGCTCATCCACTTTAGGGATTTCTTCGCGATCAATGCGACTGACAAGCTGCGTGCTGCCCGGCTTGAGCTGGTCAAAATGAACCCCATGTTCGTTGCCCAGCATGGCAGCAAATGCCTGCATGTACTTCGCCAGACGCCCCATGGGAATGGTTTTTGGCGAATAAGCTTTGATGTAGAGCGTGAGTGTTTTTTCGTCCGCCTTCATGGGCTCACCGCTCGCTCCAGGCTAATCTTCAGCCGCGAACCCGTCGCAGCAGCATAGCGTTGTAGCGCCTTCATCGAGGGACTGACCCGTCCACTTTCGAGCTTGGCGATATAGGACTGCGAGGTATGCATCCGCTCGGCCAGTTCCGTCTGCGTCAAGTCTGCCTCGCTCCGCGCACGGATCAGCGCCTCCGCGATCGAGAACTCCTCGGCGAGAGATTCATATTCAGCGCGCACATCGGCACGCTTCAGCAGATCCTTTTTCAGCTCGTTCAAGCTTGTCATCTCACATCCTTCGCTCGCTTCAGGGCGAGCTCGATTTCGCGGCGTGGGGTCTTTTGGGATTTCTTCACGAAGATCCTGACCACCACTACGCGCTTTGGTCTGGCAACGACATACAGAGCGCGGGATATGCCGTCCCTGCCCTTCATCCTGATTTCCCAAAGCGGCCCTTCCAGGTGCTTCACGTGGGGCTCGCGAACGCGCTCCAGCCCCAAAGACTGGATCAGCTCACCGATCCGCAGGAAGCGGGCAATCTGGTCAGCCGGCAAAGCTTCAAGCTCCGCCCGCACCGTGTCACTCAGGATTTCAATCTTCCATGAAATCAATATATCAAATCTGACGTAATAATGCAAGGGTGCTCATCAGATGCTAGACTCCAACAGCTCGATCTCCTCACCAGTCAAATCGAAAAGTCCATACACCAGCTCGTTGATACGGCGCTCATTGGCCTGGATCTCGGACGAAAGGCGCGCAATTTCTGCCTTGTCTCGGGCGATCCAGTCTTCCCAGTCGCTACGCTCGGACAGGGGGATATCTGCCTTCAGACACCTCTTGACCTCAGACCGGAATGCAGCGAAATCCGGCAAAAGCCACCACTTCTTGAGCTTGTTTGAAAGATTCGTGAACGCTCCAATAGGAGCGATATCCGGTATACGTCGTGTTGGGGCACGCTGCAGGACGTGGCGTCTTTCCGCTGCCGCTTGACAGGACTCAGCGATCGCGGCGATTTCGTTTTTCTGAGATTCAGAAGCAAGTGGAATAGGAAGCGACCTCAGATATTGGCTCTTCATCCGGAAGTATCCGCCCCTAGCTATTGTTGTTTCGCTCGTGAGTGCAAACCAAAGTACGTTGGAGCCGAGTAAAGCGGCCTCATAGTGGGAGGCGCCTTTCAAGCAAAAACACGTCATGTCGATGTAGCTTCCGCTATCAACGGAAAAGCTAGGACGGTTGGCGATGTCCCGGTACACAACTTTCGTGCCTGCATAAGTAGATTCAAACGCTGCTTGCGCCTGCTGCAGCTCAAACCATTCCTGCTTAGCAGCCCGCTGTTCCAGTCTAGACTTGAATTGGGAGAGTCGCTCTAGGATTGCGGGGTATTTTAGGACATCGATGGTTGACTTCGGGATGTATATAATGAAGCGTTCAGCCGACGCTACGTGCCACTGCTCCAACTCATTGCCAAAAATAATGGGCTTAATGAGGTCCGCAGAGTTCGGATCGGCGGCGACAAGCCGGTTTCTTTCTGTGCGGTCGATGACAAACGCCTCGTTACGCCCAGTTTTTATGCCAGCATACGGATCACCGTAAACATCACCCAATCGCTCCCGCCCTGTCCGGATCTTGCGCCGCAGCGACTGCAGCCCAGCCTCTTCCAGAGACCACGACCCAGAGGAAAGTGAAGACTGCGGATAAGTGGCCGCCCCTTTCTCAAAATTCGCACGAAAGTTAGATTCTGGTAGCGTGTCGACCGTCCAAAAACGAAGCGTGTGATCTTTTAAAGGGGCCTCGCGCCGCATGGTGAGGATGGCGGGATAGGTGGTCACCCCCTCAAAAACTTGCAGATCGCCAAAATAAACTACGGTTTCAATCGTTGCCTTCTGGCGCAGAAAATCGCGTAGCGGCCTACCAGAGCCCGTTTTGAAGAAAGACGATGACGAGATGTATCCAAGCCGACCTCCAGGCTTCAGCAGGTTGAGCCCGCGCTCGAAAAAGTAGCAGTAGAGATCCGCCCGATCCGACACCACCTCGAACCGTTTTTCTAGGTAAGGCTTCATCAGCTTAAGGTGCTCCATCCGCACATAGGGCGGATTGCCGAGCACGATATCGAAGCCACCTTCGGCCATGATTTGGGGAAAGGCGCTCGCCCAGGTAAACCCGTGCGAGAGATAGGCGAAATTGGAATCTTCGATCAGGCTGTCGCCCACCTTCAGATTGCCACCAAGACTGTCAAGCGGCTTGCCGCGACGAGCCGTTTTCACCCAAAGCGAAAGCTTCGCGATCTCGATGCTTTCGGCGTTCACATCGACGCCGAACAAATTGCTGGTGAGGATCTCACTGTCGGGGACGTAATTGAGAAGATCGCCCATATGCTCAGCCCTGGGCGCCAGCTCCTTGATCTTCTCATTCACGCGCAAGAGCTCGGCCTTCATGTAGTCGAAGGCCATCACCAGAAAAACGCCCGACCCGCAGGCTGGATCGACGATGCGCAGCGACTTCAGCCGGTCCCGATAGGCCTGCCATGCTTCCAGTTGCGCGCTCTTACGCTTCCACTTGATCGCCTCGTAATCAGCAAGGCTCGATCCCTTCTGCGCAAATTGCCTGACGATGCAGGCAAAGATCTCTTCCAGGTGCGTGCCGAGCGTTTGCTCGACGATGAAGCGAGCAATGTAGTCTGGAGTGTAGACGACACCGTCGCGCTTGCGGCGACCACTCGTTCCTGTTTTCTTTTCAGCTTCGACCTCATCACCGCGTGCTTCGGCTTGGAGACGTTCCACATCGGCGATCGATTGCTCAAAGATGTGCCCCAGAACGGTGACCGAGACTTCCGAGCTGAAGTCGTAGCCGCCGATATCTTTGAATTTCTCGCAAACCGCGTCGGGGATGTTGAGCTGATCGACGATGGGATCAGGGGCAAACAGTCCCCCATTGTACGGCGGGACATTCAGCTGATGATTGCCCTTGTCGATTGAGGTGAAGAGCCCTTTGAAATTATCCCAGATTGGGCGAGGATTGAAAGGATCGGAATGCTCGAATGCCTTTTCGAGAATGTGGCGTGGCAGGAGCCCTGTGTCCTCGGCAAAGGCCGTAAAGAGGATGCGGTCTAGGATGGTCTGCGCCGCTGCGATCGCGCTCAGACCGTCGAGAGATGGTAGTTCCTGGCGCACTGCCGCGATGAGGTCGCCGCGCAAGGATTTGTAGTCCGAATAAAGCGCGTCGGTAATGTCCTGGTCTTCGCGGCGGCTCTCCTTGAGCAGCGCGGCCGTTTGGCCGCTCAGCAGGTTCTCCGCCCCGAGCAGAAGCATAAATCGAGCATAGTGAGCCGGCTCAGTCAGCTTGGCGAGCTCGAAGTGCTCATAGGCTTGCGTGCCTTCGCCGAAGCCGTAGAGCCTGAGCTCAACATAGTTCGACACGACGACCCATTTCACACCGGGCGCGTTTGTGGCGTACTCCCACGCCTGCTGCACCGGACTCTTTGCCCGGCCAGGCATAATGGCATCGAGATCCTTGGTACGCGCTCCCTTGAGCTCGAAAGGTGCAAGGATCTGGGAACGCTGCGGCCCAAAATGACCAAGGGCCAGATCGACAGAACCGCTCAGGATCGACTGTTCTGAAGTCACCGTGTGGTCAGGGGACACGACGGCGCTGACATAGCCAAGCACACCCTCCACAATCTTGGCCTTGAAGTCGCCGTGAAGGGCCGTCTCCTTCAATCCGGTGATACGGCCCGAGCGGATGAGCTCACTCCACTCTTTCAGCAGGGCCTCGTGACTGGCAGGAAGACTGTCCGGGTAAGCAATATGGCGATCGAGCGTTTTGGGATTGAAGAGATGCATGCGCTTCCGATCACAACAGCCTTGGCTGTGGTTTGTTCCGGCCCGGGCTGATAGCGAGGCACCAAGATCTCGCCTTCGCGCGCGCGAGCTTGGGCAATATCACAATCGCACTGTATGTACATGAGCTGGGCGACGCGCGGCCATTCAGAAAAGCCGAAAATGCGGCGCGGATGAACCCAATCGCCTCGGCCGCCAGGGTCACGGACAGATCTAGTCGATCGAGCGCCAGCGCCCGGATGTAGTGCCCCAGGCAGCCCGGCCGCGCCAGCGCGGTTTCAGCACGAATTGCCACTATGTCCCTCCTGATGGGTGAATCACCTCTTGAAAGCATAGCTTTGGGGAAGCTGACAACATAGCCCATGTCAGCAACGGCGTGTTCCAGGGAGTCGGCGCCTAGATCGAGCGCGACAAAATCGAGGGTTCGAACGGTAAAACCATCCGCTCGAGAAGTGACCGACGCCACTCCAGAGCGCCCCCTGACCCATATTCCTGGCGTGAACGACGATGGCCAAAAAAGATTTCGCGCATTTCCCCGTCAATACCGGCTTCTTTCATCCGGTCTTCAAACGAGTGACGGATGCTGTAGAGGGTGTGTTTTGACGTTGGGACGAGGCCGTTCTCGCGCAGATACTTATTGATTGCAGCGCAGGCAGCTTCTTCCTTCTCCCGATAGCGGGGAAAACCGCTTGGATACATTTGAAATGCCAACAAAGCAGCGCCGACCAGCGGAATCTCGCGAATGGAGGCTGCGGTCTTCAATTCACGTGGCGCCTCCGGATCATCGCGCTCCACAAAGCTAATGTAGGGCACTGGGCCATCAAGGTGGATGTTGCTGGCATCGAGATTACAGGTCTCGCTCGGCCGCGCCCCCGTTTCGATGGTGACCAAAAGGATGGCCCGCGCCTCCTCGTTCAAGCCTTTGAGAGCGTCGGCTTTCAGAATCTTGTCCCGGATCCAGGCGGTCGGGAAAGGAGGCCGCTTGGCTTTCTTGCGCTCCTCAAAACTTAGTCCTGCGAATGGGTTGAGCTTGTTCTCCGCGCCCATGAAGGCATGATACTCGCGATAGATCTTTCGCAGCTCACCAATCTGCCGGTTGCCCGATGATGCAGTATGGGTTGGCTTCTTGCCTTTGTCGGCTGGAGCGATGCGCGCCAGCCAATAGCGATAGAATTTGTGCGCGTCGTCGCGGGTGATGTGCGAAATCGGCTTGTCCCCGACGATCTCGACAAAGTTGCGCACAGCCCGCTCGGGAATGACCCGCCATTTCCGCCTTTGCTGCGGCGACTTCGTCACCAGCTGAGATGCAGCAATATCGTTGATATAGACTTTAAGCGCTTGGGTCAGCGTCACGCTGGGCGTTGGCTCTCCACCCAGCACCGCCGTTTCGACTGCATGGGATGTCCGCGTATCAAGAATTGCCTCCATCCGCTCGGCCAACTCCTGCCAGCTTGCCTTGGCTTCGAGCTCGCCTGCAGGACGATAAGCAAAGCCGAGCGCCGCTGCCCGACGCACGGCGGCCTTGTGGCGCTTCAGAGCCGCTGACTCTTCCTCATCGCACAGAAACGATGCCCACAGGTCGTTGTCCGCCTTTTCCAAGGCATCGCGCATGACGCGGGCGACCGCCAAGTCGTGGGTCTTGAGCGAACTACGGATAACTGGAGCCCGCTCATCCTGCTCAGCCACCATGGCGGGAACGCGCCGAACATACTGCCAGCGGTCCCCGCGGCGCTGCAAAAAACGGTCGAGTTGAGAACCCCTGGGCACGCCATTCCTCTCCAATGTATCACGTTATAGGATCAAAATGTGTCACGAATTTCCGGGCAAGACAACCCAAAGTTGGCTGTGTACACCGAATTCCTTGGCCGTTACAGCGACATAGCAATTTTGCAAAGCTGGGAAAATGGAGCGGGTGAAGGGAATCGAACCCTCGTCGTAAGCTTGGGAAGCTTCTGCTCTACCATTGAGCTACACCCGCACGCGTCGGCGCTGATCGAGCGCTTGTGTGCTGCAAATCGGGACAATCGTCAAGGCAGATACGCTGGCCACTTCAGTGCCGGCTCCGATCTCCCAAAAAGTTTACCTTGGCGCTTTTCCAGTCATTTTAGCGCCTCTCGCCGCAATCCGATGAGCGATCTGATGATCTCGCAACGGCAATTGCGGCAAAAAATCGGCGCCGCGCTGTTGATATCGCGCTCTTGGGGGCCTATTGTCTTGATCAACATTCAATCTCTGCACGATGACCGGCCAGCCTTGATGTCGATTCTGGCCCGGTGTCTTTTTGTGTTCAACAGCTAAAGTGCGAATACAAAACGATATTTACAGTCTTCGCGTGCAAATTTTCAACAAGGAGACACATGGCAGTCAAATTATCGGTACGAAACGTCTTCAAGGTCTTCGGTGAAAAAACCGACGCCGCTCTCGAACTGCTCGAGAAAGGCAACTCCAAGGAAGACATTCTCGAGCAGACGGGCGCCACGGTGGGCGTGCAGGATGCGAGCTTCGATGTGGGCGAAGGCGAGATCTTCGTCGTCATGGGACTCTCGGGCTCCGGCAAATCGACCCTGGTGCGTATGCTCAACGGCTTGATCCCACCCACGTCGGGCTCGATCATGATCGATGGTGCGGACGTCGCCAGCTGCTCACAAGACGAGCTTCGCCGCATAAGGCGCGAAAAAATCACCATGGTGTTCCAGCACTTCGCTCTGTTTCCTCACTGGTCGGTGGCCGACAATGCCGCCTATGGACTGAAGGTGAAGGGAACCAAACCTGCCGAACGCCGCAAAAGAGCGCTCAAGGCGCTTGAACAGGTCGGGCTTACCGCTTGGGCTGACAGTCTGCCTGCCGAGCTTTCGGGCGGAATGCAGCAGCGCGTTGGCTTGGCGCGCGGTCTTGCGAACGGCCCTGAGGTGTTGCTGATGGACGAGCCATTCGGCGCGCTCGATCCGCTCATCCGCCGCGAGATGCAGGACGAACTGATCGAGCTTCAAAAGACGCTGAAGAAAACCATCGTCTTCATCACGCACGATCTGAACGAGGCTCTGCTGCTTGGTGACAAGATCGCCATCATGAAAGATGGCCGGTTCGTCCAGGTCGGTACGGCGCAGGAAATCGTTTCCAATCCAGCCGACGATTATGTCGCGGCCTTCGTGGCCGACATCGATCGCGGCCGCGTCTTCACCGCAGAGGACGTCTCGAACGATCCCGCGGCCATGAAGCTGGGCACCGACACGGCTGAGGACGCCATGCGCGCCATGGAGGATCTCAACCGCAACGCCCTCTACGTGGTCAACGACAAGAACATGATTGCCGGCGTGGTGACCTATCAGGATCTGGCTGCGGCGACGCTGAATCTGGAAGAACCGAATCCGGTTCTGGAAAAGGTCATGCTGACCGAATATCCCACCGTGGATGCCGATGTGCAGCTCAACGACCTGTACGGCGCGGCAAGCGGTGGACTTCCGATCGCCGTGACGGATAGCAAGGACCGCCTGGTCGGTGTCGTCGAACCGGAGGCTGTGTTCGCACAACTTTCCGGCGATGATGAAACCGTCCTCTCCGAGGCATCCGAAGCACCCCCGGCGCAAGATTCTGAAAAGGAGAGCGCAAATGTTTAGTCCCGGCGACCTCCTCATTATCCCTTTCGACGACTGGATCAATGATTTCGTCCGCGGCTGGCTGGTGCCGAACTTCCGGCCCTTGTTCCGCGCGGCGCAGGTTCCTATCACGCTGGTTCTCAACGCATTGGACGATTTCTTCAATTTCGTCCCCATGCTTCTGACCACCGCAGTCTTCTCCCTCGCCGCCTGGAAATGGGCTGGCAAGGGCATGGCAATTTTCACGATCATCGGCTTTTTCTTCATCGACATGATCGGTCTCTGGCCGGAAACCATGACGACGCTGGCCATGATCCTGACGTCGGTTTTCTTTTGCACGATCATAGGGGTGCCCGTCGGCATCCTGGCAGCCGGCTCGGACCTGCTATGGAAAATCGTGCGTCCGATTCTCGATATCATGCAGACGATTCCCTCCTTTGTGTACCTCGTGCCGATCGTCATGCTGTTCGGCGTCGGGATGGCGCCGGGGATCATCGCCACCATCATCTTCGCCCTGCCCCCGATCATCCGGCTGACCAATCTGGGCATTCGCAATGTACGCGGGGATCTGGTCGAGGCGGCTCATGCTTTCGGCTCCACACGATGGCAGATGCTGACTGATCTTCAGATTCCGCTGGCCTTACGCACCATAATGGCGGGCCTGAACCAGACGCTCATGCTCGCACTCTCGATGGTCGTTATTGCCGCCCTTATCGGCGCAGGCGGTCTCGGGCTCGTGGTCAACACCGGTCTTGGCCGGCTCGATGTGGGCGGTGCCACGGCAGGCGGCGTCGGAATCGTCATCCTCGCCATCGTACTGGATCGCATTACCCAGGGCCTCGGCGAGCAGAACCAGACCAACACCGTTTCGTTGCGCCAGGTACTCTCGAACCTGCTTCGCCTTCAGGGCAGCAAGCAGGCCGAACCAACCCGCAAGGCGGCCTGAGCTGCCGTTACCCAATGACGCGGTGGCTATGCGCCACCGCTTCTATCGTCCGGACTTTTCTGGACTTCGCAAGGCGGAATAATCCGTCGATTAAAACCAAAACCAAAGGAGACAAAAACATCATGTTCAGTCTCAAGAAAACTCTCGCCGGTCTGACTGCCGTTGCCCTTATGGGCGCTGCACCGGCTGCTGTCGTCGCCCAGGACATGCCGGGCGAAGGCGTTACGGTCAATATGGCTCAGGCGACCTGGGATACCGGTTGGTTCCACGCCGAAATCTATCGTCAGCTCATCTCCGAGCTGGGCTATGACGTGCCCCAGATCACCACGCTCGACAATCCGCCGTTCTATCAGACGGTCGCGCAGGGCGACATGGATCTGTGGGTCAATGGTTGGTTCCCGCTGCACAACACCTACGAAGACACGTTCAGCAACGGCGCTGAGCTTGTGGGTGCTGTCGCCGAAGGCGGCGCGCTAGAAGGCTATCTGGTCAACGCCTCTGCGGTTGAAGAGTTTGGTATTACCTCGCTCGAAGATTTCAAACGTGACGAAGTCAAGGAAGCCTTTGACCGCAATGGCGACGGCATGGCCGACATGGTTGCCTGTCCTCCGGGCTGGGGCTGCGAGATCAACATCGAGCACCACATGGATGCCTATGATCTGCGCGACCACATCAACCCGATCAAGGCTGGCTATGCAGCTTCGATGGCTGACGCTGTCGCTGCCTATGACAGCGGCGAAAACATCCTGTTCTACACATGGACTCCGAACTGGACGGTCAATGAACTCGTCCCGGGCGAAGACGTGATGTGGATCGAAGTTCCTGAAGTCGACCTGCCCGATATGAGCATGGCCGATGCAGCGACCATGGATGGCGTTGAAGGTTGCGTAAACGATCCGTGCACGCTCGGCTTCCCGGCCAACGACATCGTGCCGGTCGCCAACTCGGCGTTCCTCGAAGAGAACCCTGCCGTTCGCGCACTGCTCGAAAGCGCATCGATCCCGCTCGCGGACATCTTTGCCCAGAACGCTGCCATGAACGAGGGTGACGACGATATCGAAGCCCAGGCTGCTCAGTGGATCGAAGACAACCGCGACATGGTCGACGGCTGGCTCGAAACTGCACGCGGCGCCGCTTCGTAAGCGACGCTTCAGCGTTCAATATGAGAAGGCCGGGGTATGCGCCCCGGCCTTCTTTTGTTCAGGGATAGGGCTTGAAGTGCTTGGAAAGCTTGAGGCTCTGGGCCTGATAGTTCGAGCCGAGCGCTGAGCCGTAGAGCGTCTTTGGCCGTTCGGCCATCTTCTCGTAAATCAGGCGCCCGATGGTCTGGCCGTGACCCAGAAGGAACGGGACTTCGCGGCTACGAACCTCGAGCACGGCACGTGAACCGGTGCCTCCGGCGGCCGAGTGGCCAAAGCCGGGATCGAAGAACCCGGCATAATGGACGCGGAATTCACCGACCAGCGGGTCGAACGGCACCATTTCGGCCGCGTAATCGGGCGGAACATGTACGCTTTCGCGTGAAACGAGAATGTAGAATTCGTCGGGGTCCAAGATCAACTCGCCCGAGCCGCGATTGACCAGAGGTTCCCAGTAATCGAGGACGTCCAGAGCGTTCTTTTTGTCGACATCGACAACCGCCGTATGGCGCTTTGAGCGGAAGCCAATCAGGCCCGAGCGCCCTTCGCCGATCAGATCGATCGATAGCGAGACCCCCTCGCCCACATCCATGTTGGGATCGAAAACCAGCGTCTGTTCGGCGTGCAAGGCCTTGTGGCCAGCGGCGTCGAGACGCGCGTCTCCGACCCGGAACCGCATCTGGGACAGGCGCGAGCCGGTGCGCACCAGCACCGGGAAGGTGCGGGGGGAAATTTCGAGATAGAGCGCCCCCTTATATCCGGCGGGCACGATATCGAAGCTGCGCGCGGCGTCGGATATGACGCGGGTAAAGATATCGAGCCGTCCGGTGGAAGATTTGGGATTGGCCGATGCGCTGACCGTTTCAGGCAGGTCGAGGCTCTCGAGGAGTGGCACGATATAGACACAACCGCGTTCGAGCACCGCGCCTTTGGTCAGGTCGATCTGGTGAAGCTTTAGCGTTTCTATGCGCTCGGTCACCGTCTTGCCTGGTCCGGGCAGAAAGCTCGAGCGGACGCGAAAGGCGGTTTCACCAAGCCGCAGATCGAGGCTCGCGGGCTGGATCTGATCGGCGTCATAGGGCCGGCCGGCGCTGATGGCGCCCTGATCGGACAAGTTCTGGATCAGCCGGGTGGAAAATACCCCGGTCGGCCAAGTGTTGTTCATATCCCCATGCGCCTCATGCAAACCCTTTGGACTGGCTTAGCAATTGAGGCGATTGACGCCAAGCGCCATTTGGGAGTAACTCAGTGCTGACTGCGTTTCCAGCGCGGTTGGTGGTGATTTGGCCGGTCCGATTGCAGGCCACCAAGGGCGTTGCTGTGCAATGCCTTCGTTTTTTCTGGTCGGGTTGCCGAACCACAAAAGTGCGTCTCACTTTTGCTGGCAATCCTCCGGGAAACATCTCTGCTAAAGTGACCAGTTCGAACCGGCCGCATCGCGCGCCGGTTTTTTTGTTTTGAGGTAAACCCATGTCGGACAGGACAAGCAACCCGCTCTTCGATCACAAGCACCGCAAGGCGCAGACGATGATGGTGCATGGCGGCATGGAACGCTCCCAGCATGGGGAGACCTCCGAGGCGATCTTTTTCAATTCCGGTTTTGTCTATCCCACCTCGGGCAGCGCCGAGGCGCGCTTCAAGGGCGAGGAGCCCGGACACATCTATTCGCGCTTTTCCAACCCGACCGTTGAAATGTTCCAGCAGCGGGCCGCGCTGCTCGAAGGGGCCGAAGCGGCCCGTGCCACCGCCACCGGCATGGCTGCGGTGACAACGGCTGTAATGAGCCAGCTTCGGGCGGGCGACCACGTGGTTGCGGCGCGCGCCCTGTTCGGCGGATGTCGGTTCGTGGTCGAGAACTACATGCCGCGCTGGGGCGTTGAATCGAGCCTTGTCGATGGCCGCGACCCGGAAAATTTCGCGCGCGCCATGCGGCCCAACACCAAGGTGGTGTTTGTCGAGACCCCGACCAACCCAACGCTCGAACTGGTGGATCTTAGGGCCGTTGCCGAGATTGCCCATGCCCACAATGCCGTGCTGATCGTCGACAATGTCTTTGCGACGCCGGTCTGGCAGAAGCCGCTGGAGCTGGGCGCCGATCTGGTCACCTATTCGGCCACCAAGCATATCGATGGGCAGGGCCGGGCGATGGGTGGGCTCATCCTGGGCAGCAAGGAGCTGATCGAAGCCGATGTGCATACAATCATCCGCCAGACCGGCCCTTCGATCTCTCCCTTCAACGCCTGGGTGCTGCTCAAGGGGCTCGAAACCCTGTCGCTGCGCGTCAAAGCAATGACCGAGAGTGCGGAGAAAATCGCCAATTTCCTGGCCAATCACCCCAAGATCGAGTCCATCTCCTATCCCTTTCATCCTTCGCATCCGCAATATGAACTGGCCAAACGGCAGATGGGCGCCGGCTCGACGCTGGTGGCGCTGACGCCAAAGGGTGGCAAGCAGGCAGCATTTGCCCTGGCCGATGCGCTGGCGATCATTGCGATTTCCAACAATCTGGGCGATGCCAAATCGATCATTTCCCACCCGGCAACGACCACGCATCAGCGCTTCACGCCAGAGGAGAAAGTTGAGATGGACATCACCGACGGGCTGCTGCGGCTTTCGGTCGGGCTCGAGGATGCCGACGATCTGATCGCCGATCTTTCGTTCGGTCTCGAACAGGTCTAGTCTTCACACTCTCTTTAGGCGGCAGGGCGCAGCACAGTCGGGCATGGATTTTCGCACGATCTTTTCGGCCATCGGTGCCCTGACGGCAGCGCTCGGTCTTGCCATGCTGCTGCCTGCCTTTGCCGATCTGGTTGTGGGCAACGAAGACTGGCTGGTGTTCCTCACGGCCTCGCTGATCACCATGATCTTCGGGGCGGGGCTGTGGGCTTCATCAACAGGGCACAAATCGGACCTCAATCTGCGTCAGGCGTTCCTGATGACAGTTTCGATCTGGGTGGTGCTCACCATCTTCGGGGCGCTACCGCTCTACATGTCCAATCTGGACCTGAGCTTTACCGACGCGATGTTCGAGGCCATGTCGGGGATCACCACCACCGGTTCGACGGTCATCACAACGCTCGACACCACCGCGCCCGGCATCCTTTTGTGGCGAGGATTGCTGCAATGGTTCGGAGGTCTGGGAGTGGTCGTCATGGCAATTGCCGTTCTGCCCATGTTGCGGGTGGGCGGCATGCAGATGTTTCGCGCCGAAGCGTTCGAGACGCCCGACAAGATCCTTCCCGCTGCCGCTCAGATCGCCACGGCCATGGTGATCGTCTATTGCATTTTGACCTTTGCCTGCGCCGTCGCCTATTGGCTGGCCGGCATGGGGGCGTTCGATGCCGTCGTCCATTCGCTTTCGACCGTTGCCACTGGGGGCTTTTCCACCCGTGATGCATCGCTGGGCGCTTTCGACCAGCCAGCGATCCATTATGTTTCGGTCGTCTTCATGATCCTGGGTGCTCTACCCTTCGTGCTTTATGTCGGCATGCTGCAAGGCTCGTTCGGGCAGTTGTTTCGAGACTCCCAGGTCCGGCTGTTCCTCTACCTGATCGGCCTGGCCACAGTGATCGTGGTTTTCGTGCAGTTGACCGGCGACATTGCCCGAGGTGAGGAAGCGTTCCGTCACGGGCTGTTTTCGGTGGTCTCTATCATGACCGGCAGCGGCTTCGGGGTCGCCGATTTTTCGGCATGGGGCCCGCTGGCCGTCTCTTTGTTCTTTGTCGTCATGTTCATCGGCGGCTGCACGGGCTCGACTTCGTGCGGCATCAAGATTTTCCGCTTTCAGGTTCTGGCGCGCGATCTTTACCAACACATCCGCGAGATCGTCTTCCCCTCTCTGGTTTATGTCAAACGCTACAACGGACGCCCCCTGCCCGATACGGTTTCGACATCGGTGCAGAGTTTTGTGTTCATTTACTTTTCGAGCTTCCTTTTGCTCGCGGTGCTGCTGTCATTGTCCGGCCTCGAGCCTCTGGACTCACTGGGCGCCGCGGCGACGGCAATTTCCAATGTCGGGCCGGCGCTCAGCCCCGAATTGGGACCGGCGGGAAGCTTTGCTGGCGTTTCCGACGTTACCAAATGGCTTTTGACCCTCGGCATGCTGGTGGGCCGGCTCGAAGTGCTTATGGTGTTGGTGCTGTTCACGCCGCGCTTCTGGCGCGCCTGATCCGCTATTCGGCAGGATCGGGCGGTGGAGAGAGGTGCTGCCGACCGGCCAGCATTTCACGCACCGTCAGAGCGTTAGGGGTCAGGAACAGCCATTGCATCACGGCCCTGATGTCGGCACCGATACCGAGAACGGCAGGCACCAGGAACAGCACGAGCAAGGTGGCCAGCGTCAGCCCCGAAACAATGGTCAGCGCCATCGGGACGAGCATCTGGGCAACGAGGCTGGTTTCAAACAGCAACGGCAGCAGCCCGCCAATTGTGGTGAGAGAGGTCAGCATGACGGCGCGCAAGCGATCTCTGGATGCGCCGATCGCGGCGTCGCGCAGGCCCTCGCCCCCGGCCCGGCGCTCGTTCATCCGGGAAATCAAAACGATCGAGGAATTGACCAGAATACCGGCCAGCCCCAGCATGCCCATCATCGAGATGATCGTGAGGTTGTGCCCGAGCAGGTAATGCCCCCAGACCGCACCGGCGACGCCGAAGGGGATAATCACCATGACTGCAAGCGGAGTGAAATAGGCGGCAAATATCCATGAGATGATGATGTACATCACGGCGAGGGCGACGATCATGCCTGTGCCCAGATCGGCGAAGGCCGCGTTTTGCTCGGCCTGCCGACCGCCAAACTCGTAGGAAATTCCGTAGCGGTTGACGATGGCGGGGAGGTAGTCGGCCTCCAACCGCGCCAGGATATCGGCATGGTCGACGCCCTCGCCGACCGGGGCGCGTACGGAGACCGCGGTGTTCCCTTCCTCGCGGGCAATGAAGGCGAAGCCCTGCTGCTCGGAAAAACTGACAATGGACGAAAGCGGGACATAATCCCCATCCGGCGAGCGGACCCACATGTCGCGCAACGCAGATGAGCCTTGCGCATCGATGGTCCGCACGAGGCGGACGGTAATCTCGTCGTCGTTGGACGCGATGGTCGCTACGTTCTCGCCCTGGAAGGCGCTGCGGATCTGCGATCCCAAAGAGGCAAGATCAAAGCCCAGCGCCGTGCCCCGTGCATTGAGCGCCATGACAAGTTCGGGACTGCCATAAAACAGGGTGTCAAAGGCTGTGTCGACCTCATCGAAGCCTTCGAGCACATCCTTGAGGTCTTCAGCGGCGAGTTTGAGCGTTGCGGCATCGGCCCCCACGAACCGGACATCGATAGCCGAACCCTGCGGTCCACCACGATACTCCCGCACGCCAATGCTCTCAACACCGGCCACGGCGGGCAAATTGTCATTGATGGCCTGGGTGATATCGGACGTGCGAACCGAACGTTCTTCGGATGGAGTGAGATAAACGTCGAAATTGGCCCGCCCCTCCTCGAGATCGAGGCTGGCATAAGTGGTAACGATAAGCTGTTCGCCATCCGGCGTCAGCCCTGCCTCGACCTCGGAGACCGCATCCTCGATGGCCTGGATGGTGGTGCCCATTTCCGACTGGGGCGTTCCGGCCTGGAACTGGGCGGAGATGTTGAAGCTTTCGCCTTCTGCCGTCGGGAAAAATTCAAACCGCAGGGCACCCGACCCGTAAACGCCAAGCGCGCCCAGTGTGATGGTGAGGGCGATGGCCGCCGTGACATAGCGCCACGAATAGCTGAGGGCCGCCAGTCCGCCAAAAATGCGGTCGCGGAAGAAATCGAATCCCTTGTCGAACGTCCACCTGAACCGGCCGGCCTGCTTGCGCTCACGCGGCAGAGCGTGAGCGAGATGGCCCGGCAGGATGAAAAAGCACTCGATCAGTGAAGCGATCAGGACCGCCACGACCACCACAGGCAGTGGCGAGACGATCTGGCCCACCACGTCGCCCACTAGCCAGATGGGAGCGAAGGCCGCAATGGTGGTCAGAGCTGAAGCAATGACGGGCGCCGCCATGGCACTGGCTGCTCGGATCGCCGCCTCGGTTCGCGACAATCCCTGACGATAGAGCGTGGCTGTGTGTTCGCCCACGACGATGGCATCATCGACGATAATGCCCAGCACCATCATGAGCGCGAACATCGAGATCATGTCGAGGGTAAGCCCCATAAGGTACATCGCGCCGAGCGTGCCCATGATGGCGATGGGGATGCCCATGGCCACCCAGATGGCAATGCGGCCATCGAGAAACAGGAACAGCACCACGAGGACCAGAACAAAGCCCGCTACGCCATTGGAGATCAGCAGCCCGAGCCGCTGATTGACCTGATCGGCAGCCGCATCGAAAACCACGGCCTGCAGAGATTGCGGCAGGGTGGGCTGTAATTGTTCGACATAGGCCTGAACCGCCTCGAATGTCGTGACGGTATCGGCACTGGCGGCACGCGAGACCTGCAGCTTGATGGCCGGCTCGCCGCGCATGTAGCCGAGCGGGGTATCAGGATCGAAGGTGTCGGTGATGGTCGCGACATCGCCGAAGGTGAGGCTCTGACCACTTGCCGAGGACAGGATTTCGGTCTGGGCAATTTCCTGGGCCGAGAGTTCATTGGCCGCCGCGCGAATCTGGGCATCGAAATCACCACTAAGCGAGCCGGATGGCTGATCGGCGAAATTGGGCGTGAGCGCGGCGGAGAGATCATCGAGAGTCAGCCCCAACTGGCGCAGCTTGGCATCATCGACCTCGATAACGATCTGACGGTCGCGATAACCGGTAAATTCGACGCGGTCGACACCGGAGGCCAGAAGGCCGTCGCGGATTTCGCGGGCGTACCGCCGCAGGGCCTCCTCGGGGAACGGGCCTGAAATGGCGATGGCGGCAACCGGATCGAAAAAACGTGGCGCGGAAACGCTTGGCGTCTCTGCGCCATCGGGAAGTCCGGTGACCGAGGACACAGCAGTCTGGACCAATCTCTCGGCGGTCTGCATTTCCACTGTGCGCTCGAAGTTGAGCGTGATCGAGCCACGCCCTTCGCGGGCGTTCGAGGTCATCGATATCACGCCTTCGACGCTCTGGACGGCCGGCTCGATGAGCAGGAGAACGTTTCGCTCGACATCTTCGGCGGTTGCCCCGGGCCAGCCAATCGAAACCTGCACGGATCGCACTTCAGTGTTGGGCATCAGCTGTCGGTTGAGATTGCCCAGCCCCCACCATCCGAACAGAACGAACAGGATCATGAAGAGATTGGCGGCGTTGCGGTGCCGCACGAAAGCAGCGATCACGCCGGTCGAGGCTTGCGGAGAGGGACGCATATCAGCCTCCCGGTCCGCGGCCGAAACCGCCGCCGGGGCCACCCGGTTCTTCCTCGCCCTCTACCTGAACCGCCACCCCCTCGCCGGCCTGTGAGAGGCGCGTCGTGATGATGCGTTCGCCCTCGGGGATATCGGCGGCAATGATGATCTGGGCGCCGTCCCGATCGCGTATTTCAACCTCGACCGCCGCCATGCGGCCATCGCGAACAACGTAGATGTGATCGTCGTTATAGAGCGCGGTTTCAGGCACAAGGAGCGTGTTGTCATGGACGAAGCCCGCGACCTCGACGCTGACGAATGTCCCCGGACGCAGCAGATCGGCTTCGTCGCTCTCGAGCTCGGCGTAGAGCGTCACACCACCAGTGGCGGAATCGATCTCGGGCGCGATGCGTGCAATCCGACCTTCGATGCGCTCTGCGCCCGCACCCGCGGTGCGTGAAACTTCGACCGCCCGGTCGAACAGACCGTCGCTCCGCAGCGTGGCGTAGGTTGCATCCGAGACCATGAAACTCACCTCAAGGGCATCGCTTTCATAAATCGAAGCGACGGCTTCGTTGGCACCGACATAAGCAGACTCGGTAACGTTGCGGGCGGTTACGATACCAGTGAAGGGCGCAGTGATCTCGGTGTTGGCCAGATCGCGCTCGGCCGCCTCAAGGGCATAACCGGCCTGGGCGATGGCCGCCTGCTGGCGAAGTATCTGGGCGTTGAGGGTAACGAGGTTGGACTGACGCTGATCGAGGGCCTGCTGACGCTCGGACACCGTGAGTGCGCGGGTATCCACAGTTTGCTGAGTGGCGGCGCCACTCGCAAGAAGGGACCTGGCGCGCTCAAGATCGGTCTGGGCCGATGCCAGGGCATCCTCGGCCGCGGTGATGGCGCTTTGTTCAAGGGCATAGGCTTCCTGCGCTTCGGCAAGGGACAGCTCTGCATCGGCAACCGCAGCGCGGGCTTCGACAACGGCTCCGTTGTAGGTGAAGGGATCGACGCGCACGAGAACATCGTCTTGTTCGACCTGAGAACCGACGGCAAAATCGGGTGAAATTTCGAGCACCCTGCCGGCAACCAGAGAGCGCAGTTCGATGGTGCGCGCGGACGCGACCTGGCCGTAAGCTGTAATGGGCGCGCTGTGGCTGGCATAGGCGGGCTCGATGACTTCAACGGTGAAGGTGCGCTCGCGATTCATGCGCTGGGGTGCTTCGGGCCGCTGGGCCACCCAGCTGAACGCCCAATAGACAGCCAGTCCAAGGATGAGAACTGCCAACCCGAGCCGAACCAGAGCCGACATCAGGCCAAACCGCCCACGCGGCTTGTCGGTTTTCGGCTGATCGTCGCTCTTTTGAGACGGCGCGACGTAGCCGGAGCCGGGTAGGTTTTCCAAAGGCGTTTTCCTTGCCCAACAACACATCCGACGGCCGGATTGGCCGAAGCGGGTCCATATGGGGAAATTTTTACCCGCGACAACAGACTGTTACAAATGAACTTTTGGAAAGGCCGGTAAGGCTTCGGTGCGTGGCGCCCCGTCGGCATGAAAAAGGCGACCTCGAAGGGCCGCCTTTCTCGAACACCGTCCGAACCGCTCAGAACTGGTTGGGATTGAAGTGATAGTGGGTCGAGCAGAACTCGCACACGACCTCTATCTGTCCATCCACCACCATCTCTTCCCTGTCTTCGGGCGTAAAGTCATTGATCATCTGTTCGACGCGCTCGGCCGAGCAGGTGCAGCGTTCGACCAGCAGCTGAGGCTCGAAGACCCGCACACCGGTTTCATGGTAAAGCCGGAACAACAGGCGTTCGGCCGAAAGGCCGGGGTCGGCAAGCTCGGCATCGCTGAGGGTATCGAGCAGCGCCTTGGCCTCGGTCCAGTGGTCATCCTCTATAAAGTCGGGATCAGCCATATCGTCGTTTTCGAAGTCCCCGTCACCGGGAAGATCGGGCATGGTGGCGCCGCCGTGCTCAGGCAGATGCTGGAGCAGGACGCCGCCAGCGCGCCATGAAGGGCGCGATTGGCCACGTTCGGAATGTTCGGCAACGGCAAGCCGGACGCGGGTGGGGATCTGTTCGGACTGCATGAAATAGGTATGGGCAACCTCTTCGAGGCTTTCGCCCTCGAGCGCCACGATGCCCTGATAGCGGTCCATATGGGCGCCCTGGTCCACGGTCAAAGCCAGAACGCCTTTACCCAAGAGGTCCTGCGGCTTGGTGGTCCCGGCTTCGACCAGCGCCGACAGCGCTTCCTCGTCGTAACGGGCATAGGCGCGCAGCCCATCGGGGGTGTCGAAATCAACGACGAGCAGGCTAACCGGGCCGTCGGTGCGCGACTGCAGGATAAACCGACCCTCGAATTTGAGCGACGAGCCGATCAGTGCGGCCAGAGTCACCGCTTCACCCAAAAGGCGCGCGACGGGTTCGGGATAGCCGTGTCGGGCGATGATGGTGTCAAGCTGATCGCCCAAACGCACAACGCGCCCGCGGCTATCGAGATTTTCGAGCGTGAAGGGAACGGCAACATCGTCCCCGCTCTCGGGCCGGTCGAGCCCGAACTGTTCGAGAGAGCTTTCGCCCATTGCGTGTTCCTTAATCCGCCTGGTTACAAATTCTCGATCCCGAAGGCCCAGCAAAGAATGGCCTTCTGGATGTGCAGGCGGTTTTCAGCTTCGTCGAATACGACCGATTGCGGCCCGTCGATCACCTCGTCGGTGACCTCGTCGCCCCGGTGGGCAGGCAGGCAGTGCATGAAGAGCGCGTCGGTCGCGGCTTGGGAGAACAATCTGGGGTTGACCTGGTAAGGTTTCAAGATGCGTCGGCGCTCGCCTTCGTCGGTGTCGCCCATCGACACCCAGGTGTCGGTAATGACCAGATCGGCATCGGCGATCGCGGCGTGTGGATCGGTTCCGAGACTGACGGCATCGCCCACTTCGGCGATGTCGGACAACAGACCCTGATCGGGCCAGTATTCCCTGGGGCAGGCGATGGCCAGCTTGTTGCCGAACAGGGCCGTCGCGTGGACCCAGGATGCCAGAACGTTGTTGGAATCCCCGATCCAGGCGACCTTTTTACCTTCGAGCGGCCCACGGTGTTCCTCGAAGGTCTGTATATCGGCCATAACCTGGCAGGGATGACTGCGCCGGGTCAGCCCGTTGATGACGGGAATGGTCGAAGCGCCCGCCAGATCGAGCAGATCGTCATGGCTGAGAATGCGGATCATGATCGCATCCACATAGCGGCTCATGACCCGCGCCGTATCCTCGATGGTTTCCTCGCGGGCCAGCTGCATTTCCTGGCCGGTCAGCATGAGGGTCTGCCCTCCAAGCTGGCGCATGCCAACGTCGAAGGACACCCGCGTGCGGGTGGACTGGCGCTCAAAGATCATGGCCAGAACCTTGTCCTCGAGCAGGCGGGGACGTTCGCCGGCCTTGAGGCGTCTTTTCAGCTCGTGGGCGAAATCGAGAATGGAACGCAGTTGCTCGAAGGAAAAATCCTTGAGATCGAGAAAATGTCTCGCGGTCATAATCAGCTATCCTGAAAAAGCGAAAAGGAGCCTGCCGCCCCGCTATTGCGCGGCGCTGGCCTGTTCAGCATCAAACTCGGCGAAGGCTCCGGCAATGATGCCGATCGCCTCGCCGATCTCGTCCTCGGTGACGATCAATGGCGGCAGAAGACGCAGCACATTGTCGCTGGCGGCCACCGTGAGCAGCTTGTGATCGCGCAGCCGGGCCACGAAATCGCGCACGGGCGGGGTGATCCTGATGCCGGCGATCAGCCCTTTTCCGCGCACTTCGGTGATGTATTGCGGAAACTTCTGCATGAGCTGGTGAAGTTCATGGGCCACGATCTTGCCCATTGCCTCGACGTGCTCGATAAAGCCGGGAGCCAATATGCGATCGAGGACCGCATTGCCCACCGCGCAGGCCAGCGGATTGCCGCCATAGGTCGAGCCATGGGTGCCCGGCACCATGCTCTCGGCCACCTCGCCCCTGGCAAGGCATGCGCCAAGCGGGAACCCGCCGCCGATGGCCTTGGCAACGGTCATGATGTCGGGAACGACGCCAGACCATTCATGGGCGAAGAATTTCCCCGTCCGGCCATAGCCGCATTGAACTTCATCAAAGATCAGCAACAGGCCGTTCTTGTCGCAAAGGGCGCGCAGGCCCTTGAGATAGGCGTCGGAGAATGCGGTGACCCCACCTTCGCCCTGCACGGGCTCGATGAGGATGGCGGCGGTCTTGTCGTCGATCAGTGCCTCAACGGCAGCCAGATCGCCGGGCTTTGTGTGCTTGTAGCCCGGCATGGGGCCAAAGCCCTCGGTATAGGCTGGATTGCCCGCCGCGGCGATAGTGGCGATGGTGCGGCCGTGGAAAGAACCGGAAAAGCCGATGATATCGACCCTGTCTTTTTGGCCCTTTGCCCAGAAATAATGACGGGCTGTCTTGATGGCGCATTCGAGCGCCTCGGCGCCTGAATTGGTGAAGAACACCTTGTCGGCGAAGGTCGCATCCACCAGTCGCTGGCCGAGCTTTTCCTGCTCGGGAATGGTGAAGATGTTGGAGGTGTGCCAGACCTTGTCGGCCTGCGCCTTGAGCGCATCGACGACGTGTCTGTCGCCATAGCCAAGCGCGTTGACGGCGATGCCGGCAGCGAAATCGAGATAGGCCGTGCCGTCCTCCGTGAACAATCGCATGCCCTCGCCCCGCACAAAGGCGAGTTCGGACCGGGCATACGTGCCATAGAGCGCAGACATTGTTCTAAGCCTTCTCGTTTGAAAGGTTGGGGATGGGACCCAGGTCCCGGAAAATGAAAAGCGCGCCCGGTATCCCAAGCACGCATGACCAGTTCCGCTTATGGTGGGCGGATGCCGAAAAGTCAATCGATCGCCCGGTTTTCCGGGGTCCGGGGCCTTGACTCATCCCTGCCACAATGGTGGTTCAAGTCTGCGCGCGAAAACCGGCTGTGCGATCAATGCAACAGCCATGACCAATTGCTGTCCGGCATTTGAAAATCAGGTGGGATAAACCGGGGAAAGTCCTTTGCGGCCCTTGCCACCGATTTTCCCGCCCGTGTAGTATGAGGCCATTGGGAACACGACATCTCGTGTGGCGGACCCCATCACCATACGACAGTTAGTATGCCGGCGGTCAAACCCATTTGTCCGCGTGAGAACGGACTCTATTCAAGAATACGGCCTGGAGCATAATCGATGAGCTGGACGGACGAGCGCGTAGCACTCCTGAAAAAACTTTGGATGGAAGGCCTCAGCGCAAGCCAGATCGCCGCGGAACTGAGCGGCGGGGTTACCCGCAACGCCGTGATCGGCAAGGTTCACAGATTGAAACTATCGGCGCGGGCCAAGCCGGCGAGCGTCGCACCGCGTGCCAAGACGCAGCGCCCCAGTGCGCCGCGGCGGCCATCTAGCTCTTCGGGAGGAGCGCGCGGCACGGCATCGGCGGCGGCCAGCGCGGTCAGCCAGCGGCGCACGACGATGGCGCCGACCATGGGCGCCACGGCGCTCAAGATGGATACCGAGCTCGAAACCGAGACGGTGGTGGAGACCAACACCAAGGCGGAGCTTTTCATTCCGGTCGAGGAGCGCATCTCGCTGCTCGAATTGACCGAAAAAACCTGCAAATGGCCGATCGGCGACCCGATGAACAGCGAATTTCACTTCTGCGGGCGCGAGTCCGACGAAGGCAAGCCCTATTGCGAATTCCATTCGCGGCGCGCTTACCATCAGATCGACCGCAAGAAGCGCTAGGTTTGTGTAGACCGTTAGGTGATGGTGGCCTGCAAGCGGCAGTTTTCGGCTCACCCTGACCTAACGGTCCACACAACCTAAAGCCTTCCGATACCGAAAAGCCCCCGGCCCTGCCGGGGCTTTTTTTTGTGCCGTTTGCCGTTAGGGCAATTCCAGCTTGCAGGCGGCCAGTTCCCCAGAAAGCGCATCGACCGATTTGCGGGCTTCAGCCTCGATCTGGTCGAGGGACAGGCCGTAGGCGACTTCGAGCCCCAGCCTCTTTGAGGGGTCATTGGCCCAGACGAAATTCAAGTAGGACTTTTTCTGCGCGATGTCGTGGGACAATCCCACTATGGTGAGGGTGGAAGCGGCCATTGTGCTGTCTTTGCGTTTCATCGAGGGCGATCATAATGCCCGACTGGGGCGCGAGGACAAGTTGGCGATAGGCAGGATTTCTTGACGGCCGCAGTTGGACGTCGTTTAATCGCCGGCTTGGGGGCAGGGAGATGGCGCAATGAAACTTCTGCTTGCCGTGGACATTGCCGATCGCCTGCGCGACATCCTCGCCAGCCGCAGGCCCTTCGATATCGAATTTGAAGCCCGAACGCTCGTGGAGCGTCATCCGGAGGCTCATGTGGAGATCGACGACGTCGTGGCCACCATGATGCAAGAGATAAACCGCGGGGCCGATCAGCCGGCAAAGATCATGCTGGCCGGCTCCACTCGGGCAGCGGGAACACCCGATCATAGGCCAGATTGAAGACGAAGGCGTAGCCCATGTATAACAGGGCGAACGATATATCCATGACCAGGGCGTGGATCAGGGTGATGCCCAGATACCAGGCGATGAACGGCATGAGCACGATCAGCAGCCCCAGTTCGAACAGTACGGCATGGACGATGCGCAGGCGTACCGATTTCAGCGTCGTGCCGATTGTGCGCTGCAGGACGGTGTCGAAGCCGAGGTTGAAAACGTAATTCCAGGCCATCGCGATGGTGGCCGAGACGAGGCCAACCACACCGATATCGTGCATGGGCATTGAAAAGACCAATGCGCCAAGCGGGATGACGAGAATGAGGCCGATGATTTCAAAGAAAAGCGCGTGGCGGACGCGATCCCAGGCGGTGCGCATGGTTGGGAAACTCCTTGGCTAAAAAGCTCGGGTCGTCCCGAAAACAATGCCCTTGGCGGGGGAGGTCGTCCTCACGGGGGGCTATTTAGGGGCTGGGGCGGGGAAGTCAAGTTTTGTGTCGGATACCGGAAGCAAGCCCCCCTTCGCTGACGCTCAAAGCCCCCTCACCCCTTCGTGGTGAGGATGGCCGGCAAGCCGGTGAGGGAGCCTGTCTTTTTCGGACAAGCACAAGCGTCCGACGGCGAGATCGCCTCGGTTTCTGATTGCCATTCGAGCTTGGCTCTCATGGCCTTCTCACCTCCAATCGTGCCACCGGCACGAAGTAGACGGCATGGGGCGATGAACGCTCCGCATGATTTAGTTTTTATATGAAGCGATCATCGCCCCATGCATCCGGGGTTTTGGGCTTATGGCGGCGTCTCGGGCTGGGGTTTGTCGTCCGGGATATTGGCATTTTTAGTGGGTCGGTTGGCGAACCGGGAAACCGGTGCCCACTTTCCCTGCCAACCTCCCGTCGGTGCCCCTCTCCCTTTCGGGAGTACGACGTGGACTCCCATCCTCGCCCGGCCATCCGTCCGCTTTGGGCCTTCCCTGCGGCGACCCGCATGGAACCCGGATCGGCCTGTCGGATGGGATCGAAGTGCCCGAGGGCCGATGCGGTCCTAAGGCTCGGACCCATGCTCCCCCTTCTCCAATCCCGCCCTCACCGGAAGCTCGTATGCATCCTCGTCTCTGGTGCGGCCGTGGGAGGAGAATGGCATGAGGATGAGGGGGCGGGGATAAGTTTTTGCGCAGCGTTTCCACCTTCACCCACGTCATCCTCGGGCTCGACCCGGGGATCCGCAACGCTGCTGTTGTGCAGCGCAGAAGTGGCGACCCCTCGCGTCTCACGGCTCCTCAACCCCTTCACCGGCTGCCCGACGCAGCAGATCCCCGGGTCAAGCCCGAGGATGACGATGGGGGTGGGGCGAATGGTGGTGATGGAACCAAGAAGGTGGCCCAAGCCCCATTGCTATCTTGGACATGATCCGGGACCCAGTAGCCTTGCCGACCCTCTGGTGCGTGAAGAGAGGCACATGGGCCCCTGCCTTCGCCGGGGGAGCTAGAGCGGGGTCTGTGGCGAGTCCGCCAGCCCCCGGTTGGGAATTGCCCTGGCCAAAACCGGCCCGGGCAGCGAGGGAGAGAGGTGAGGCGTTTCCGTCGAATGCCGATCTCGACAAGGGCGTGGAATCTGGGGCAATGTCGGGGGATGAACACTTCCCTATTCGCTGTTTTGTGCGTCGGCCTCGGTGGCGGTGTCGGAGCGGTTTTTCGCCATATTGTTTCGACGATCGTTGCGCAAAAACTTGGTCACGGGACCTTCGGCATTCTTGCCGTCAACGTGACCGGCAGCCTGCTTATTGGACTTATTGGCGGTTTTTTCCTGGAGCCGGGCGTGACGGGGACACCATCGGAGCTCGTCTGGCTGCTGGCGGTGGTCGGGGTGTGTGGAGGGTACACGACGGTTTCGAGCTTTTCGCTGCAGACCCTGACATTGCTGCGTGAAGGGCAAGGCGGCCCGGCGCTTCTCAATATCGGCGCTTCGCTTGTTCTGTGTTTGTCGGCCACCGCTATCGGTTTTGCGCTGATCTATTCAATGGGGGCCATGCCATGAGCGAGCGGATGCTTGTCGTTGCCATAGCGTTCGGCGGCGCCGCAGGCAGCATGGCCCGCTTCGGGCTGTCGCTTTTTGCCGTTTCGATGATCCCTGGCTGGTTCATGGCCGGTACGCTGGCCGCCAATATTGCGGGGTCGGCGTTGATCGGGCTGATTGCCGCCTGGTCGGTGCGCCGCTTGCCTTCTCCCATTCTCAGCGGGTTTCTGATCACCGGGTTTTGTGGGGGGTTCACGACGTTTTCGGCATTTTCGCTCGAAGCGCTGCTTTTTGCGATGTCGGGGGCGTGGGCCGTGGCGCTGGGATATATCGCAGCTTCGATTATCGGCTGGATGGTTGCGGTGTGGGTGGGCTGGAGCGCGGGGATGGCGCTGTTTGCGGAAAAAGAGGCGGTCGCCCAAACCAAATCTTAAACGGGTCGCTGCCATAACCCTTGAGGTAAAAAGCCTTGGGGACCACGATCATGCTCAGCCGCATAAACGCCATGGGCGTTCTGTTTGCCATCGCCGCGCTGATGGCGCTGGCGCTGGCGGGGGGACTGGCGCTTTACGCCATTATCGAGGATCCCGGTTCGAACAGCTATGCGCTGCTGGCCGAAGCGTTTCTCAACGGGCGGCTGGACACGACAACCTGCTTCGATGGCGATTGCGCGCGGTTCGAGGACAAGATCTTCGTGATGTTTCCGCCCGTCCCGGCGATCATCGCCCTGCCCTTCGTGGCGCTGTTCGGGGTCAATTTTTCCGGCTTCGTGTTTCTCTCGGCCATCGCCTTTGCGCTATCGGTGTGGCTGTGGTGGCAGATTTTCGAGGGGCTGAAGGTTGAGCGCGATGTGGCGATCTGGCTGCTGCTGGGGCTGGCCTTTGCCACCCCGCTCTATTTCGTGACCATCCGCGGCGACGGCATCTGGTTTTTTGCCCAGGCGATCGGGTTCGCCTTCACCTCGCTGGCCATCCACCAGATGGTGCGCGGGGGGAGCCTGATCCTGGCCGGGGCGTGCATCGGGGCGGCGTTTTTGTGCCGGCAAATGGCGGTGTTTTACCTGCCGTTCCTGTTTGCCCTGTCGCTGGACCGGTTCGAGCCGCTGATCAGCTTTTCGCGTGAGCATATCGTGCGGGTGCTCAAGCTGGGTCTGCCGGCGGGCGTCGCGGTTCTGATCTATCTTGCCTACAATTATCTTCGGTTCGGCGATCCGATGCAGACCGGCTACCCTTACATGATTGGCGCCGATATTGCCGAGGGCGGATCGATGATCAACTACCGGCTGGCCGAGCACGGGCTGTGGTCGTCGGCCTATGTGTTGTTCAACACGCTCTATCTGTTCGTGCAGGGCTTCCACATGGATTTCGGCGGCAATGCGATGGTCGAACCCGTCGGACTCGATCCGTCGGGCACGGCGCTTCTGGCGGCCAGCCCGTTCGTTCTGTTCGCGTTTTTCGCGCCGATGCGCCGGCCGGTACTGATCGGGATTGCGACGATCCTCGTTATCGCCGTGCCCACCCTGTTCTATCACTCGAACGGGTATTCCCAGTTCAACGTGCAGCGCTATGCGCTCGACTGGCTGCCCATCGTCTTTTACATGCTGGCGCTTGCCGTCACCGATCGCGACATGCGCGGGCTGGCGCTGCTGGTGACTTTCGGGATCGGGCTTAACCTCATTACCATGGCGTTTCTGGCACTGGGATTGGCGGCGTAGTTCCTAAGTGGTCACGCTTCCGAACCGAAAAAGTGGAAACCACTTTTTCTGGAAGCGCTCCGGTGGGATCGGGCTTAACCTCATTACCATGGCGTTTCTGGCACTGGGATTGGCGGCGTAGCGTCTTGTCTGGTCGCGCTTTCGAACCGACAAGCGCTTATTCAGCCGCCCAGGCGCCGAACTGCGCATTGTGCAGGCGAGCGTAGGCGCCGGCCCTGGCGACCAGCGCTTCATGGGCGCCCTCTTCCACGATACGGCCATCGGCGACCACGGCGATGCGGTCCGCATTGCGGATGGTGGCCAGGCGGTGGGCGATGACCAGAGTGGTGCGGCCCTCCGAGAGTGCCGAAAGCGCGCGCTGGATCTGCATTTCTGTTTCGGTATCGAGCGCCGAGGTCGCCTCGTCGAGAATGAGGATCGGCGGGTTTTTCAGAAATATTCGCGCGATGGCGAGGCGCTGCTTCTGGCCGCCCGAGAGTTTGACCCCGCGCTCGCCGATCATGGTATCGAGCCCGTCGGGCAATTGGGCAATGACGCTATCGAACTGGGCGCTGCGGGCGGCGGCCATGATCTCCTCGTCGGTTGCACCCAGACGGCCATAAGCGATGTTGTCGCGGATCGAGGTGCCGAACATGAAAACGTCCTGCTGGACGATGCCGATCTGGCTGCGCAGGGAATCCTGGGTCATGTCGCGGATGTCGATGCCATCGATGGTGATGGCGCCGGAATCGATTTCGTAAAAGCGCGGCAGCAGTGAGCAGATCGTGGTCTTGCCCGCACCGGAGGGACCGACCAGGGCGATGGTTTGCCCGGCTTTAACGCCGAGGGTGATGTCGGCCAGGATCGGGCGGTTGTCCGAATAGGCGAAGTTGACCTTGTCGAAGACGATATCGCCCCTGAGATCGGAAACCCTTTTTGCGCTTGGGCTATCGACGATATCGGGTTCGGTATCGATCAGGTCGGTGAAGCGTTTGAAGCCGGCGATGCCTTTGGGATAGCTTTCGATGACCGAGATGATCTTGTCGATGGGACGAAACAGAACGGTGATGAGAAGCAGAAAGCCGACGAACTGGCCGTAGGTCATTTCGCCATACATGACGAGCGCGGTCCCGGCGAGCATGACCATCAACTGCACGAGGCTCTTGGCCATATAGGACATCGAGATCGACGCCGTCATGATCTTGTAGGCCTTGAGCTTGGTGGTGCGGTAGCTCTGATTGTCACCTTCAAACAGCTTGCGCTCATGGCGCTCATTGGCAAAGGCACGTACGGCACGGACCCCGCCGATCGATTCCTCGATGCGCTGGTTGAAATCGCCGACCCGGCCGTAAAGGTTCTTCCAGGTCATGGTCATGGCGCTTCCGTATTTGAAGATCAGGAAGGCGGCGACCGGGACGATGAACAGGGTGAGCGCGGCGAGCTTTAAATTCATCAGCGCCATGATGATGAAGGCACCGATAAAGGTCATGATGGCTATAAAGACGTCTTCGGGACCGTGATGGGCGATCTCACCGACCTCTTCGAGATCCTTGGTGACGTGGGTAATGAGGTGCCCGGTCTTCTTGTTGTCGAAATAGCGGAATGAGAGTTTGTGGAGGTGATCGAAGGCCTGACGGCGCATGTCGGTCTCGATGCCGATGCCAAGCGCGTGGCCCCAATAGTTGACCACCGAAAGCAGGCCCGCATTGAGGATATAGACGACCAGCAGACCAGCAGCGGCGGCAAGAATCCAGAACCAGTTCTGGCTGGGCAGCAATTGATCGACATAGAGCTGGACGACCACGGGGAAGCTCAATTCGAGCAGGCCGACGATGACCGCGCAGCCGAAATCGAGGAAAAACAGGCCCTTATAGGGCGCGTAATAGGAGAAAAATCGGCGCAGCATCGTCGGATCGCTTTCAATACCGCCCGGACCTAGCGCGCTTAAACCAGACTCGTCAAGTCAAGTTTTCTGCGTGGTCGGGAGCGGTCCGAAAACTGAGATATTTGTGGCCGAAGAAATTTGCAACAGCGCCGACGCCGATTGCCGTGCCGTGTGCAACCGCTTCAGGCAGCAAGCGCCATCCGATGGCCGGGAGCAAATGATCGAGCAGGGCCAGGGAAACCGCCATGACGACAACGGCGCCGAGCGCATTGACGATGAGAAAGAGCGTGGCCTGCAGCGCCATGGACTGGCGGGAATTGGGAAACACATAGGCGCGGTAGAGCGTGAACCCGGCGCTCATGCCAATGAGATAGGCCACGAACACGGCGGCGGGAAACGGCAGCACGAGCGAGAGCGGGAAACGCACCAGCCAGTTGATCGCCGCTGCAAGACCGCCAAGCAGCAGGAAGCGCACGACCTGGGGCAGCTTGAGGAAGGCCTGCGGGCTCATATGCCGATCCAGGCGAGAAAGAAGCCGAGCGCCAGACCGGCGGCGAGCATGAGGCTTTTGGGGTCTTTCATGGCAAAGGCGACGGGATCGTCGTTGAGTTCGCCGCGAAAGCTGAGCATCCAGATGCGGCCGATCCACAGGAACAGGGCGGCGGGCATGAGCCAGAGCCAGATCGAATCCGAATAGAAATCGGCGGCCAGGGCATCCTGGGTGAGATAGAGCACAAGGATGAGAACCGAGCCGATGCCGCTGGCCACGCCCATGGCCATGATGAAGGGCGCATCGGTTGTGAAATATCCGCGCCCACTGATCCGGCCCGATCCGCCATTGTCGGTCATGCGCTGCACCTCGGTGTTGCGCTTGGCGAAGGAAAGCGAGGCAAACAGGAACATGGAAAAGACAAGCAGCCAGGGCGAGGCCATGACACCGACGGCGACAATGCCCAATACGAGTCGCAAGGTGAACAGCACGGCCAGCGTGAAGGCATCGAGGATCGGCTTGCGTTTGATCCCCAGGGAATAGGCGACGGTGAGGGTCAGATAGGCGGCAAGCGTTGCGACAACCAGGGGATTGACCAGCGCGCCGAGCGCGAAGGCGGCAATCATGGCGACGGGCATGGCGGCCACGGCATTGGCGATGGATATGCGACCGGCCGCGAGCGGACGGTTGCGCTTGGACCAATGGCGGCGGTCGTCGGCGATGTCCCAGAGGTCGTTGAGGAGATATGTCGAGGAGGCGAGGATGCCCAGGGCGAGAAATGCCATGCCCGCGCTGGTCCATGCTGCGAGGTCGAGCATATGGCCACCCAGCATGAGCGGCACGAACACCAAGGCGTTCTTGGCCCATTGATGCAGGCGCGCCTCCTTGATCCAATCCCTGAGCCGTGTGGGACGCTTTATGGTGTGCTCGATATCGGTCAGGCGGGCGGCCGCGCGCTCCACGCCACCGGCGGTTTCGACAAGAACGCCGGCTTTCGCGACTTTCCAGACGGCAAGGTCGGTCTTGCTGTCGCCGGCATAGACGAAGCCATCGGGAAACATTTCGGCCAGCTTTTGAGCCTTTGTGGCGCCCTTGAGATTGGTGATGCCATCGGATGCGATGGTCTTATCGATAAAGGGGAAGCGGTGAGCGATGCGTATGGCCAGCAGGCTGTCTGCCGCTGTGGCCAGAATGATTTGACGGCCTTTTGCCTTTTCGGCCTCGGCGTAGGCGACAAGCTCGGCGTTGAGCGGGATGTCGTCGACCTCGAGGGTCACCTGGCTGGCCAGTTGCTGCTTGAGATGCGCCTTGCCCTTGAGGAGCCAGAGCACGAGGGAAAACAGGCCGAACGGGTTCTGCTTGAGATAGGCGAAAACCGTCTCGTGCAGCAGATCGGTGCGGATCAGGGTGTCGTCGAGATCGAGAACGAGCGGGAGAAGGCCCGATCGGGGTTTCCGGTCGGCACGGGTCTGTTTGACCGCAACAGCTGATTTGGGCATCGCACCTGCTCACTTTGCAAATTTCGCCCCGTTATCGCGGGCGCGAAGCTGTGGTGCAAAGAAAACAGCAAATAAGCGTTAATCAGGCGCGACGCGCAAATCAGTCAAATGCACGACAAAATTTACGCTTTATCGATCTGGCTTAATATGGTGCCAACAGGATCGATAAAATCGTACCTGTTTATCAAGCCTCTAGTTCGCCACGAATTTTTCGTCGAAGGCATAGCCCGCGCCGCGGACGGTGCGGATGGGGTCCTTGACCCGCCCCCGATTGATGGCCTTGCGCAGCCGGCCGACATGGACGTCCACGGTGCGCTCGTCGACATAGACATCGGTGCCCCAGACGCCATCGAGCAATTGCTCACGCGAATAGACGCGGCCGGGATTGCCCATGAGGTATTCGAGCAGGCGGTACTCTGTGGGGCCGAGATGGACTTCCTTGCCCGAGCGGCGGACGCGATGGGTGGTGCGGTCGAGTTCGATGTCGCCCGCCTTGAGGATAGCAGCGATCAACTGCGGGTTCGACCGGCGCAAAAGGGCGTTGATGCGGGCCATCAGCTCGGGAAGCGAAAAGGGTTTGACGACATAATCGTCGGCCCCGGTCGCCAGACCGCGCACCCGCTCTTCTTCCTCGCCGCGTGCGGTGAGCATGATGATCGGGATGCGGGCGGTATCGGTGCGGGCGCGGATGCGGCGGCAGATCTCGATGCCCGAAGTGCCCGGCAGCATCCAGTCGAGCAGGATGATATCGGGCGTGTTTTCGGCGATGCGCAGCATGGCCTCTTCGGCATCTTCGGCGGTTGCGACGGAAAAATCTTCCGCCTCGAGATTGTATCGCAGAAGTTCGACGAGATCGGCCTCGTCTTCGACAACAAGAACCTGAGGGATCATTGACTAGCCCTTGATCTGCTCACGCTTGAAATCCTCGACGTCCGACGTCAGTGACTGGCCGGTCGCAAGGAAATAGGCCTGCTCTGCTATGTTGGTCGAGTGATCGCCCACCCGCTCAAGATTTTTGCCGCAGAACAGGAGGTGCGTACACATGGTGATATTACGCGGATCTTCCATCATGTAGGTGAGGAGTTCGCGGAACAGGGAAACATAGAGCGCATCGACGTCGGTATCGCGCTCGACCACATCGACCGCCATGTCCTTGTCGCGGGCGGCAAAGGCATCGAGGGCCAGCTTGACCTGGCGCTGGACGAGTTCGCCCATGTGGCGCAGTCCGTTCTTGAACTGGCTCGACATGCCGATGCCTTCGAACTGGGTGGAGCGACGGGCCGTCGACTTGGCCATGTCGCCGATGCGTTCGAGATCGTTGGCGACGTGAATGGAAGCGATGACAAGGCGCAGGTCCTGCGCCATGGGCTGGCGCCGGGCGATGATCGAGACCGCCATCTCGTCGATCTGGGCCTGCATGGCGTCGACCTTCTTGTCGGCGGCCACAGTGGCCAGCGCAAGGTCGGCATCGGAGCGGATCAGGGCGTCGGTGGCGTTGGAAATCGCCTTTTCGACAAACCCGCCCATTTCCGAGATCGAACGGGCCAACTCGATCAGTTCATCTTCGTAGGAGCTAACGATATGTTCGCTTGAATTGGGCATGACGTGGGTCTCCTACCCGATGCGGCCGGTGATGTAATCCTGGGTGCGCTTTTCCCTGGGATTGGTGAAGATGGATTCGGTCGGACCTTCCTCGATCAGCTTGCCCAGGTGGAAGAACGCGGTCTTTTGCGAGACGCGCGCGGCCTGCTGCATGGAGTGGGTGACGATAACAATGGTGTAATTGGCACGCAATTCGTCGATCAGCTCCTCGATGATCGCGGTTGCGATCGGATCGAGTGCCGAGCAGGGCTCGTCCATGAGGATGACTTCGGGACCGACCGCTATGGCGCGCGCGATGCACAGGCGCTGCTGCTGGCCACCCGACAGGCCGGTGCCGGGCGAATGCAGCCGGTCCTTGACCTCTTCGAACAGCCCCGCCTTTTGCAGCGAAGTCACGACGATTTCTTCAAGATCGGACTTGTTGCGGGCCAGTCCGTGGATCTTGGGGCCATAGGCAACGTTTTCAAATATCGATTTGGGGAACGGATTGGGCTTTTGGAACACCATACCGATCCGGGCGCGCAGTTCGACCACGTCGAGGCTGGCGTCGTAAAGATTGTCGCCGTCGAGAGCGACGGTGCCGGTGACCCGGCAGCCCTCGATGGTATCGTTCATACGATTGATGCAGCGCAGGAATGTGGATTTGCCGCACCCCGAAGGGCCGATAAAGGCGCTGACAGCCTTTTCGGGGATATCGATCGAAACGTCGAACAGCGCCTGTTTTTCATTGTAGAAGACCGAAACGTCTTCCGCCTTGAGGCGCGCGGGGTGCCCGGTATCGTCGGGCGTGCGGACTGTCTGGAAGCCGGCCTCGCCAGCTGTCGTGTTGCTCTGGTTCATCGGAGGCATTGCACTCCTGTCCATTGTGGTTCCGATTGTCATTTGCGGCGCTCCAATCGTGTGCGCAGGAAGATGGCGATGGCATTCAACAGGATCATCATGCCCAAAAGGACCATAATGGCAGCCGATGTCCGCGCCTCAAAGAAGTTCCGGTTTTCGTTGCCCTGCCAGAGATAGATCTGAACCGGCAGAGCCGTCGCCGAATCCAGCGGATTGGCGGGAATGTTGGCGATGAACGCGCTCATGCCGATCAGCAGCAGAGGTGCCGTCTCGCCAAGGGCCTGGGCTACACCGATGATGGTGGCGGTCAGAATGCCGGGGAACGTCAGCGGCAGAACATGGTGGAACACGGTCTGGTTGCGCGAGGCACCAAGCCCGAGCGCCGCCTGACGGAGCGAGGGCGAAACAGCGCGCAATGACGAGCGGGTCGCAATGATGATGGTGGGCAGGGTCATCAGGGTCAGCACAAGGCCGCCAACCAGCGGTGCCGAGCGCGGCAGGCCAAGATAGTTGATGAACACAGCCGCGCCGAGCAGACCGAAGACGATGGAGGGCACGGCCGCGAGATTGTTGATGTTGACTTCGATGAGGTCGGTCCAGCGGTTCTTGGGCGCGAACTCCTCAAGATAGACCGCGCTGGCAACGCCGAGCGGAACGGCCAGCACGATCACCACCATCATCATGTAGAGTGAACCCATGAACGCGCCGGCCAGACCAGCCGAAGCAGGAGCGGAGCGGCTATCGACATTGGTAAAGATGTGCCAGGCGAAATCGAAGCTTATGGCACCCTCTTCCAGGAGCCGATCGGCAAGCTGGCGTGTCTGGGGAGAAAGCTGCTGGCGCTCGTCAGCCAGCGAACGGTCGATGGTGCCCTTGAGCCAGTTGTCGGTGTTGGCGGAGGCCAGTATTGTCACCGGCACGGTCTGCCCGAGCACGTCGGGATTGGCGAAATAGCGATCGCGCAGCTGGAAGCGAGCGGCCGATGTTACGAGTTCGAGAACATCGCGGCTTTCGATTTCCAGATCGGGCACGGCGGTGCGGACAGCGGTTTCGACGATGGCGTTCCAGTTGGACAAAGTAACGTCGCGCTGCCACTGAACCATCGCCGCGCGATAATCGGCATCGGACGCACTGTCCGAACGGTCTGGCTGGGGACCGCCTTCAACCAGCTCGGGATCGAAATAGGCTTCGACATGCAGCGTTGACTGCCAGAAGGACGGCAGGCCCTTGGAGATGATCATCCCGAACAGGATGGCAACGAAGCCCAGCGCAGCGGCAATCGACAGGATGCCGGCCCAGCGAAACATGGTTTCATTGCGATGGCGCCGCGCAAGACTCTTGCGAACGCGTTCGCGCTTGGCATCGCTGGATTCGGGGCTGGAGAGCAATGTGTCGACCATGGCTATTCGTATTGCTCCCTGAACTTGCGGACGATGTAGAGTGCCAGGACATTCAGCAGCAGGGTCATGACAAAGAGTGTCAGGCCAAGCGCGAAGGCCACGAGAGATTGAGGGCTGGTGAAATCGGCATCGCCGGTGAGCTGATTGACGATGCTTACGGTCACGGTGGAGGTGGGCTCGGCCGGATTGAAGCGCAGCACGGGGCTGTTGCCGGCGGCCAGCACCACGATCATGGTCTCGCCGATGGCCCGGCTGACGGCGAGCAGGATGGCGCCCACAACGCCGGGCAAAGCAGCCGGCAGCAGAACCTTGCGGATGGTTTCCGATTGCGTCGCGCCCAGCCCGAGCGAACCGTCGCGCATGGTGCGGGGAACCTGGGCGATGATGTCGTCACTGAGCGAAGAGATGAAGGGGATGATCATGATTCCCATGACCACGCCTGCCGTCAGCGCACTTGTCGCCCTGATGTCCACACCGATCATGTTGCCCAGGCCGGCAAAGAACGGCCCCACGGTAACCAGGGCGAAAAAGCCGTAAACGATGGTGGGAATGCCGGCCAGCACCTCGATGATGGGCTTGACCACATTGCGCACATTGGGGGGCGCGTACTGGGAGAGATAGATGGCCGACATCAAGCCAATCGGCACGGCAACCAGCATGGCGATGAGGCTGATCATGACAGTGCCCCAGAGCAGCGGCAGCAGGCCATATTCGCCAGCCGATCCGGTGCCCGAGCTCTGGAACCGGGGGTTCCAGGTGGTGCCGAAGAAGAAGTCGAGCGGGTTGATGAAGGAGAAAAACCGCAGGGCGTCGGCAAGCAGCGAAAGCACGATACCGATCGTGGTCAGCACCGCGACGGTGGAGCAGGCAATAAGGCCGATACGGACAGCGATTTCGACTTCGGTTCGGGCCCGCAGCCGCAAGCCGATGCGCCGCTGAGCAAAAAAGAGCCCGCCGGCGCCAAGCGCCGCGGCTGCGCCGATCACGGCAAGGAACGAAACGAGCTGGAAGGTCTCAAAGGCCTGGGCGGCAGCCAATTCCTCGGGCGCGGGCTCACCGACCACGCCAAATCCGTTGGCGATGGCCTGGACACGGTTGATGACGGCCTGCACCTGGACCTGGGTAAGCTGCGCCGTTTCGGGCGGCAGTTGTGCGAGAATGAAGCTGCGCGTGACCGTTTCGCTGAACAGCGCCCACAGGCCGAGCACGATGATTGCCGGAAGCAGGGCGAAAAGGGCGGCGAGAACGCCGTGATAGATGGGGCGCGAATGCAGGCGCTCGGCGCCTCCGCTGGCAAGCCTGCGGCTGCGCGACCAGCCGATCTGATAAGAGAGCGTGAGAAGAACCAACAAAAGTGCGGCGATAACGAGAGCGTTCACGGCGAACTGGTCCTTCCAGATGGGCCGGGGCCTGGGACCCGGCGCGGACTGTAATTTTATATGGAGGACCCCGGAATGCCCGGGATCCTCCGATCTTGCAAGTGCCGATTACTGCGGCTGATACTGGTCGCCATTGTTGAAGGCATCGAGCTGTTCTGCAAGGAACTCGCTCGAAGCAGGAACCAGACCAGCGCCTTCAAGCGTGCCACCGGCACCGGCCATCTGGTCGGACAGGAAGAAGGCAACGTAGTCTTCGATGCCAGGGATCACGCCGACATGAGCGCCCTTGACGTAGAACTGCAGCGGGCGCGAGATCGGGTATTCGCCCGAAGCGATGGTGTCGAGCGAAGGTTCGACGCCGGAAACGGTTGCAACCTTGAGGGTGTCGCGGTTCTGGTCGTAGAAGGAGAGACCGAAGACGCCGATTGCTTCGGGGTTCGACTGCAGGCGGGCAAGGGTTTCGGTGTAGTCACCGGCGATCTCGACCACCACGTCCTGACGCGGGGTCAGGCAAGCAGCTTCCATGGCATCTTCTTCCATTTCAGGAAGACCGGCGGCTTCACAGCCAGCTTCGAGAACGCGAACGTCGAAGACTTCGCGCGTGCCGTGGTTGGTGCCGGGAATGGCGATGAAGATGTCCTGGTCGGGAAGCGAAGAGTCGATTTCGGACCAGTTGGTGTAGGGGTTGTCGACCATTTCGCCATCGACCGGAACCTGAGCGGCAATGGCCTGATAGAGATGGACGGGTTCGAGAGCGAAATCGCCCTGGTCGATACCAGTGGCGAACACGATGCCGTCAAAGCCGAAGATCACTTCGCGAACGTCTTCGACGCCGTTGGCAACGCAGCCTTCAAGCTCGCTGGCGCTCATCTTGGACGAGGAGTTGGCGATGTCGAGGGTCGCTTCACCGACGCCTTCGCAAAGCTGACGCTTGCCGCCGCCCGAGCCGCCGCCGGCAACGTTGGGCGTGTTGTAATCGGGGAATGCGTTACCGAATTCCTCGGCAACGATCGAGGAGAACGGCAGAACGGTCGACGAGCCGGCGATCTGGATGGTGTCGCGGCTCTGAGCCTGGGCAGCGGTTGCGCCAAGAGCGGCAACGACAGCCACCGCGGCGGCGCTGGCGTAAAGTGCGGTTTTCATGATTCTGATCTTCCTTTGTGTCAGAAGCGTCCGGGCATTTTTGCCCCTTGGGTTTGATGAAGCCGGACATGTGTCCTTGCGGCTCCATCTCGAAAACAGGGGCAACCTAGGACCGGCAGCTAAAGGTTCTATGTCTTTTTCGTGACACTTGGATGACAATATAAGGTGCTGATATTGCAAATAAAAATGCGCAGCGCCCTGTGGGAAACTGCGCATTGGCAACGTTTGTGACAAAGAGGCGGTCAGCGGGGCAGGAGGATTTCCACGCGTGTGCCCTCGCCCAGTTTCGAGCGTATGGAGAGCAGGCCGTGATGGCGGGCGACGATGTGTTTGACGATGGCCAGGCCCAGGCCCGTGCCCTTTTTCTTGCGGTTGGCTTCCGCATCGCCGCGATAGAAACGCTCGGTGAGGCGCGGTACGTGTTCTTCGGCGATTCCCGCGCCGAAATCGGTCACGGTGATGGCGTGGTGGGCACCTGAGCGGCTGGCGCCGGCGACCAATGCGATCTCCACCATGCCCCCGTCGCCGCCATATTTGATGGCGTTGTCGGCAAGGTTTTCGAGGACCTCGAACAATTCCTGGCGGTCGCCGATGATGGTCACGGGCTCGTCGGGCAATTTGAGATCGAGAACAAGTTGGGCGGCGGTGACCTTGGGTTCGAGGGTTTCTGCAACCTCACGCAGCAGCAGGTTGAGATTGACCTCGGTGGTCGGCTTGACGTGCTGGCGCAATTCGATGCGCGAGAGCGAGAGCAGATCATCGATCAGGCTCGACATGCGCTCGGACTGGCTGCGCATGATGCCCAGAAACCGGCCACGCGCCGCCTCGTCCTTTGCGGCCGGGCCCTGCAGTGTGTCGATGAAGCCCATGAGCGAGGTCAGCGGGGTGCGCAATTCGTGGCTGGCATTGGCGATGAAATCGCCGCGCATGCGGTCGGTGCGCTTCTGCTCGGTGAAATCGTAAAGGGTGATCGCAACGAAACTACGCTCCTCGCTGGGCCGATAGGGGACGACGGACGCGCGGTACCAGGTTTCGTTGGGCACCGGGATGTGCAGTTCGCTGCCTTGGGCGGTCCCGGTCTCGATGGCCTTGTCGATGGCTTCGACGAGATCGGGATCACGCAGGGTGAAGGCCAGAGGATCGCCGGTTCGGGCACGGGGAAAGCGTTTGAGCGCCGCCGGGTTGCGATAGATCAGCACGGCGCGTTCATTGATGATGAGGCAGGGTTCGGTCAGAATATCGGAGAACTGCTCGACGGCCCCGTCGATACCGACCAGCGCGCCGGCCTGATTGGTTTCGACATCGGAATTGAGTGAAGCGCGCATTGCGATGGCGGTTATGGCGGCGATTGCAAGAATCACCACGCCCGAATCGAGGAGAGCGAGCCTGCCCAATACCGCCAATGCCAGAACAATAAGCACGGCAGCGCCGCCGACCAGCAGCGGTGAAACCATGACGATCGGCCGGCCCACCTCGGGTCGCGTCCTCACCCTCTGTCCTGTGCTCATTGCAAATGAATCATCAATCATGACAATGGCCATATAGCGCGTGCATGACAATGGCATGATGCAACGGGCGCATCCGATTATGACAGCTGCGACACAAAACGCCGAAGAGGACTTGATCTATATGGACGGCTTCGACCTCGAAAATCCCGAACTCGACGAAGCGATCAAGGATCGGGCGCTGACCAGCGGCGGCTATCCTTACACCGAAAAGATGAAGACCAAGGATTACGAAAAGCATCTGCGCGCCCTGCAGATCGAACTGGTCAAGCTTCAGCGTCATCTGGCCGAGAGCGGGGAACGTGTGCTGGCGCTGTTCGAGGGGCGTGACTCGGCCGGAAAGGGCGGCACGATCAAGCGCTTTCTGGAAAACCTCAATCCGCGCAACGCGCGCACCGTTGCTTTGCCCGTCCCCTCGGATCGGGAACGGACGCAATGGTATTTCCAGCGTTATGTGACGCATCTGCCATCTGGCGGCGAGATCGTGCTGTTCGACCGCTCATGGTACAATCGCGCAGTGGTCGAGCCCGTCATGGGCTTTTGCACGCCGAGCCAGACCGAAAATTTCCTGCATGAGGCGCCGCCTTTCGAGCGGATGATCGCCGAGGAAGGCATCCATCTGTTCAAGTTCTGGCTCGAGATCGGGCGGGAAATGCAGCTCAAGCGTTTCCACGATCGCCAGCACGACCCGCTCAAGATCTGGAAGCTGTCGCCGGTCGATCTCAAGGCCCTGGAAAAGTGGGACGAATACACCAAGGCGCGCAACAAGATGTTTGTGGCGACCGATACGCCGGACACGCCCTGGACGCTGATCCGGGCCAATGACAAGAAGCGCGCCCGGATCGCCGCGATCCAGTCGGTGCTGTGGCCCATCGATTATGCCGACAAGGATTTTTCGGCCATTGGGGAAATCGACCATAAGATCGTCATGTCGCCCGAAGGCTTCCTCGCCAAGACCGGATAGGCTATGGCGGGACGCAAAACGGGGAGGATACGCGTGAGCCGGACAGCAGTTTCCATCGGGGAAGCGATGATCGAAATGAGCGGGGGCGAGGATCGCACCTACAGGCAGGGCTTTGCCGGGGACACGCTCAACACCGCCTATTACCTCAACGCGCTTCTCGATGCGGACTGGCGGGTGCGCTATGCGACCGCCGTGGGCGACGACCTTTATTCGCGCCAGATGGTTGAGTTTATCGGGCAGACCGGGATCGATACAGGCGCGATCCGCACTATCAAGGGCAAGCGCGCCGGGCTTTACATGATCCATCAGGCCGATGGAGACCGCCACTTCACCTATTGGCGCGATACTTCGGCCGCAAAGCTGCTGGCGGACGATGCGACGGCGCTCGAGGCGGCGCTGGAGGATGCCGAGCTGATCTATTTTTCAGGCATCACGCTGGCCATTCTTGCACCCGAAGCCCGCGAGCGGCTGGTTGCGGCGGTTGGCGCGCGGCGGGCAGCCGGGGCCATGGTGGCTTTCGACCCCAATATCAGGCCTGCCCTCTGGGCCGACGACCAGAGCGTTGTTCATGCGCTGACGGAAGCGGCAAAGGTTTCGAGCATCGTCTTGCCCACGCATTCGGACGAGGTGCCCTATTTCGGCGATGCGGACGATGAGGCGACCGCGCGGCGCTATCTGGCGGCGGGCTGTGAGGAAGTTGTTGTCAAGAACGGCGCCGATCCGGCGCTTGTGGTCACAGGTAAGGGGGAGTGGCGCGTTGGCGCAAGAAAAGTCGCCAGCGTGGTCGATGCGACCGGAGCCGGCGACAGTTTCAATGGCGGATATCTGGCGGCGCGTCTGGGTGGCGCCAGCCCCCAAGATGCGGCCAGGGCCGGGCACGCCACCGCCTCGGTGGTCATCGGCCATCACGGCGCGCTGATCCCCAAGGAAGCACTCGGGAAAGCCGGCTAGTGCTTTGAACCTTTGTCGAAGCCCCGCCGGATGGCGCGGAGGCCGAGGAATACGGCGATCAGCGCGACGGGCGAGAGGATAGAGATGGCGAGCGTCTTGTCCCAGCCTGTCGCTTCAAGCGGTCCTGCCAGCGCGTAGCCCAATATGCCGATCAGATAATAGGTGATGGCGATGGTCGAAAGGCCTTCGACGGTGTGCTGGAGCCGGAACTGGCTGCGGGCCGTTTCGGCGATGGTTTCGAGCACCGATTTGTTCTGGATCTGCATATCGAGGCTGATGCGCACATTGAGCAATTCGACGGCCCGCTCGAGCTTATCGAGCAGGACGGCGAGCCGCTTGTCCATGGCCTCGCAGGTGGCCAACGCCGGCTCGACCCGGTTGCCGATAAAGCTCGAAAGCGAGGAGCCCTGCCCCAGGGTCGTTTCGCGCAGCTTTTCGAGCCGGTTACGCAGGATCGCGCCATAGGCATAGGCCGCGGCGAAGCGATAATTGAGCTGTTCGGAAATCTGTCCCGAGCGCACGGCAAGCGCGTGCAGGCTCTTGAGGCGGTCCTGCACCGCATCGGTGGTTTCGACCGCCGAAAGGTCGGTCATCACATCGGTCAGCCCCATTTCAACGGCCCTTAGATCGGGGCCGGTCCGGCGGGCCAGCGGCAGGGCCAGAAGCGCCATGTTGCGGTAGGTCTCGATTTCGAGAATGCGGCGCAGGGTGATGGCGCGGCGCAGCGGCGAGAGCTTGCCGGCGGCAAATTCGAAGCGGATGAACTTGTCCTTGTCGGGCACGAAATCGGTGGCCAATTGGGCGTTGGCATGCTCGACGGCGACAAGACACAGACTGGTGGGATTGAACGAGGGAAACACCCGCTCGGGCAATTCGGGCTCGTCCATCAGATCGACGCGCATGGCGCCCACCAGTTCGGCCTCGCCCAGAACGTCGAGCCCGATATCGGTGGGCCAGCTCTCGGCATCGGTCAGCGGGGCATACCACGTTATGGTGATGAATTCGGTGTGAAATTCCCAACTCGCGACCCGTTCGGGGGTGGTGAACTGGTACTGCCGGCTGGCATCGTCCTTGACCGCATGACCGTTGTCAGCCGCGAACTGGCGGAATTCTTCCATGGCCTTTCGCATGCCGCCCGAGCGATTGGGCACGGTCAGCACAAGACGGCGCACGCGCATACTGGGTGCAACGAGTTCGACAGGCCGCGCGTGCAGTTCGGCCAGAACCGCTTCGCGGTAGGGATGGTCAGCTATTGGTGCCGCGCACATTGTTTCCGAGCCTTTAAAACAATATCGCTCTACCCTACGCCCTCTGAAAAGCCATACCCATCCATCTTTGGTGTGATGCGCGCTTTTGACCTAGTAAGCCTTGCCTTCGCGCTCTTTCATATAGGCCAGTTCCTCGGGTGTGGATGGGCGCCCCAATGCCGCGTTGCGAAGCGGAAACCGGCCAAACCGGGCGATGATGTCGTGATGTCCGAGGGCGTAGGTGAGATAATCATCATGGCCCAGGGCTTTGAACAGCCTCACGGACTCTTCCTGAATTACAGCCGATTCCGAGTGCTGGTAAGGGGTGTAGGCAAAGAGCCTTTCATCGACCGAAAGCTCTGCGTCGAGGCCGCGCGAAACGATCTCCTGGGCCAGCGCCAGCGCCATGGTGTCGGATGCAAACGCCCTGGCGCTCTCGCGATTGAACTGTCGCGAGAGCTGGTCGAGCAGAATGATCTCTGCCAGCCGGCCCCTGGCCGTTTCGCGCCAGGTCCAAAGTTCGGAGCGAATGGCTTTTTCATGAACATCGCCCAGGCGCGCCGCGCAGCGGGCATCGAATTCAGGGTCGTTGGCATACCAGTCTTCGAGCCCGTGTTCGACAAACCAGAAGTCGATTACATCATCAGGCTGCATGACCCTGTCTCCAATCTTGTTTTGTTCGCATTGTGGGTTTCGCCGCGGCCTTTGCCCGGCAATACTGGCGGGGAACTGATTCCCCTCGTTTGTCGGAGTGTGTTTCACAAATGGTTGCTTGGTCCAGCCAGCAGGATGAGGCCCTCAAAGCCGTGGCAGCGTGGCTCAAGGACGAGAACGGGCCGCAGGTGTTCCGGCTGTTCGGCTGGGCGGGCACGGGGAAATCGACGCTGGCCCGGCATCTGGCCCAGGACGTCAAGACGGTCAAATATGCAGCGTTTACCGGCAAGGCGGCGCTGGTGATGCGCAAGCGCGGGTGCAAGGGCGCCTCGACCATCCACTCGCTTATCTATACGCGAATTTCCGAAAAGGAAGGCGAGCCGCGCTTTGTGCTCGACCCTGAATCGGCGGCGGCGGATGCCGATCTGATCGTCATCGATGAGGTTTCGATGGTCGATGAGGTGCTGGGCACCGACCTGCTTTCATTCGGCACCAAGGTTCTGGTGCTGGGCGATCCGTTCCAGCTTCCGCCGGTGCAGGGCGAAGGTTTTTTCACGGCGCAGGATCCCGACGTGATGCTGACGGAAATTCACCGGCAGGCGGCGGACAATCCGATCGTCAGACTTTCGCTCGATATCCGCGAGGGCCGCGGGCTCGATTATGGCACCTATGGCGAAAGCAAGGTTGTCTCGCGCCGCGAGGTCGACCAATCCGAAGTGCTCAACGCTGATCAGGTGCTGGTGGGGCGCAACAAGACGCGGCTCGACTACAACAACCGGATACGGGAATTGAAGGGCCTGCCCACCGACATTCCGGTCAAGGGCGACCGGTTGGTATGCCTGCGGAACAACCCACAGAAAAAGCTGCTGAACGGGCAGATCTGGACGCTCAATTCGATCAAGAAGCGCGCCGGCGGCACCTTGGAAATGACCATCGATCCCGAAGAGGCCGACCGGACGTCAGTGCAGACCAAGGTGCGCGCGCATCAGAGTTTTTTTACCGGCGAGGATGCGGAAATGAGCTGGCAGCTGCGCCGGCAATACGATGAATTCACCTATGGCTATTGCCTGACCGTTCACAAATCGCAGGGCAGCCAGTGGGACAGCGTGTATCTGTTCGACGAGAGTTTCGTGTTTCGCGACGAGGCGCAGCGCTGGCTCTATACGGGCATCACCCGGGCGGCGGAGCGCATAACCGTCGTGCGCTAGACGCCCTGCAGCACCAATATCCCGACGCGCTGCCGGTGCGCCGGATCGCCCAAACAGAAGAACGCGCGGCGGGTCAGGCGTCTTCGACGGGCTGAGCCTTTTGCAGGATTTCTGCGGCCTCGGGGTTGAGGGCCGTGCTTTTTTGCCGGGGCTTGAACGAAGGGGTTGGCCGGGGGCCCGTGACATTGCCGAACATGAGCGTGGCACCCTCGCTTAGCCCACCGGCGATATCGAGTTCGAACCGCGCCTTGTCGCGCTCGCGGACCTGCTGGAGAATGTCGGCGGCCTCTTCTTCATCGACGCCCAGACCGACCAGGGTCTCGTAGCCGAAGACAAACGCCGATTCGAGCGTCTCGCGGATCTGATAGTCCACGCCCAGGTGAACCAGTTCGACAGCGTGCTCGCGGTCGAAGGCACGGACATAGAGCTGTGCGAGCGGGTATTCGGATTTGACGCGCTCGGCGATCCGGGTCGCGTCGGCGGGTCTGTCGATACAGACCAGAATTGCCGTGGCGGTCGATGCACCGGCGGCGTGGAGGATTTCGGGGCGTGTGCCGTCGCCGTAATAGATCTTGAACCCGAAATCGGCTGCGGCCTGGATCATTTCGACGTCGTTGTCGATGATGGTGACATCGACGCCCTTGGCCAGAAGGGGCTGGCTGACGATCTGGGAAAAGCGGCCGAAGCCGATGATGAGAACCGTGCCAGCCAGGCCGTCGGCAATTTCAACGCCGTCGAGATTTGGTGCCTGACGCGGCATCATGCGGTTCATCGCTATGATGGCGATGGGGGTGAGAACCATCGAGACAATGACGGTGCTGGTGAGAATGGCATTCATTTCCGCATCGAGGATGCCCACGCCCAGGGCCGCAGAAAACAGGACGAAAGCGAACTCGCCGCCTTGCGCCATGAGCACCGAACGCTCGAGCGCCTCGCCATGGCTGGAGCGCAACAGGCGGGCGATGGCGTAGATGCCGGCGAATTTGACGGCCATATAGACGATGACGGCCATGATGATGAAGGGGTAGTTCTGGGCGATGACGCCCAGATCGAGCGACATGCCAACGGCAATGAAAAACAGCCCGAGCAGGATGCCGCGAAACGGCTCGATATCGGCTTCGAGCTGGTGGCGGAAGGTCGATTCGGAGAGAAGGACGCCGGCAAGGAAGGCGCCCATGGCCATGGAAAGCCCACTCATGTTCATGGCCAGCGCGGCGCCGAGCACGACCAGCAGGGCGGCGGCGGTCATCACTTCACGGGCATGGGCATTTGCGAGAATGCGGAACAGGGGATTGAGCAGGAAGCGCCCGACCAGCACAAGGCCGACCAGCGCACCGACGGCGATTGCGATATCGATCAGGCGCTGGCTCATGGTTACAGTTTCGGCCTGCGGGGCAATGAACGCCACAAGGGCCAGAAGGGGCACGATGGCGAGGTCCTCGAGCAGGAGGACCGAGACCATTTTCTGGCCGGCCGCGGTCGAGATTTCCCCGCGCTCCTCAAGCACCTGAAAGACGATGGCCGTCGAGGTCAGAACAAAGCCGAGCCCGGCGATCAGGGCAATTGTCGGCGACAGACCCATCAATATTCCGGCCCCCGTCATCAGTGCGGCGCAGGTTGCAACCTGCAGGACGCCGAGCCCGAAAATCTGTTTGCGCAGGCTCCAGAGGCGCTGGGGCTGCATTTCGAGCCCGATGATAAACAGGAACATGACGACGCCGAGTTCGGCGGTGTGCAGGATGGTGTCAGGGTGGGTTACGACGGCAAGGCCGAACGGGCCGATGGCGAGACCGGCGGCCAGATAGCCGAGCACGGAACCGAGACCGATTCGCTTGAAAATGGGAACGGCAACGACACCGGCCGCCAGAATCCCGACGACTGGAAGAAGATCAAAACCATGTGCCGCTTCACCAGCCATCCTGTCCCCCGATGTATCGATTGTCCCGCTACGCTAAGCCAGACCGAAGCGTGCGACAAGGTGCTTGACAGTGGTGTGCCGGTGTTTTAGTTATATAGCACACTACACGGAAGCACACATGACCCAGTGGCGCGACGACCAACCGATATTTCTGCAAATCCGGCAAAGGATGATCGAGATGATCCTCAACGGGGCGATCAATGAGGGCGACCCCCTGCCCTCTGTCCGACAAGTGGCGACCGATCTTTCGGTCAACCCATTGACGGTAACCAAATCATACCAGTCACTGGTGGATATGGGCACCGTGGAAAAACGCCGGGGGCTCGGCATGTATGTGACCGAGGGGGCGCGGGCTGCCCTTCTGGCCCATGAAAGAGACAAATTTCTCAAAGAGGACTGGCCGGCGATTGCGGCGCGGATTTCAGCGCTCGGGCTTTCCACCGGTGATCTGCTCAAAGATGGAGACGAGAAATGACCGCTGAAAACCCGATCGTTTCCGCGCGCGGTCTGCGCAAGCAGTTCGGCAAGAACGAGATATTGCACGGGCTCGATTTCGACATTCCGGCCGGCCGCATCTACGGGCTGGTCGGGCACAATGGCGCGGGCAAGACCACGACGCTCAATGCGCTGCTGGGCCTGACCCAGTGCGAGGGCAAGATCGAGGTTTTAGGGCTCGACCCCTTCGCCAACCGCGCCACGCTGATGAACGATGTGGCGTTCATATCCGACGTCGCCTCCCTGCCCCGGTTCCTTCGGGTGCGGGAGTTGTTTGCTCTCCTAAGCAACATCCATCCCAATTTTTCCCAGGACAAGGCACGCGATTTTCTTTCGGGCACCGACATCAAGCCCGAAGCCAAGATCAAGAACCTTTCCAAGGGGATGATCGCCCAGCTTCATCTTGCCGTGGTCATGGCGATCGACGCCAAGCTTCTGGTGCTGGACGAACCCACGCTGGGACTCGACATCACCTATCGCAAGCGGTTTTACCGGCGGCTGCTCGAAGACTACATGACCGAGGAGCGCACGCTCTTGATCACCACCCATCAGGTGGACGAAATCGAGTTCATGCTCTCGGACATCATGTTCATCCGCGATGGTGAGCTGATCGTCCATATGCAGATGGAAACGGTCAACACGCGCTATTGCCAGTTGGTGATTGCCGACCCCACCCATCTCGATGCCGCCAGGGCACTGAATCCAGTCTATATCGAAAGCCGGTTCGGCCAGACGGTCATGATTTTTGATGGTGTGGACCGCGAAACACTGGCACCGCTGGGCCAGATTTCCACCCCGAGCCTTTCGGACCTTTTCGTCGCGCTCATGCAGCGTGAAACTCATAATGCGGGAGCTGCCTGATGCAGGCCTTCATTGCGCTTATCAAACGCGAATATCTCGAGCATCGCGGCGCGTTCATCTACGGCCCGATCCTGTTGCTGGCACTGGGATCTCTGGCGGCGATCTATGCCGTGTTCGGGACCGATTTCCGCGGCGAGTTCAGCGGAACCCTGCCCACGGTGCTGCGCTTTTACGAAACGGCCTTTGCACTGGGGGCGGCAGGGTGGCTGGTTTATCTGATCATCATGCTGTTCTTTTACTACGGTGATGCCTTTTCGGCCGACAGCCGCAACAATTCGATGCTGTTCTGGAAATCGATGCCCCAGAGCGATCTGAAAATCTTCGGGTCCAAGGTGGCGGCATCGCTCACGGTGTTTCCCACGGCGATCCTGCTTGCGCTGGCCATCACCGGGGTGATCGCCTATCTGCCGACAGTGGTCGCCAGCAATTTCCTTGGCGGGTTCGCACCGCCAACCATAGGGGAAACGCTGGGCGCCTGGGTCAACATCATGGCCTCGGCCATCGTGCTGTTTGCGATCGCCCTGCTCTGGTACCTGCCGTTCCTGGCGTGGGTGGGGCTGCTGGGCACCATATTCAAGCGCTGGGCCATTCCGCTGGCCTTCCTGATACCGGCGGTGATCGGGCTGTTCGAACGGGTCGTGATGCGCAACATATTGCAGGAGGGCGCCTTTTGGGCCTTCATCACGCAGCGGTTCGAACTGAGTTTCGAGGGCCTCGATTTCGAGGGCTACTGGCTGGCCGGGCAACCCTGGAACGGATTGGAACTGGCTACGCTGATGCTATCAGGAGTCGATTGGATCCAGCTTGTCGGCGGGGTCGCGGTTGCCGTGGTTCTTATCTATGCAGCCAGCGAGTATCGCAGGCGATATATCCTGACCTGAACCATTCCTAGTCGTACGGTCGAACCGGAAAAGTCTCCAACTTTTTCTGACCACACTCAAAAGGGCCGCCCTCCGGGGCGGCCTTTTTCGTTTACGCCATTGTCGGCATTGAGAACTGTGCGCCTTCCTTGAGCCCCGAGGGCCAACGGGCGGTGACGGTCTTGGTGCGGGTCCAGAACTTTATCGAATCGGTGCCGTGCTGGTTGAGATCGCCGAAGGCCGAGGCCTTCCAGCCGCCGAAGGAATGGTAAGCCAGCGGGGTGGGAATGGGCACGTTGATGCCCACCATGCCGATATTGATGCGCGAGGCGAAATCGCGAGCCGTATCGCCATCGTGGGTGAAAATCGCGACGCCATTGCCATAGGGGTGCCTGAGCGGCAGCGAAAGGGCCTCCTCATAGGTGGGGGCACGAACGACCGAAAGCACCGGGCCGAAAATCTCCTCGCGGTAGATGTCCATGTCGGGGGTGACGCGGTCGAACAGCGTGCCGCCGACGAAATAGCCGTTTTCATATCCCTGCAAGGAGAAGCCGCGACCATCGACGACGAGATCGGCGCCCTGCGCTTTGCCGCTGTCGATGAGCGAGAGGATACGCTGCTGCGCCGCGCTGGTGATCACCGGGCCAAGATCGGTTGCGGGATCGGTGTAAGGACCGATTTTCAGGCCTTCGACGCGTGGCGTGAGCGCGGCGACCAGACGGTCGGCGGTTTCCTCGCCGACCGGGACAGCGACCGAGATTGCCATGCAGCGTTCGCCCGCCGAGCCATAGCCGGCTCCGATCAGCGCATCGGCGGCCTTTTCGATATCGGCGTCGGGCATGATGATCATGTGATTCTTGGCGCCGCCGAAGGCCTGCACACGCTTGCCGTGGGCAGCGGCGGTCGCATAGATGTGCCGGGCGACGGGCGTGGAGCCGACAAAACTTACGCCGCCAATTTCATCGTGGGCGAGGATGGCATCGACGGCGGTCCTGTCGCCATTGACGACGTTGAGAATACCGGCGGGCAGGCCCGCCTCGATCATCAGTTCGGCCAGCCGCATGGGGACCGAAGGGGCGCGTTCGGAGGGCTTGAGAATAAAGGCGTTGCCCGCCGCAATGGCGGGGGCGAACATCCACATGGGGATCATGGCCGGGAAATTGAACGGGGTTATGCCCGCGCCGATGCCGAGCGGCTGACGCATTGAATACATATCGATCCCCGGACCGGCCCCTTCGGTGAACTCGCCCTTTTGCAGATGGGGGATGCCGCAGACAAATTCGGCGACCTCCATGCCACGCACGATATCGCCTTTGGAATCCCCGATGGTCTTGCCGTGCTCGGCCGAGAGCAGTTCGGCCAGTTCGTCCATGTGCTGGTTGACCAGAGCGACGAAGCGGAAAAACACCCGCGCCCGGCGCTGGGGATTGGTGGCGGCCCAAGCCGGCTGGGCTGCGGCTGCGGAGCTGATGGCGGCGTCGAGGTCCGTCTCATCGGCAAGGGCGAGTTTGGCCGAGACCTCTCCGGTTGCGGGGTTGAAGATTTCTGCCGTCCGGTCCGAATGGCCCGCAAATTGGGTGCCGTCGATGAAATGCCCGATGGTCTTCATTGCTCGCTCCGTGAAAAATCCCCGCGAGAATGAATGTCTATTATTATAGCTTCAACGTGATAGATTTCACATTCGATGTGCAAAAACCGTAGAGCAAAATGAACTGGGACGATATTCGAATATTCCTGGCGATCGCGCGCGCGGGGCAAATTCTGGCCGCGGCGCGGGGACTGGGCGTCAATCATGCGACGGTGGCGCGGCGGTTGAGTGCGCTTGAAGACTCCATGGGCGCGCGGCTTTTCGTGCGGCGCACCAATGGGTGCGATCTGACCGCCGAGGGTGAAGCCCTGCTCGAGCGCGCCGAGCTTATGGAAACCGCTGCACTCAGCGCGCAATCGGTGATCGGGGGCACCGATGCGGCGATTTCGGGCACCGTCAGGGTTGGGGCGCCGGACGGGTTCGGGGTGGGGTTTCTGGCATCGAGGCTGGGCCAGTTGCGCGCCCGGCATCCGGGCCTGACGGTGCAACTGGTGCCCGTGCCGCGCAGCTTTTCCCTGTCGCGCCGTGAAGCCGATATCGCGATTACCGTGGCGCGGCCGACCGAGGGGCGGCTGGTGTGTCGCAAGCTTGTCGATTACCGGCTCGGGCTCTACGCATCGTCCGACTATGTCAAACAGCGCGGCCTGCCCAAAACGGTGGCCGATCTGAAAGATCATAGTCTTGTGGGCTACGTGGAGGATTTGATTTTCACGCCCTCGCTCGATTATGCCCGCGACATCTGGAAAGGCTGGCGCTCCGATATCGAGGTGTCGAGCGCACTCGGTCAGACCGAGGCGGTCCGGGGCGGCGCCGGCATCGGCATCCTGCACGATTTCCTGGCGCACAGACATGGCGAACTGGTGCCGGTCCTGCCCGAACTGGGACTGGTGCGGAACTACTGGACGGTGATGCACGAGGATGTGCGGGCGATCAAACGGGTTTCGGTGGTGGCCGATTTCATCGCCGAAACCGTGTCGCTGGCACGCGAGGACTTCTCCCGGACAGGGCGCGCCTGATTCGAGACGGGGAAGTATGGAACAGCAGCAAGCCTTTGAGAATCCCTCTTATTCTTAAACCCACTCAAACATTCGTGCAGAACCGGTGAAGCAAAACAGGGTTGCCAGAGTTATGAAATCAGGCCAACATGATCATGGTCTTAACCAAGCGAAAGGAGGTGATCCAATGTCTAGTGAGATCCGCGCAGGCGGGAGCGACTTTGGGTATGAGGTGATTTCGACGAGGCAGCCCTCGGCGAAGTAAACCCTTCTCTCCGAACCGCTTGGTGCAAACGGTTCCAACGGTTCAAGTCACCCCGTGTGACGGTATCATGGAAGGACTGTTCGAGTTATCGGACAGTCCTTTTTCTTTTGGCCGCTTGATTGGCGTGCACGACGCGCCTAAATTGTCCATCGGCGTTTCACGATGGAACGCTTCATTTTTAGATCTACGTTCTCAGGGCGGGGTGAAAGTCCCCACCGGCGGTAACAGTCTTTGGGACTGAAGCCCGCGAGCGCCGCGCCAGATTGGCGAGGGTCAGCAGATTCGGTGCAACTCCGAAGCCGACGATCATAGTCCGGATGAGAGAGAACGGGAATTGCGCCTTGTCGCGTGCCGATATCCTTTGGGGGTGCGGAGCGCTCGCGGTGTCGCCTCCCGTAACCCTGAGGAAACTGGTTACGGAAAGGACGACAGATGAACCAGATTTCCTCCCTGCCCCACGCACCCGTTCTGGGCGCCGCATTCATGGTCGGGGCCGGCATTACTTTTGCCATTACCAACATTTTGACGCCGATCATCACCTATCAGATGGGTGTGCCCTCCACAGCCGTGGTGTTCTGGCAATACATCATTGCAACGCTTTTTGCCCTGCCGTTGATCCTGCGGATCGGGGTTTCGAAGTTGCGCACAAAACATCCCTATTGGCACGAGATCCGCGCGTTGCTTTCGGCGCTCGGCGTGCAGTTCTTCGCCTTCGGGTTCGCGCTGGGTGTGCCGGTCTGGCAGATGGTGGCGCTGTCGATGACGGGGCCGTTCTTCATTCTGCTCGGCGCAACGCTGTTTCTGGGCGAACGCCTGACCGTGCAGCGGCTTGGCGCGACGATTACCGGTTTTGTCGGTGCCGTCATGGTGTCCCAGATCGGCACCGAGCAGTTCACTCTCGCCTCGCTTTTGCCCGTATTGGCGGCGCTGTGCTGGGGTTCGGTTTCGGTCATCACGCGTTATCTGAGCCGCGACGAAGAGCCTGAATCGCTCACGCTTTACATGCTGGTGCTGATTACGCCCAACCACTTTCTGATCGGGTTGCTGGTTGGCATAGCCGTCGCGGTGCTGCCGGTGGGCGCGTTGCCGGCAGGACTGGCGACAGGGTTCGATTTTCAACTTCCGTTGGGCGATCCGTTGATGCTGATCGTGCTCTTGGGGCTGGTGACGGCCGGGGCGCAGTATTTCCTGAGCTTTGCCTACAAGGTGGCCGACGCCACCTATCTGCAGCCTTTCGATGATCTCAAACTGCCGCTCAATACGCTTTTGGGCTGGGTCGCTCTTTCGCAGGTACCGGCCATCTGGTTCTGGCCGGGTGCGCTTTTGATCCTCGGCGCGTCGAGCTTCATCCTGTGGAGCGAGCGCCGGGCAACGCCGAGCCGGCTGCAGATGGCATAGACTTTATGTTGTCGCGCTTCCGAACCGGATAAGTGGTGCCCATCCCCGATCGGGTCGAGGACATGCTTATCCTGGAAGCACTCTAGAGCCTCACCCAGCAGCCATCGCGATGGCTGTGCGCGATGGCATGTATGGTCTTTTCGATGGCCAGCCCCTGTTGAAAATCGATGATGTGCGCCGTCTCCCCGGAGATGGCGCACATCACTTCGCGGGCTTCGATGATTTTGAGCTCGTTGAACCCTAGACCGTGGCCGGGCGCGGGAATGAATTTGTCATAGGGCGGATGGATGGGCGCTGTCAGCACAGTGCGGAACCCCTGTTCGCTGGCCCTGCCCTCGCGGGTGAAGATCTGGAGTTCGTTCATGCGCTCCTGATCGTAGGCGATGGTGCCTTCGGACCCGAAAATCTGGATCGCGATACGGCCCTTGCGGCCCCAGGCGGAGCGCGAAAGCTGGATGGCGCCCGATACGCCGCCCGCAAAGCGCAGAAGAATATGGGCGATATCGAAGGTTTCCACCTCGCGGTCCTTGCCGTCCTGAGTGGGACGGGTGGGGAACGGTTTGGCAAGGTCGGCCATGACCTGTTCGGCGGGGCCGAGCAATTTCGAGAGGATCGAGAGCGGATGGACGCCGAAATCATCAAGCGCGCCATAGCCTGAACTCGTCTCGCTCTTCCAATAAAAGAGCGCAGCAGGGTCGGCCATGAAGTCTTCGTCCATTTCGACCCGCACCGAATGGACCCTGCCGATCGCCCCTTCGGCCAGCAATTTTCCGATGTGGCGGATGAGCGGGTTCTGGATGTAATTGTACCCCAAGACCGCCACCCGGCCCGACGCTCGCGCCGCTTCGGCCATGCGCTCGGCATCGGCAAAGGCGGGAGCCATTGGTTTTTCGCACCAGACATGCTTGCCGGCCCCGAGCGCGGCGATGGCCATTTCGGGGTGGAAGGCATTGGGCGTGGTTATCGAAACAATATCAACATCGGGGTCGGCGATCAGCTCGCGCCAGTCGCCTGTCGATTTGACAAAGCCCAGCGCCGCGGCCTGCTTTGTCGCCAGATCGGCATTGGCTTCGGCGAGGTGGACAAGACGTGGGCGCTCGACATCGCCGAAGACCGGCGCGACGGCGTTCCAGGCGAGCGCGTGGCACTTGCCCATATAGCCGGTTCCGATGAGGCCGACGCCGAGGGATGTCATTGAAGCGCTCCGGACAAAAAAAGACGGCGGAATATGGGAAACCCATATTGCCGCCGGAGGTTGCTCTTGCCCTTCGCGCTCTCGCGAAGGAGGCTAGAATACGCGCCTTGGCGGGAAAATTTCAAGGATAATGGCTATAAAACGGCGCGATTTGTGTCGCGCCGTTTTTCTTTTGTCACAGTCGGGCGTCTTTGATGGCCCTGTTACTGGTAGTCTGCGGCGTTGGACGCATCGACAAGAACGGTGCCGGTATCGACCCATTCCTCGATGGTTTCCCCGTTGTTCAGAGCAATCAGGGACTCGATGCCGAAGCGACCCATATTGTCGGGCGCCTGGGCGATCGAGGCCGTCATTTCGCCGGCAATGATGGAATTGGCGGCATCGGGGTTGGCGTCAAAGCCGACGACCATGACGCTTTCGAGCATGGCGGCCTGCTTGAGCGCCTCGACGGCACCGAGCGCCATGTTGTCGTTGGACGCGAAAATGCCTTTGATGTTGGGATTGCCCGCCAGAATGGTTTCGGCAACGGACAGACCCATGGCGCGATCCCAGTTGGCAGGCTGTTCGGCAACGATGTTGAGCCCGCATTCGGTCAGGCCGTCATGGGCGCCCTGGGCGCGCTGCTGGCCCGTCGACTGGCTGATAAGCCCCTGAAGAATGGCGACGTCGGACCCGGCTTCGAGATTGTCGCACATATATTGGGCCGCAAGCGCCGCGCCGACCTGGTTGTTGGTGCCGATAAAGGACACGCCCTCATTGGTGCCACGGGTATCGACGAACACCACCGGGATGCCCTGCGCGATGGCGGAATCGACAACCGGAGCCAACGCATTGGGATCGGTTGGGGCCAGCGCGATGCCGTCCACGCCCTGGGCGATCAGATCCTCGATCTGGTTGATCTGGGCCTGAACGTCGGATTCCTGGGGCGGGGCCACGACGATCACCTCGACCCCATGTTCCTCGCCGGCCGCCATGGCACCGGCCTCGACGGCGGCCCAGAACGGATTGCCCGCGCCGGGGCCCTTCATGCCCAGAACATAGGTTTGCGCCTGAGCGCCGACGGTCATGGCGCCGAGCGCCAAGCCTGCCAGAAGCACTGCTTTCATTTCGTGGTCCTCCCTTTTCGACCAGTCTCCGTTTGATCGTCGACCGTTCCGGCTGGAGCGCACCGGACGGCCGTAAACCTTATTGTCTGACCGACGCTCTGCGGCGGACCACGTCGATCCAGACCGCAAAGATGATCACGACGCCGATCAGCACCATCTGCCAGAACGAGCTGACATTGTTGATATTGAGCCCGTTCCGCAGGAGGCCCATGATGAGCACGCCGGCCAGAACCCCCAGCACGGTGCCGCGTCCGCCAAAGAACGATGCGCCGCCGATGATGACCGCCGCGATGGCGTCGAGTTCGAGCATCAGGCCCGCATTGGGGAAACCGGAATCGGTCCGGCCCGCCAAAAGCAGCCCGCCCAGTCCGGCCATGAAGCCGGAGATGACGTAAACCAGGACCAGAACCTTATCGACATTGACGCCCGAGACGCGCGCCGCCTGCGGATTGCCGCCGATGGCGTAGATGTGGCGGCCGGTGCTGGTTTTTTCGAGAAAGAACCACAGCCCCACCGCGCAGACCGCGACGACGATCAGGCTGGCCGGAATGCCGGCCGGCGGGGCAAGAAAGCCCAGATCGTAATAGGCCTGGCCCAGATAGCGGACTTCATCCTGGAGCCCGGAAATCGGAGCACCGTTGGTCACCAGATAGGCGATGCCGCGCACCGCGTTGAGCGTTCCCAAGGTCATGATGAAGGGGTGGGGGAGCCTGAGCCAAGTCAGCCCCACCCCGTTGACCACCCCCACGGCGATGCCGACCAGCGGGCCGACCATAAGGACGAGCGGCCAGGGCAGGCCCATGCGGCTGGCGAGCGCGAGGGTGACCATGGAAAGTGCCATTGTCGAGCCGACCGAAAGATCGATGCCGGCGGTGACGATCACCACGAACATGCCCAAGGCAACCAGCGCCAGTGTGGCGTTCTGTTTCAGGATATTGGTGAGGTTCTGGGGCGTCAAAAACACTTCAGGGCGCGAGAGGGCGATGACCACCATCATCACGACCACGACGAGGACGATGCCGTAGGATTCGAGAAATTTCGAGAGTTTGGGATTGTAAAACATTGCGCCCGCCCTGCCCTAGTGCAGCCTGTCGTGGGCTAGGGATTCGGTGTGTCCCTTGGTGCCCATGATCCAGCCGATGACCTCGTTGCGGGACGTGTCGCCGAGTTCGCTTTCGGCGAAGTTGGTGCCCTGATAGAGCGCCATGACCCGGTCGCAGCAATAGAAGATATCGTCCATGCGGTGGGAGATGACGATCACGGCAACCCCTCGGTCTTTCAGCCTTTTGATGAGGTCGAGCACCTTGCCGACTTCCTTGATGGCAAGGGCGGCGGTGGGTTCGTCCATGATGACGAGTTGGGCGTCGAACGCCGTGGCGCGCGCGATGGCGACCGCCTGGCGCTGCCCGCCCGAGAGATCCTCGGTGTTCTGGGACACCGATTTGACGTGGATGTGGAGATTGTCGAGATGGGACTGGGCCATCTCGCGGGCTTTCTTGTGGTCGATGATGGTCAGAGGCCCGAGCCTTCTGCCCGGCTCGCGGCCCATATAGATGTTTTCATAGATGGGCATGTTCCCGGCCAGCGCGAAGTCCTGATAGACCATCTCGATGCCCTTGCCCCGGGCGTCCTTGGGGCTGGAAAAATGGACCGGGCGGCCATCGAAAATCAGCTCGCCTTTCGAGGGCTGATAGAGCCCGGAGAGGATTTTCATCAGCGTGGATTTACCCGCGCCATTGTCACCCACGACCCCCAACACCTCGCCGTGACCGACGTGGAAATTGACGTCGTCCAGCGCGGTGATGGCGCCGAAATACTTGGCGATGCCGCGCGCTTCGAGAAGTGCCGTGCCGGTTTCGGCCATCTTCCTCTCCCTCCTCCTGCTCCCCACAAATAGAACACTTGGTGCACTATTTATATTTGTGGAATGTTTATTCCATTTCGTGCAGAATGCGTCAAGGCCCAATCGAACCGGACCGAGGAAAATTCGGGGCCAAAGAGCGGGAAAAATCAGGTTTTCAGCGCCGTTTTGCGGCGAAAAGGCGCCCGGGCAAATCCCGGGGACAATGGCCGGACGAGTATAGATGCAACGGGCCGGCTGGGGATAAGATCAGGAGAATCCGAGCATGGGGCGCAGCAAGGCGATGGACAGCGCAGAGCAGATCGATGTGCCGCGCGATTTCGCGGCTTTGCGCGAGCGCGTTCTGGCGCGCTGGGAAGAGTTGCCGCGCCGGCTGACCCAGGTGGCCGAATATGCGCTCAACAACCCCGACGAGATTGCCTTTGGCACCGCCGCATCGATTGCGGCCAAGGCCCATGTGCAGCCCTCGACGCTTGTGCGGTTTTCCCAGGCGCTGGGATATCAGGGCTTTTCGGGACTGCAGGAGGTGTTTCGTTCGCGGCTGCGTGACCAGGTGCTCGGTTATGACGAGCGCATGGCGCAATTGCGCGAGCACGGGGAAGGCTCGCCGCGCCCATCCATGATCCTTGAGGGGTTCGCCGAAGCCTCGCTGCGCTCGATCTCGGCATTGACCGCCCGGCACGATCCGGCGGTGTTCGAGCGGGCGCTCGACGTGCTCGAGGCGGCCCAGACCGTTTACCTGATCGGGCTGCGGCGCTCGTTTCCGGTGACTTCATATATGGCCTATGCCATGGGCAAGCTGGGCATTCGCACCATCCTGATCGATGCGGTGGCCGGGCTGGCGGCCGAGCAGGCCAATTTCGCCAACGGCAAGGATGCCGCCATCGCCATCAGCTTTACACCCTATGCCAGCGAAACGTTGGCGCTGACCACCCAGGTGCGCGAGGCGGGCGCCAAGGTGGTGGCGATCACCGACTCGATCTTTTCGCCGCTGGCCTCGCAGGCCGAGGCGTGGTTCGAGGTGGCCGAAGCCGATTTCGAGGGGTTCCGGTCGATGAGCGCGACCATGACGCTGGCCATGGCGCTGACCGTGGCGCTGGCCGACAGGCGCAAGGAAAAAGGATTGTAGTGGCAACGCGGAGAGAACCGCGATCGCTCAAGGCCCTCTCAGCGGTCTGCGGATCACCCTCTCTCCGAAGGGGCGAGGTCAATCCTGCCGCAGCGCCAACGCCAGGCCGCTTGCACAGCCCGCCCCTCGCCGCCGCCTCAACCGCAATATTCGCCCTGCTGAACGGCTGCCATGCCTTTTTCGAAATCGTCGCGGATTTCAGCCAGGGTCATCGATCCGAACCGGTCCACAATCATGGCCTCAGCGGCAGCCAGAGTATCGCCGATGCGGGCATTGACGGCTTTTTCGATGAGGCATTTTGGATCGTCATTGGCGAGGCCGAGCGCAAACATTTCGGGTGAACCCAACGCGCGGTAGATATCGGCCATCGTGATCTTTTCGAGCGGCGTCGCCAGTTCCCAGCCGCCATTGTGGCCCTTGGACGAGGTGACATAGCCCGCCTCGCGCAGCCCCGCCATGGTGCGGCGCACGACCACGGGATTGGTCGATAACATTCTGGCCATTGTTTCTGACGTCGCTGCTCCCTCCATCTTGCTCATGTGGATCAACACATGGAGCATGCGGGAGAGCCGGTTGTCGGTGCGCATGGGCTTTACCTCTGGTGTTGACCTAGCCCGGCGGGTGAGCCTGCGTCAATTGCCGGGCCGCTTGCGCAGCGTCGCGCCAAGCGCAATCCTTGTCCCGACACGGGAGGTGATCATGGGGAACACCATTTCAGGACGCTTGCTGGCCATCGTTGCCGCATTGCCGCTGGCGCCGGGCATGCGCGTGCTGGAAATCGGCTGCGGGCCGGGCGTGATGGCGCGCGAGATGGCTCGGCGCATGGGGACGGGCAAGGTGGTGGCCATCGACCGGTCGGCCAGGGCGATCGCATTGGCGCGAACCGGATCGGTGCAGGAAATGGCGGCGGGCCTTCTCGAATTCCGGCAAATCGCAATCGAGGATCTTACGCTCGAGCGCGGAGAGGCGCCGTTCGATCTGGCCGTGGCGGTGCGCGTGGGCGCGCTCGACGGGCGCCATCCTGAAACAGGCCTGAAGGCGCACGCGGTGCTTGCCAAGGTGCTCAAACCAGACGGGCAGCTGTGGGTCGACGGGCGCCCTGTCTCTCTTTGAAAGCGAGGTATGCCATCGTGTTGCATGCGCAGCACACCGAAATTTGATTGTTTTTCAATGCTATTGCTGTGTGGAACCAAGTGTTTCCTGTCCCGTTCGGTTGCCGCGGGGAAAAACAGAACAAGCCAATACCGGACCGGCCATCGCGCCGGCTTCGGAAAGAGGTTTGTTCGCCCAAGCAACGGAGTACGAACAATGAAAAACGCTCTTGCAAAAACAGCTCTGGCAACAACAGCCGGACTTTTGATGACGGGAACGGCGCTGGCGCAGACCGCCACGGCCACCGCAACGACCGACCTCAACATCCGCTCGGGCCCCGGCCCGCAGTTTGAAACCGTGGGCGTGATCGCCTCGGGCGACAGCGCCACGGTGACCGGCTGTGTGGCGGATTCGATGTGGTGCGAAATCGATTATGACGGCACCATGGGCTATGCCTATTCCGACTATCTGACCGTCGCGGCCCAGGCCCAGGGTGAGCCTATCGTTCTGACCGAACGTCCGCCCGAACTGGTGGGCGTTGCCGAACCCTCCACAACCGCCAATTCGACGGTGACCGGCGCGGCCGGTGGCGCGATTGCCGGTGCCCTGATCGGTGGGCCCGTTGGGGCCGCTATCGGTGCCGGGCTGGGCGCGACGGCCGGGGTCGTCGTCGATCCGCCGGAAAGCGCGCGCACTTATGTGACGTCCAACCCCATGGAGCCGGTCTATCTGGAAGGTGAAGTGGTGGTCGGGGCTCAGGTGCCCGACACGGTGACGGCCGAGGCTATCCCGGACTACGAATATGACTACGTCTATATCAACGGTCAGCCGGTGCTGATCGACCCGGCCAGCCGGGAAATCGTTTATGTCTTCCGCTAAAACCGGATGACCGAGAAAGTGGGGCGGCCCTGCGGGGCCGCCCTTTTTTGTCGCGCGATCGAACCGAAAAAGTCTGCAACTTTTTCTGATCGCGCTTAAGGCCGCCCCTTTTATTTGACCGAAATCACCTGCCCGGTTTTCAGGCTCTCGCTGGCGGCTTCGGCCAGTTTCTGGGCCATCAGCCCGTCATGGCCCGAGGCACGCGGGGCTTCCCCCTTCTCGAGAAAATCGAGGAATTTGTGAATTTCGGCGGTGTAGGCTGCCTGATAACGCTCGACGAAGGAAAAAGGGATCTTGTCCTGCATCCAGCCGGCGTCATTGGCGAGCTCGACCGTGGTGTCATGGATATTGGCGGCGCGCAAAAGCCCTTTTGAACCATGGACTTCAATGCGCTGATCGTGGCCATAGGTGGCACGGCGGGAATTGGTGATGACGACGATCCTGCCCGAAGCGGTCTGCATCTGGACGCTGGCGGTGTCGATATCGCCGGCCTTACCGATTTCCGGATCGGTGAGGACGCCACCAAGAGCGTGGACGGTGGCAGGTTCCTCATCGCCCAAAAGAAAGCGGGCCATGTCGAAATCGTGGATCATCATGTCGCGGTAGAGCCCACCCGAGCGCTCGATATAGGAGACGGGGGGCGCAGACGGATCGCGGCAGGTGATGGTGATGATTTCAGGATCGCCGATTTCGCCCGAGCGCAGGCGCTTTTCGAGGGCAGCGAAGTTGGGATCGTAGCGCCGGTGAAAGCCGATCATCAAGGGAACGCCCGCTTTTTCAACGACTTGCAGGCAAGCCTTTATCCGCTCGACCGAAAGGGATACCGGCTTTTCGCACAGGATGGCCTTGCCGGCGCGGGCGGCCTGTTCGATCAGGTCAGCATGGGTGTCGGTGGGGGTGGCGATGAGGATGGCATCGATGTCAGAGGACGCGATGATGTCCTCGACGGATGCGGTCTTTGCGCCGACGACAGCGGCCAGTTTTTCTGCCGCGTCGGGCATGGCGTCGGCGATATAACCGACGGTGGCGCGGCCCGAGGACGCGATGGCGCGGGCGTGGACATTGCCGATGCGGCCCGCCCCCAGAATTCCGAAACGCAGCATGAAACCCTCCCGAAATGCGCAGCCAACAAACGCAACATTGGCTGTAAAATCTATGGACTTGTGCGATGTTGACCGCGTTGTTGGCCAACATTTGCACAATTGCCTTTTTGCTTCACCCGCCGGTGGAATGCAATCGGAAAAATGGAACATATATTCCGAATTGACAGATTTTCGGAATTGATGTTTCAATCGAGGCTATCTAGAAAGGCGACGACTAATCGTCTGGATTGCGGGAGGCCAGCGCCATGGAAGAGCGGGAGAAGACGCTCGACGTCATCACCATCGGGCGCGCCTCGGTCGACCTTTACGGCCAGCAGATCGGCGCGCGGCTCGAGGACGTTGCAAGCTTTGCCAAATCGGTGGGCGGGTGCCCGGCCAATATCGCCATCGGCACGGCGCGGCTGGGGCTCAAATCGGCCTGGCTGGGACGGGTGGGCGATGAAGCCTTCGGGCGGTTCATCACCGAACAGATGGCCCGCGAGGGCGCTTCGACCGAGGGGATCGTCACCGACAAGGATCGGCTGACGGCGCTGGCCATTTTGGGCGTCGAGGACGACGCGCGGTTTCCGCTGATCTTTTATCGCGAGGATTGCGCCGATATGGCGCTGACCGAGGGCGATATTTCCGAGAACTTCATCGCGCGGGCCCGGTCGGTGCTGGTGACGGGCACCCATTTTTCCCGCCCCCACACCTCAGCGGCGCAAAAGATCGCCATGACCTTTGCCAAGGGCTATGGCGCCAAGGTGATCTTCGACATCGATTTTCGTCCCAATCTTTGGGGGCTGGCCGGGCACGGGGCGGGCGAGGAGCGCTATATCCGTTCGCACACGGTTTCCGAGCGGCTCAAATCGGTGCTGCCCCATTGCGACCTCATCGTTGGAACCGAGGAGGAAATCCTGATCGGCTCAGGAGAGACCGATCTGGATGCCGCGCTCAGGGCGATCAGACAGGTCTCCTCCGCCCTGATCGTCCTGAAGCGCGGCCCGATGGGGTGCATCGTTTATGATGGCGCGATCCCGGACAATATCGAAGATGGCATCGTGGGCAAAGGGTTCCCCATCGACGTTTATAACACGCTGGGGGCCGGGGACGCCTTCATGAGCGGGTTTTTGCGCGGCTGGCTGCGCGGGGAGACGCTGGAGACCTGTGCGACCTGGGCCAATGCCTGCGGGGCGTTTGCGGTGTCGCGGCTGTTGTGTTCGCCGGAAATCCCCAGTTTCGAGGAGTTGAGCTTTTTCCTCGAACAGGGCAGCGAATACACCGCGCTGCGCAAGGATCGGGCGCTCAACCACATTCACTGGGCAACAACCGGGCGGCGGCGGGCGTATGCGAGCCTCAAGGCGCTGGCCATCGACCATCGGAGCCAGTTCGAGGAGATGGCGGAGCGGGCCGGAGCCGACCGGGACCGGATTGCCGGCTTCAAGCTTTTGGCCGTCGAGGCGGCGGCCAAGGTGGCCGGCGGACGCGACGGGTTCGGGATGCTGCTCGATGAAAAATACGGGCGCGCGGCGCTGTTCGCGGCGGCCAAAGTGCCCGACTTCTGGATCGGGCGGCCGGTGGAACTGCCCGGGTCGCGGCCGCTCAAGTTCGAATTTTCACAAGACATGGGCAGCCGGCTGGTCGAATGGCCGGTGGACCATACCATCAAATGCTTGGCGTTCTTTCATCCCGACGATCCCGACGATATGCGGCTTGAACAGACCGAAAAGCTGGGTGCACTTTACGATGCGGCACGCAGCGTGGGGCGCGAGGTGCTGATCGAAATCATAGCGGGCAAGAACGGGCCAATGGAGGCCGATACGGTGCCGCGGGTTCTAACCGAGCTCTATTCGGCGGGGATCAAGCCCGACTGGTGGAAGCTCGAACCGCAGGCCGATGCGGGCGCCTGGGCGCTGATCGATGAGACGATCAAGGTCAACGATCCCTGGTGCCGCGGGGTGGTGCTTTTGGGGCTCGATGCGCCGGCCGACGCGCTGGAAGCGGCGTTCAAGGCAACGGCGGGATCGGCAAGTGTCAAAGGATTTGCCGTGGGGCGGACGATCTTTGCCGGTGCCGCCGAAAAATGGTTGGCTGGGGAGATGGACGATAGCGAAGCGGTTGCCGATATGGCCGAGCGGTTCGGCGCGCTGGTGGATGCATGGGAGGCGCGGGAGCAATGACCGAAACGATCAGACTGACCATGGCGCAGGCCGTCGCGCGGTTTCTGGCGGCGCAGATGACCGAGATCGAAGGCGAACGGGTGCCGCTGTTTGGCGGGGTGTGGGCGATTTTCGGGCATGGCAATGTCGCGGCCATGGGCGAGGCGCTCTATGGCGTGCGCGAGAAACTGCCGACCTATCGCGCCCATAACGAGCAGGGCATGGCCCATGCGGCGATTGCGTTTGCCAAGGCCAGTTTCCGGCGGCGGATGATGGCGTGCACAAGCTCGATCGGGCCGGGGGCGACCAACATGGTGACCGCGGCGGCAATGGCGCATGTGAACCGGCTGCCGGTCTTGTTTCTGCCCGGCGACGTGTTTGCCAACCGGCGGCCCGATCCTGTGCTGCAGCAGGTCGAGGATTTTGCCGACGGGACGGTGTCGGCGAACGATTGTTTGAAACCGGTATCGCGCTATTTCGACCGCATTACGCGGCCCGAGCAGATCATGCCGGCGCTGCGGCGGGCCCTGCAGGTTCTGACCGATCCGGCCGAGTGCGGGCCGGTGACGCTGGCGCTGTGTCAGGATACCCAAGCGGAGGCCTATGATTATCCAGTCTCGTTTTTTGCAGAGACGGTGCACACCCAACGCCGGGTGCGGCCCGATGCCGACGAGTTGGCGCGGGCGGTTGCGGCCATCGAGGGCGCGAAACAGCCGGTGCTGATCGCCGGTGGCGGGGTGCTCTATTCGGGGGCCAGCGATGTGTTGGCACGGTTTGCCGAGGCGCACGATATTCCTGTGATGGAAACGCAGGCGGGGAAATCGGCCCTGCCCCATTCCCATCCCCTCAATATGGGATCGGTGGGCGTGACCGGGACGAGCGCGGCCAATCAATTGGCGGAACAGGCCGATGTGATTTTGGCCGTGGGAACGCGGCTGGCCGATTTCACAACGGGATCTTGGGCGCTGTTCAAAAACCCTGACGCCAAGTTCGTGGCGCTCAACGTGGCGGCGATCGATGCGGGCAAGCATGGGGCAATGCCCCTTCTGGCCGATGCGCGGGTGGGGCTCGAGGCGCTCGGGGACAGGCTGGGGCCATGGCGGGCGCCACAAAGCTGGCGCGATGCGGCCAACGAGGGCAAACGCGGATGGCTGGACGCGGCCGATGCCGTGACGGCGGCGACCAATGTGCCCCTGCCCTCGGATGCCCAAGTGATCGGGGCGACCCAGCGGACGATGGGGGACGCAATCGTCGTGTGCGCGGCGGGGGGATTGCCCGGGGAGTTGCACAAGTTGTGGAAGGCGGAAAGCCCGGGGCGCTATCACCTCGAATACGGGTTTTCGACGATGGGCTACGAGATTGCCGGGGGGCTGGGGGTGAGGCTGGCGCGGCCCGATGACGAGGTTGTCGTCATGGTGGGCGATGGCAGCTACATGATGGCCAATTCCGAGCTTTCGACCGCCGTGATGATGGGGCTGGCGCTGACCATCGTCCTGCTCGACAATCGCGGGTTCGGCTGCATCAACCGGCTGCAAATGGCGACCGGGGGCAAAAATTTCAACAATCTGTTCGAGGACGTGCACAGGGAGGCGATGCCCGATATCGACTTTGTGGGGCATGCAGGCGCGATGGGGGCCCATGCGCAAAAGGTTGGAGGGATTGCCGAGCTGGAAACCGCACTGGCCGAGGCGCGGGCGCGCGGCGGGGTCAATGTGGTGGTGATCGATACCGACCCGCTGGTCGCGACCGAGGCCGGTGGGCATTGGTGGGACGTTGCGGTGCCCGAGGTGTCCGAGCGGGCGGATGTGCGTGCGAAGCGGGCGGAGTATGAGGACAAGATCAAGGGGCAGCGGATCGGGTGAGATGTCTGGCGCTGCCGTGTACTGGATCCCGGGTCTTCGCCCGGGATGACGGAGGTGGTGAGGATGATATGAGAAAAGAGGGTTGGCCGGCTGGCGAAGGTCGCGGCTATTTTTCCAAAGCCCGTTTCTCCTCCGCGGTCATCCCGGACTTGATCCGGGATCCAGTATGCTCGGCGATTGAGGGAAACGATGATCGATGAGCGGCACTATTACGTCTATATCCTCGCCAGCGGGATCGGCGGAACACTATATGTCGGGGTCACCAACAATCTGTTCCGGCGGATTCCCGAACACAAGGAGCGGAAAGCAGATCGGTTCACCGCCCGCTATGGTGTCGACCGGCTAGTCTATTTCGAGGCGCATGACACTATCGATGCGGCGATCGCGCGGGAAAAGCGGATCAAGCGCTGGCGGCGAAGCTGGAAGGTGCAACTGATCGAAAAAGACAATCCCAACTGGGATGACCGGTTTGCTGCCCTGCGGCCGTAGGGCAGGATGATACGCGGTTCAAACTACCGGCTCTGCTGGTTACTGGATCCCGGGTCTTCGCCCGGGATGACGGGAGTGGGGAGGAGGCGCAGGGGAAAAGATCGGAGGTTGAGCGGGTGGTGATGTCTGTGAACACAATGAGAGAGACGAAAGAAAAATGATCCGGATCGGTGCGAACCCTATCGGGTGGTCCAATGACGACATGATCGAGATTGGCGGGGAGACGCCGCTGGAGGTGTGTCTGGCCGAGGCCAGGGAGGCCGGGTTTACGGGGATGGAGCTGGGCAACAAGTTTCCGCGCGAGGCCGAAACGCTTCGGCCGGTGCTCGATGCCCATGGGCATTCTCTGGTTTCGGGGTGGTACTCGACCGAGCTTTTGCTGCGGGACGAGAACGCCGAGATCGAGGCGGCGGCGGCTCATGCGACGCTATTGCGCGACATGGGGTCCACGGTGATGATCGTGTGCGAGACATCGAATGCCATCCATGGGCAGATGGAGACGCCGCTGTCGGAGCGGCCGATCTTGCCCCATGACGTCTGGCCCCGGTTCGGGATGCGGTTGACCGCGTTTGCGCTCAAGCTCAAGCAGGCCTACGGGCTCGATCTTGTCTATCACCATCACATGGGGACGATCGTTCAGACCGAAGCGGAGATCGACCGGCTGATGGCCTCGACCGGAGATGCCGTGCATCTGCTGCTCGACACCGGGCACGTCACGTGGGGCGGGGGCGATCCGGCGCGGGTGGCGCGCAATCATTTCTCCCGCATCGCGCATGTGCACACAAAGGATGTGCGCGCCGAAATCATGCTCAAATCGAACTCGGAGGACTGGAGCTTTCTCAAATCGGTGCTGGCCGGGGTCTATACGGTGCCCGGTGATGGGCTGATCGACTTTTCCTCGGTGTTTGCCGAACTCAAGGGCTATGAGGGCTGGGTTGTGGTCGAGGCCGAACAGGATCCCGAAAAAGCCCATCCGCTGACGTATGCGAAGATGGGGTATGGGCATTTGCGCGCGGTGCTGGAGCGGGCCGGGTTCGCGGTAGCGGCCTAGAAAGGCCCCGTCACCCACCCCTCTCCCCCAAGGGAGAGGGGGCGGGCTGGGGAACGGATCGAGTGCGGGGGGACCGAGCCAAACGAGTATAGGGCGTCACGCATGGGATCGGGGGCCAAGCCCGGCGGCGAGGAGGGGAAGAAATGGTGACCCGAGCCGCAAGCTCTGCCGGTTACTGGATCCCGGCTCAAGGCCGGGATGACGGCGGTGGGGCGGAGAGGATTGGGGCCGGGTTGGCACCGGAAAACGAGGAAGCAAATTGATGTCTGAACTGCTCGTCAAACCGTCGGGGAATACCGGCAAGGTGATCGATGTGACGCCTCAAAGTGCCGGGTGGCGGTATGTGGGGTTTGCGCTGCATAAGCTGACCGCCGGGCAAAGCGTTTCGGCGGCGACGGGGGATCGGGAGGTCTGTCTGGTTTTCGTGTCCGGCACGGGGAGGGTGACGGCAGGAGGCGAGACGCTGGGCAAAATGGGCGAACGCAAGAGCCCATTCGACGGCAAGCCGGCGGCTGTCTATGTGCCGGGGCATTCGGACTGGTCGGTGACGGCGGAAACCGAGGTCGAACTGGCCGTCTGTTCGGCCCCTGCCCTTTCGCACCGCGCGGTGAAGGTGATCGGGCCCGACGCGATGAGCCAGGAGGTGCGCGGCAAGGGCACCAATGTGCGCCATGTCACCAATATCCTGCCCGAAACCGATGGGGTGGCGGACAGTCTGTTGGTGGTCGAGGTGATAACGCCGGGCGGGCACACATCGTCCTATCCGCCGCACAAGCACGATAGAGACGCTTTGCCCGAGGAGTCGTACCTCGAGGAAACCTATTATCACCGTCTCAACCCGCATCAGGGCTTTGCCTTCCAGCGGGTTTATACCGACGATCGCTCGCTCGATGAAACATTGCTGATCGAGGACGGGGTGACCACGCTGGTGCCCAGGGGGTATCACCCCTGCGCGGCGATCCACGGGTATGATCTTTACTACCTCAACGTGATGGCGGGGCCGCACAGGCGTTGGAAATTTCACAATCAGCCCGAGCATGAATGGCTTCTGGGAGGCTGAGTTTGAACCGGCACTTATGCGGGAGGCTCCGACCCGCCACCCCCCCATTTGTCAACCCGGCCTTTGGGCCGGGGGCTTGTACAATCAGCGTCCGGGATGGAGCCGTCGACGCTGAGTGTACTGGATCCCGGCTCGAGGCCGGGATGACGTCGGGCAAGGTGTTGGGGGTTGTTACAGTCTTGCTGGCCTTGCCCGCCGATCGCCTGGAAAATCAGCAAACGATGGCCCTTAAAGGGCGTGTTAAGTCCTTGGCCGTAACACTTTCCTTTGACCGAAAGACCGGTGCAGGGGGCAAGGCATTTTGGCAGGCACGATTCAAAGCAGGATCAGGCAATTGGGGCGCGTGCTCGCGCGCGCCAGCAACATACCTGCTTTGATGGCCGTGGTGGTGATCGCGGTGGCGGCCGGCTTTGCCGACTACCAGAACCGGGAAATCCACGCGCAATCTCAGCGCGCCGCAGTGCTCGACAAACTCGGGCTGGTGCGGGCCCAGCTCGAGGGCAACGTCTATTCCAACCTGCAACTGATCCACGGGCTGGTCGGGGTCATCGCCACCGAACCCTATATGGGCCAGGCGCGGTTTTCCGCGCTTTCCGCCTATCTGTTCAACCAGAGCAGCCAGATCATCAACATTGCGGGGGCGCCCGACTTCGTGGTGCGCATGGTCTATCCGCTGTCCGGCAACGAGGCGGCACTGGGGCTCAATTACCGGGACAACGCCGAACAGCGCGATGCGGCGATGCAGGCCCGCGACAGCCGCGAAATCGTGCTGGCCGGGCCGGTGCATCTGGTGCAGGGCGGACGCGGCTTTATCGGACGCTACCCGGTCTATTATCGCAACGGGACGGGCGAGGAGCGCTTCTGGGGCATTGTTTCGGCGGTGATCGACGCCGACAGGCTCTACCAGGAGAGCGGTCTGGACGCCATGGAAGCCGATCTCTCAATAGCCATTTCCGGCCGTGACGGGCACGCGGACAACGGAGCGGTGTTTTATGGCGACGCGGCGGTTCTGGACAGCGATCCGGTGCGGGCCGAGGTGTTGCTGCCATCGGGCAACTGGATCATATCGGCCATCCCCAACGGGGGCTGGAGCGTCAATCCGCCCAACACAGTGGTGCTGCGGGTCGGGATGGGGCTGGCCGCGGCGCTGATCCTTGTGCCGCTGGTTCTGTTGGGCCGGCTCAACGAGGAACGCCGGCGGCGGATGATCGAGCAGCGGCGGCGCGAAAGCGAGTTGTCACGGCTGTCGCGCCGGCTGGAGCTGGCATTGGCCACCTCGCAGGTCGGGGTGTGGGAAATGAACATCGCCACCGGCCACCTGTCCTGGGACGACCGTATGAACGAGCTTTACGCCCATCCGTGCGACGGCGGCGAGCGCGACTACACCCATTGGCGCGACAGGCTGCATCCGGACGATCTTGAACGCGCCGAGCGTGACTTCAATGAATCCATCCGCTCGGGCGCCCAGTACCTGTCCAATTACCGCATCGTGACCCCCGAGGGCGAAACGCGCCACATCAGGGCGATCGGCTCGGTCTATCAGGATCAGGGAACCTCTCCACGCATCGTGGGGGTCAATTGGGACGCAACGCCCGACGCCAAATTGTCAGAGGCGCTGCTGCGGGCCAAGACGCAGGCCGAGGCGAAAAATTTCGAGCTGGAGACCGCCAAGGCGCGCATCGAGCACAACGCCATGCACGACCCGCTGACCGGGCTGCCCAACCGGCGCTATCTCGACGAAATTCTCGACATGCACACCAAGCGCAGCGCGCACGATGGCGGCTATGTCTCGATCCAGCATATCGATCTGGATCGCTTCAAGCAGATCAACGATACGCTGGGCCATGCCGCGGGCGACGCCATGCTGATCCATGCGGCCGAAGTGCTCAGGGGTTCGGTGCGGCCATCGGACTTCGTGGCGCGGATCGGGGGCGATGAATTCGTGATCCTGTGCATCGGGGAGAAATCGGATGCCGAATTGCGCGCCATGGCCGAGCGGATCATCGCCGCCATGCGCAAGCCGGTCTCCTACCAGGGCCATGAATGCCGGTTCGGCGTTTCGATCGGCATTGCGGGCGGCGATGTTTCGACAACGCCGGCCAAGCAGGTGCTGGTCAATGCCGATATCGCGCTTTATCGTGCCAAGGAGCGTGGCCGGAACCGGGCCGAATTTTTCTCGGAAGAATTGCAGGCCGAAATCATCACCGCCAAGCGTGTGGCCGACGATATCCTGTCGGGGCTGGAGAACAACGAATTCGTCGCGTTCTACCAGCCTCAGGTGGACGCAAAGACCCTCGACATCGTTGGCATGGAAGCGCTGGCGCGCTGGAACCATCCCATAAGGGGCATGCTGACGCCCGATGCGTTCATGGCGATTGCCGAGGACCTCAACGTGGTTGCGGCCATCGACAAGCTGATCCTCGAGCAGGCGCTGGCCCAGCACAGGAAATGGAAGGCGGCAGGGCTAAGCGTGCCGCGGGTTTCGGTCAATGTTTCGGCGCGGCGGCTCAATGACGAGGGGCTGATCGATACGCTCAAGGCGCTGGAGATCGAACCGGGCACGGTGTCGTTCGAATTGATCGAATCGATCTATCTCGACGAGCGCGACACGCTGGTCTCGTTCAATATCGACCAGATCAGGGATCTGGGCATCGACATCGAGATCGACGATTTCGGCACAGGATACGCTTCGATCGTCTCGCTTCTGCAATTGCGCCCGACGCGGCTCAAGATCGACCGGCAGCTCGTGATGCCGATCACCAGTTCGGCAGGTCAGCGCCGGCTGGTCGGCTCGATCATCGAAATCGGCACGTCGCTGGGAATCGAGGCGATTGCCGAGGGTGTGGAGAGCTTCGAGCACGCCACAATTCTCGCCGATATGGGCTGTTCGGCGCTGCAGGGCTATGCCATTGCCCGACCCATGGATGGGGACGCGATAACCCAGTTCGTCGCCAGCCAGAGCTGGCGCAAGGCGAGCTAGGGTGCGGGGGTTCAGGTGATGGCCGGCTGCAAGCGGCACTTTCCTGCGCTCCGGTGCTCACGTACTGGAAGTACGCTCCGTTCCGGTGCTCGAAAAGCGTCGCTTTCGCTCAGCCCTGACCTGTCCCCCGCACCCTAGCCCCTAGCTTTTCGGCTTGGCGCGGTTGGTTGGTTGGGCGGCGAGGGGATTGTCGGGCCAGTAGTGGCGGGGGTAGCGGCCTTTCAGATCCTTTGCGACATCGGACCAGGAGCCACGCCAGAAGCCGGGAAGGTCGCGCGTGGTCTGGATGGGGCGATGGGCAGGGGAAAGCAGCGAGAGCAGCAGCGGCACCTTGCCATTGGCGATGGCGGGGTGGGTATCGAGGCCGAACAATTCCTGGACGCGCACGGCGAGGACCGGCCCGTTTTCCGCTGCATAGTCGATGGGGATATTGCTGCCCGAGGGAACGGGGAAATGGGAAGGCAAAAGCGTTTCCATCTGCGCACGCCTGTCCCAGGGCAAGAGATCGAACAGGGCGGCAGAGAGGTGGTCGGGGGTGATGGCGTCGAGGCGCGACAGGCCGGCGATGTGGGGGACGAGCCAGGCGGCATCGTTTTCAGCCAACGCCGCGTCGGAAAGGTCGGGCCAATCGGCGCCCATGGTGCGATGGAGGAAACCGGCGCGCTCGCGCAGGGTGCGCTGGTCGCGGGTCCAGGGAAGCTTTTCAACGCCGATCTGCGCGATGCCTTTGGCCAGCATGGGCGCGGCGGCGGCGGGATCGTCGATGGCGGCGGAACCATCTTCAAGGCGCAGGGCGCCGAGGCGGCGCTGGCGGCGGGCACGGACGGCGCGGGCTGTGGGATCGAAGGCCAGTTCGGTTGCGGTTTGGATATGGCTTGTGAAGATATCCTCGATGTCGTTTCGATCGATGGCGATGGCGGCGCGGATATGGGCGCTGGCGGCGGCGCCGGTCATTTCGGTTATGACGAGGAATTTTTCGCGCGCCAGGCGCTCGGTCTCATCGATGCGGGCCTGACGGCCATTGGCGAGACGGAAGCGGCCGGGGCCGGTCTGTTGGGCGACGCGGTCGGGATAGGCGCGGGCGAGGTGGCGGGCCAGATCGGCGCCGGAAAGCTGGCTCGCCCCGCCAGCGGCTTTGGACCAGCGGGTGGCGAGCGCTTTGGCTTCAGCAGCGCGTTTGGAATTGTCGCGGCGCAGGCGCTCGAAGCGATCGGCGAGATCTATGGCGTTGCCGCCAAGGCCGGGTTCGCCGGCGAGCACTCCGAGCAGGGCCGCATCCATGGCCGTGCCTTCGGTCGCGGCGCGCACGATCATGTGGCCGAGGCGCGGGTGGAGGGGCAGTTTGGCCAGCAAAGTGCCGTGGGGCGTGATGCGGGCGGCGGCGTCAAGCGCGTCGAGATTTTGCAAAAGATCGACAGCCTCGGACCATGCGGGGGCCGGTGGAGAATCGAGGAAGGCAAGGGTAGTTGGATCGGTGACACCCCAGCTTGCGAGATCGAGAACGAGATCTGTCAGATCGGCCTGCAGGATTTCGGGCGGATCGAAGGGCGGAAGGCTTTGGGTCTGACCCTCGTGCCAGAGCCGGTAGCACACGCCCGGTTCGGTGCGCCCTGCCCGGCCACGGCGCTGATCGGCACTGGCGCGGGAAACGCGGCGGGTTTCGAGCCGGGTCAGGCCGGTGTTGGGCTCATAGACCGGCAGGCGGGAGAGGCCGGAATCGATAACGATCCGCACGCCTTCGATGGTCAGGGAGGTCTGGGCGATGGCGGTGGCAAGCACGATCTTGCGGCGGCCGGGCGCGGCGGGCTGGATGGCGCGATCCTGTTCGGCGGGGGTGAGTTGGCCGTAAAGGGGAGCGATGTCGGTGTCGGGGCCAATGATGGGTGACAGCGCTTCGGCGGTGCGGCGGATTTCGGCCTGGCCGGGAAGGAAAACGAGGATCGAGCCGGTCTCCTCGGCCAGCGCGCGGCGGGTGGCGGCGGCGACCGCGTGTTCGATGCGCGCATTGGCATCGGGGACGATATGGCGGGTATCGACGGGGAAGGCGCGGCCCTGGCTTTCGATGACAGGGGCATCGCCGAGCAGGGTTGCCACCGCCGCGCCATCGAGCGTTGCCGACATGACGAGGATGCGCAAATCCTCGCGCAGGGCCGTGGCATCGAGGGTGAGGGCGAGGCCGAGATCGCCATCGAGGCTGCGTTCGTGAAATTCGTCGAACAGGATGGCAGCGATGCCGGTCAGTTCGGGATCGTCAAGCACCATGGAGGTAAAGACGCCCTCGGTGACCACTTCGATGCGGGTTCTTGCAGAGATTTTCGTATCGAGCCGGACGCGGTAGCCCACGGTTTCACCGACCTGTTCGCCCAGCGTCTGGGCCATGCGGCGCGCGGCGGCGCGGGCGGCAAGGCGGCGCGGTTCGAGCATGACGATCTTGCCCTCGGCGCGCCATGGGGCATTGAGCAGGGCCAAAGGCACGCGGGTCGTCTTGCCCGCGCCGGGTGGGGCGACAAGGACGGCGCGCCCATTGTCCTCAAGCGCGGATGCGAGCGCGGGGAGGACGGTGTCGATGGGCAGAATTGGCTGTGTAGCCAAAGAATGGAACTTCACGAAGCGGTCGCTATTCATCGAGCTTGCTGAGATCAGAAGCAATTTTTTCGACTTGCAGACGCAGAAGCTTATCCTGATGGACCTGCACGCGGGCGTACCATAACCAGAACCCATGAAGCATAAATACGAAGCCGGCAATGGCCATTGCGAACAACGGACCACGAACCATCGCTGTGTTATCCACTCTGGCCCTGCTGAGTGCAGAATCTTCGCTTATGCGGGCTGCGGATTCTCGATGTTGTCGTTCCAACTCTTCAAATTGAGAAAGGCGCAACTGCAAACCTTCAAAATCAACACTATCAAAATCGTTCTCTGCCTCTCGGCTCTCAAGCTGCTCACGAAAGGCCCGAATTTCTTCGGCATCCCTTTCAAGCAGCGTTTCGTATGATGAGATCACAGCCGAAATTCTAGCAACTTCCAGCGCATTCTCTGAAACTCGCAAATACATAAAAATGGAGCTAACAACGACCAACACCAGACCAGCAATTGCCTGAAATTTGTACAGATTGTCTGTGGGTAACGATGGCCACGACAACATGGGCGTCTCCTACTATTTCTGCTGGCTCTCTACCAGCCGCGCGTCAGGGCTTCGGGGACGGAGTAGTGCCTGCCATCAAAGACCAGGCGGTCAGTGGATGCTGAGGTGTCCGTCGCGGTTGCGGCGCACGCTATTGCGCCGCCGTGCGATTGCCAACCGTTAAGCGCGGGGTGCGCGCCATGCTGGAGATCAAACCACTGGCTCTGGGGGTACTGGATCCCGGGTCTTCGCCCGGGATGACGGCGGGTGGGGAGGATGGGCGGATTACCCCGCCATCGCTGTCCCGGAGACCTAGCGGTCTGCCCAGCCACTGGAGGGCGCGGTCGCGTGCATGGGCCCCGGGTCAAGCCCGGGGCAGCGAGGGTGTGGGGGTCAACTCAAGCCACCGTCATCGCCCGCTTGAGGGCGGCCACCAGTTCGACATCGGTGCGCTTCATGCCCGGTGCGACATAGCCCAGATCGGCAGCGCGGCCGGTGGGCGTTTCGATTGGGCGGCTGGCCGAGGCGTGGAGGTCGGTGAGGCCGAGCGCGAGGAAGATTTCGGCGTTGTCGGCGGTGACGCCGGAGCCGGCCATGATGGCGATGCGGCCGGCGGCGTGGGCGATGATGGTGCGCAGGGCGTCGCGCCCGTCGATGGCGCGGGGGGCGCCGCCGGAGGTGAGGATGCGCTTAAACCCCAGGTCGATGGCGGTATCGATGGCGGCGGGGAAATCGGGAGCCAGATCGAAGGCGCGGTGCAAAGTGAGACCAAGGCCGCTGGCGCGGGTGACAAGGCGCTCAAGGATTGCGGTATCGAGCCTGCCATCGGGATGGGTGGCGCCGAGGACGACGCCGGAGAGACCGGCTGAGCGGGCAGCGTCGATATCGGTTTGCATGGTCGCCACATCTTCCTGGGAAAAGACGAAATCGCCGGCGCGTGGGCGGATCATGGCGTAGACGGGAATGGGGGACGTGGCAGCGAGAGCCATCAGGCCGGGAGTGGGCGTAAGGCCGCCGAGGGCAAGGGAGGAGCAGAGTTCGATGCGGTCAGCGCCGCCGGATATGGCGGCGGCGAGGCCGGCAGCGTCATCGACGCAGATTTCGAGAATGGGTTCAGGCATAGGCAAACCGGTCCAGCCCCAAAAGCGCGGCGCCGACAAGGCCGGGTTCGGTGGCGCATTGGGCGGGGACGATCAGCGGGCGGTCGAGCTTGCGCAGGATGGACGCGCGCACGGCGGCGTCGAGTGCGGGGATCAGACCGGGCGCTCCGGCCATGCCGCCGCCGACGGGCACGATGGACGCGCCGGTGATGTTGACCGCAAGAGCCAGCGGGGCGGCGACCAGATCGACATAGACGTCCATGGTGCGGCTGGCCGCTTCGTCGCGTCCGGCCCAGCCGACGACGATTTCGCGGCTGTCACGGGCCTGGCCGGTCAAATGCATGTGCAGCTTTTCCAGCCCGCGCGCCCCGCCCACGGTATCGACACACCCCATGCGGCCACAGCCGCACTGGAAGTGGGGGATGGCGAGCGGCGGATCGCCGGCGGTCGTGGCGAGAATGGTTGCGTGGCCCCATTCGCCGGCATAGCCGCCGCGACGGTTGGCGAGACGGCCTTCGACGACGAGGCCGCCACCGACGCCGGTGCCCAGGATGATGCCGAACACGACGTCATGCCCCTGCCCTGCCCCAAGCCCGGCTTCGGCCAGGGCAAAACAATCGGCATCGTTGGCGATGGAAACGGGAAGTTCGAGCGCTTCTGACAGATCGGCGTCGAGAACGCGGCCATCGATACAGGGCACGTTGGCGCAGATCATTTTGCCGGTCTCGATATCGACGACCCCGCAGATGGAAATCGAGATGGCATCGGGGCGCTCGGGCGCCCCGGCCAGAATGCCGCGCAGGGTTTCAACAAAGGCCGCGAAATCGTTGCGCGGGGTTTCGATGCGGCCCATCGGCACGATGGAGCGGGCATCGTGCGCAAAAGCTGCCTTGATGGCGCTGCCGCCGATGTCGAGTGCAAGGATCATGGGGCGAACCTAGCGGGGGATGGCGCATGAGCAAGGGGAGATTTCGTCAAAAGCGGAGATTTGGCGATTTTGGCGGGTGCGAACGGGCGAGGTTGGCACAACAGTCATGGACGCTGGGGGTACTGGATCCCGGGTCTTCGCCCGGAATGACAGAGGGGGAAGCGTGGAGCAAAAAGGCGGGGCGTTGGGAAAGGCCGGACTATTCCGCAGCGGCCCTGCCGTCGGGGCTTTCGGCCGGGGCGTTGGCGTCGCCGGGGGCGGTTTCGCAGGAAAGGTCGGGGAAGGCGGCGATGCGGCGGTTGGAAAAATCCTCGCGCAGAACGATCAGGCCGCGATCCTCGAAATAGGTCAGGAGCCGCCGGGCGCGGGAGGCCGAGTGCGAGCCATAGGCGCGGGCCAGCGTCGCGTCGGATGGACAGGGCAATTTTTCAACAGCGGCGCGGGCGACCATGAGGAACACGCCCTGCAGATCTTCGGGCAGGGTGCGGGCCAGATCGAGGGCTGTTTTCCAGACGTCGGACTCGGCGGCGGCTGTATCGACACCGGCGCGGGCGACGGCAAAGCGGCGTTTGAAATCATTGAGATCGGGCGGCGTGCCCGGCACGCGGCGGATGCGGCAACGGACCAGGAAATCCTGATAAAGCACGGCGACCGAGCGGAAGCTGGCGTCCGGGTCTTCGAGGATTTCGACCAGTACCGCATCGATCAGGGCGGCGCGCTCGGCCTCGTCGATTTCGGGGAAGAGGCTTGCCGGCTCAGGGTCCGCCTTGGGGGCGGGTTGGCTCAGTTGAGCCAGAATATCGGCCGTGGGGCGCGGCGCGGGCTGGACGGTGCGGCGCGGGAGGGGGCGGGTTTCTTCCTCGGCGCCGGGGGTGAAAATGAGATCGGCGGCGTCGGCACCGGTTTCAGGCAGAGGCATCAGCTTGGGCGATGTGGAGCGGGCATTGGTTTCGACCGCACCGATACGGATGGGCAACGGGCGACGGGCGAGCGCGGGACCAAGCGCAACGAAATTGCCCTTTTCGAGATCGCGGAACATTTCGGTGCCGCGCCGGTCCATGCCGAGCAGATCGCCAGCGCGGGCCATATCGATATCGAGGAAGGTGCGGCCCATGAGAAAGTTGGACGCTTCGGCGGCGACGTTCTTGGCAAGCTTGGCAAGGCGCTGGGTGGCGATGACGCCGGCCAGGCCACGCTTTCTGCCACGGCACATGAGGTTGGTCATGGCGCCAAGCGAAAGTTTTCGCGCCTCGTCGGAAACTTCGCCGCCCGAGGAGGGCGCAAAAAGCTGGGCTTCATCGACAACGACCAGCATGGGATACCAGAAATCGCGGTCGGCATCGAAAAGCCCACCCAAAAAGGCGGCTGCGGCACGCATCTGGGCTTCGGCCTCCAGCCCTTCGAGCGAAAGGACGACCGAAACGCGATGCTGGCGGATACGGCCGGCGATGCGGGTCAATTCATGCTCGGAGCGGTCGGCTTCTACCACCACATGGCCGAACC